>NZ_CP108002.1:5749348-6051946 GCF_041435055.1 Streptomyces sp. NBC_00341 | reverse complement strand
CCCGGCTGTGGACCTTCAGCACGGTCTGCGCGACGCTCAGTTCGTACTCGCGGGGCGCGGCGTCGTAGTCGACGAACGTGTGCGGGACGAGGGCCTCCCCGACGTGCCCCGCGGACAGGTCGATCGCCGCCTCGCCGTAGTTGTTGGTGCGCTGCTGCGGGATGGCCAGCAGTCCGGCGAGATGCTCGCGCAGCGAATCGGACCGCTCCGCGAGGTTGAGCACATCGGCCCGCTGCAACGTCAGTACGGTGCAGTTCGTGACGGCGCGGGCCGTGTACTCCCAGAGGGCGTCCCCCTCGACGAGGGAGTGGTCACCGAAGTAGGCCCCGTCGGCGTGCACCCCGAGCACCGTCTCGTCCCCGTAGGGGCCGGTGCCGATCTTCTCGACCTTGCCGTGCGCCAACAGGAAGACCCGGTCCGCCGCGTCACCGGCCGTGGCCAGGAGCTGTCCGGCGGGAACGTCACGCTGCTCGCACCTGCGGGCCAGCTCCGCGAGCGCCTCCTCGTCCCCGAAGCCCCGCAGGGCCGGGAGTTCACCGAGCTCGGCGGGGATGACCGCCACCCGGTCTCCGGTCTGTACGAAGGTCACCCGGCCGTCGCCGACCGAGTAGCTCAGCCTGCGGTTCACCCGGTATGTGCCGCCCTGCACCTGGACCCACGGAAGCATCTTCAGCAGCCACCGCGAGGTGATCTCCTGCATCTGCGGGGCGGACTTGGTGGTCGTCGCGAGGTTCCGCGCGGCTGCCGTGCCAAGACTCTGCTGCGGCGGCACCTGCGCGTTCTGAACCTCTTCACCAACGGACATCTGACGTCCTCTCCATCATCGGCTGACCTGCTGAAGAAGCCTTTCAGCACGTGACTCGGCGCGCCATTACACAAAAGAGTGTGACTAATAGGGCTTTGGGCTGGGCACAACGCTGCGCGATGCCCGCGGAGCAGTTAACTTGCATCTGGGATGCCAATTATCTAGCGTGACCGTCATGCGGCTGACGAGATTCACCGACGTGGCACTGCGCGTACTGATGCGCCTCGCAGTCGTGGAGAACGAGGATCCGCCGACCACCCGCGAGGTGGCGGCGGCCATGCAGGTGCCGTACTCCCACGCCGCGAAGGTCGTGGCCAGGCTCCAGCACCTCGGCCTGGTCGAGGCGCGACGGGGCCGGGGCGGCGGGCTCACCCTGGCCCCGGGCGGCCCGACCGCGTCCATCGGCGGGCTCGTCCGCGAGCTGGAGGGCCCCGGCGACGTCGTCGAGTGCGACGGCACCACCCCCTGCCCGCTGCGGTCGGCGTGCCGACTGCGCGGGGCGCTGCGCGAGGCGGCGGAAGCCTTCTACGCCACGCTCGACCCGATCACCGTCGCGGAACTCGTCGCCTCCCCCACGGGACCGCTCCTGATCGGCATCAGCGGCGGGCCACCACCCGGCGACTGAACCACACCCGCCCCGGGCACCGGACCACAAACCCCTCGCCCCGCCCCCATCCTCCAGCTCGCCCGTAAATGCGCATATCAAATACCAATTCCATACGAGGAGTCACGATGCTCTCCGAGCAGTCGACCGCCACCGTCCGTGCCACCCTGCCCGCCGTCGGCGCGGCCATCGGAGACATCGCGGATCTCTTCTACCGCAAGCTGTTCGACGCCCACCCCGAGCTGTTGCGCGATCTCTTCAACCGAGGCAACCAGGCCTCCGGCGCCCAGCGCCAGGCGCTCGCCGGTTCCATAGCCGCCTTCGCGACGCAGCTGGTCGAGCACCCCGAAACCCGCCCCGACGTCATGCTCGGCCGCATCGCGCACAAGCACGCCTCGCTCGGCATCACGGCCGCCCAGTACGACGTCGTCCACACCCACCTGTTCGCCGCCATCACGGAGGTGCTCGGTGACGCCGTGACTCCGGAGGTCGCCGCCGCCTGGGACGAGGTCTACTGGCTGATGGCCAACGCCCTCATAGCGATCGAGGAGCGGCTGTACGCGCAGCAGGGAGTGCTCGCCGGTGACGTCTGGCGGGACTGGGAGGTGGTTTCCCGGACCGAGGAGACCGCGGACGTCGCCACCTTCCGGCTCCGCCCCGCCGACGGTGCGCCCGCCCCCGGCTTCCGCCCCGGCCAGTACGTCTCGGTGCGGTGCGAACTCCCGGACGGCGCACGCCAGATACGCCAGTACAGCCTGTCCCGCGCTCCCGGCTCCCCGCTCCGCTCGATCACCGTCAAGCGGGTGCACGGGGACGGCGCCCCGGACGGCGAGGTCTCGCGGCGGCTGCACGACCGGGTCCGGCCGGGCGACCTGCTCAGCGTCTCGGCCCCGTACGGCGACCTCGTGCTGGACTCCGCCGACGCCCCGCTCCTGCTCGCCTCCGCGGGCATCGGGTGCACCCCGATGCTCTCGATGCTGGAGCACCTGGCGAACGACGGCCACCGCACCCCGGTCACCGTCGTGCACGGCGACCGCTCCCCCGACGACCACGCCCTGCGCACCGACCACGCCACGCTCACCGGCGAACTCCCGGACGCCTCGGCGCACTTCTGGTACGAGAATCCCGGCCCCGGCCACCCCGGAAACCGCACGGGCCTGGTCGACCTGACGGACCTGGCCGTCCCGTCCGACACCCACGCCTACCTGTGCGGCCCGCTGCCCTTCATGCGGTCCGTGCGCACCCAGCTGCTCGCCAAGGGCGTCCCCGCCGCCGACATCCACTACGAGGTGTTCGGCCCCGACCTGTGGCTCGCCAGGGGCTGAACCGCGTCCGGTGCTCGCGGAATTGACCGGATCGGCTCGCACACCGCCCGAACAGAGCCCCGTCAACAGCGCATGACTGGCTCGGGGACCTGTTTACCGGGTACAAGCGCACCACGGGCATATCTCCCCACGCGCAAAGGAGTCGGCCATGTCCTCACCCATGTCCGCGAGCACCTTCCTCGCCGCCCTGAAGGACGAGGGGCTCACCGTCGTGCAGGTAGGCGACTGGCGAACCCACAACCGCAACCAGCAGGGCGACTGGGGCCCGGTCAACGGCGTGATGATCCACCACACCGTCACCAAGGGCACCGCCGCCACCGTCCAGCTCTGCCGCGACGGCCACAGCGACCTGCCGGGGCCGCTGTGCCACGGCGTCATCGCCAAGGACGGCCGCGTCCACCTGGTCGGCTACGGCAGGGCCAACCACGCCGGCCTCGGCGACGACGACGTACTGCGCGCCGTCGTCGCGGAGAAGAGCCTGCCGCCGGACAACGAGGCCAACACCGACGGGAACCGGCACTTCTACGGCTTCGAGTGCGAGAACCTCGGCGACGGGAAGGACCCCTGGCCCGACGTCCAGCTCGAAGCCATCGAGAAGGTCGCGGCCGCGATCTGCCGCCATCACGGCTGGACGGCCAAGTCCGTCATCGGGCACCTGGAGTGGCAACCGGGCAAGGTCGACCCGCGCGGCTTCACGATGGCCGATATGCGGGCCAGGATCCATGACCGCATGAAGTAGCCGCCCACGGTCCGCCCGGGGCACGTCCGCAGCCCGGGGCCCGTCCACAAGCGCGCCCGTCCACAATCGAGCGGGCACGTCCACAATGGGGACATGCCCGCCACACCACCCGGCCCGCCCGCCCTCTCCCGGCTGCGGCCGGCGCTTCCGTCACCCCTGCAGCCGGCCGAGGACGACCGCTTCGGCCGGTACGGCGTACGGCTGCTGCTCAAGCGCGACGATCTGATCCACCCGGATCTGCCGGGCAACAAATGGCGCAAGCTCGCCCCCAACCTGCTCGCCGCCGCCGGACGTCCCGTACTGACGTTCGGCGGGGCGTACTCCAACCACCTGCGGGCGACTGCCGCCGCGGGACGGCTGCTCGGCTTCCGTACCGTCGGCGTCGTCCGCGGCGACGAGCTGGCCGACCGGCCGCTCAACCCCTCGCTGGCGCGGTGCGCCGCCGACGGGATGCGGCTGCACTTCGTGGACCGTGCGACCTACCGCGCCAAGGCCGATCCAGAGGTCCTGGCCGGGCTGCTGAGCGCCCACGGCGCCTGCGAGGTCATCCCGGAGGGCGGCAGCAACGCCCTGGCCGCACGGGGCTGCACAGAGCTCGGGCGCGAGCTGCGAGGACTGGCCGACGTGGCGGCGGTGGCCTGCGGCACCGGAGGCACCCTGGCGGGCCTCGCCGCCGGGCTCGCGCCGGGGCAGCGCGCGCTCGGCGTCCCGGTCCTGCGCGGCGGCTTCCTGGGCGAGGCGGTACACGACCTCCAGCGAGAGGCGTTCGGCGGACCGGCCGGCGACTGGTCCCTGGACGAGCGGTTCCACTTCGGCGGCTACGCCCGTACCACCGACGCGCTGCACGCCTTCGCGGACGACTTCGAGGACCGGCACGGGCTGCCGGTCGAGCGGCTCTATGTGGCCAAACTCCTCTACGCGCTCACGACGCTGGCCGGGGAGGGCGCGTTCCCCGCCGGAAGCGCGGTCGCCGCCGTGATCACCGGACGCCCGGACCCGGCGGAACCGCCTGCCGGCCCTCAGTCCGACTCCTCCCGGTAGGCCGCCGCCTCCTCCAGGTCGAGGCGCCTGAGCAGGGTCCGCATCATCTCGTCGTCGATGCCGCGCTCGTCCCGCAGCCGCACGAAGACCTCGCGCTCCGCCTCGATCATCTCGCCGGCGAGGCGCCGGTAGGTGTCGTCCGCCGACTCCCCCGTCACCGGGTTCGACGCCCCCAGCCGCTCCCACACGGCGTTGCGGCGCCGCTCCAGAACGGTGCGCAGCCGGTCGGTGAGCGGCTGCGGCAGCCGGTTGCGCTCGTCGGCGAGCAGTTCCTCCAGCCGTGCCTCTGCGGCCGTGGACGCCTCGCTCTGCGCCTGCGCCTCCGCGAGGGTCTCGGCCTGCCGGTCGCGCCCCGGGAGCCTCAGGACGCGCACCAGGAGCGGCAGGGTGAGCCCCTGGATGACCAGGGTGCCGATGACCGTGGTGAACGTCAGGAAGAGCACCAGGTTGCGGGCCGGGAAGTCCGCGCCGTCGGCCGTGGCCATCGGGATGGAGAACGCGATGGCCAGCGAGACGACACCGCGCATCCCGGCCCATCCGACGATGAGCGGCGCGGTCCAGTCGGTCCCGGGTTCCCGCTCCCTGATCCGTTTCGACAGCAACCGGGGCAGATAGGTCGCCGGATAGACCCAGATGAACCGGACCACGACGACCGCCAGGAACACCGCCACGGCGTACCAGAGGGCGTCCGTGACGGCGTACGTACCGAGCCCCTTCAGTACGAAGGGCAGCTGGAGGCCGATCAGCGCGAAGACCGCGGACTCCAGGATGAAGGCGACCATCTTCCAGACCGCGGCCTCCTGGAGCCGGGTGGCGAAGTCGACCTGCCAGGACCGGTGGCCCAGGTAGAGCGCGACGACGACCACCGCGAGCACTCCGGAGGCGTGCACCCGCTCGGCCGCCGCGTACGCCACGAAGGGGATCAGGAGCGACAGGGTGTTCTGGAGCAGGGGCTCCTTGAGGTGGGTGCGGAGCCAGTGCAGCGGCACCATGAGCACCAGGCCGACCGCGACGCCGCCGACCGACGCGAGGAAGAACTCCCCGATCCCGGCGCCCCAGCTCATCCCCTCGCCCACGGCCGCCGCGAGGGCCACCTTGTACGCGGTGATCGCGGTGGCGTCGTTCACCAGGGACTCGCCCTGGAGGATCGTCGTGACCCGGGCGGGCAGGCCGACCCGGCGGGCGATGGCCGCGGCCGTCACCGCGTCCGGCGGGGCGATCACGGCGCCCAGCACCAGCGCGGCGGTGAGCGGCAGATCGGGCACCAGCCGGTAGGCCAGCCAGCCGACCGCGACGGTCGCGAACAGCACGTAGCCGACGGAGAGCAGCGCGACGGGGCGGAGGTTGGCCCGCAGGTCGAGGTAGGAGCTGTCGACCGCGGCGGTGTAGAGCAGCGGTGGCAGCAGGAGCGGCAGCACGATGTGCGCGTTCAGGGTGTACGTCGGCACCCCCGGCACATAGCTGCCGATCAGCCCCATGGCCACCAGAAGCAGCGGGGCCGGCACCGGGGTACGGCGGGCCAGCCCCGCCACCGCCGCGCTCGCCGCGACCAGTGCCACCAGTGGCAACGCGTCCATCTCACGGTCCTCGCATCCGTCGTAACCTGGCAATCATGAGTGAGTGCCCGCACGTATCAGATCTGCCGCGCCCCGAGCCCGCACCCCTCAGTGATGCCTGTCTCGAATGCCGGGCAGCCGGCACCCACCCCGTGCAGCTGCGGCTCTGCCTGGTCTGCGGCCATGTCGGCTGCTGTGATTCGTCACCGATGCAGCACGCCACGACGCACTTCAAGGAGACCGGTCATCCGGTGATGCGGAGCTTCGAACCCGGTGAAAGCTGGCGTTGGTGCTTCGAGCACGGTTCGATCGTCTGACGTCTGGGTACGTCAAACCGGCGCCTGTTGTTCGTAATTGACCGCCGCAGACCTCTAGCCACTGTGTGTACTCGTGGGCCTACCATGAGTGACAGTCATGGGACGGGGTCTTGGCGACACGGCATCATGGATCGCGATAGCGTCGCCGGACCAAGAACCGAAGACGTACCGCATGGCTCCGGGGCACTCTTCCCGGATCCTCGAATGAGTTTGTGCCACCTTGGAGGTGAGGGTGTCCCAGATCGCAGGCGAGCCCGGGAATCAGGACTTCGTAGAGGTCCGGCTGCCCGCTGCGGGTGCCTACCTGTCGGTGCTGCGCACGGCCACGGCCGGCCTCGCAGCGCGCTTGGACTTCACTCTCGACGAGATCGAGGATCTTCGCATCGCGGTCGACGAGGCCTGCGCGATCCTGCTTCAGCAGGCCGTGCCCGGCTCCGTCCTCAGCTGCGTCTTCCGTCTCATCGACGACTCACTTGAGGTGACGGTATCGGCCCCCACGACGGACGGGCGGGCCCCGGAACGTGACACCTTCGCCTGGACGGTGCTCTCGGCACTGGCCGGGAAGGTCGACTCCACGGTCGCCGACGACCGGACGGTCAGCATCAGCCTGTACAAACAGCGCGGCGCGGGACCCGGGCCGGCGTGAGCAACGGGAACGGGGACGGTCCTGTGCGGGACGAGACGATCCGACCTGGGGTGGTGCACGCGGCAGGCATCCCGGACCAGCAGGCCCTGACTCATCCGGTGGACGAGGCGGACCTGCCCCGTGCGGTGGACGGGGCGGACGGGCCCGCCGGCCGTACGGTCGCGGTGGAGCAGTCGCAGGCGGAGCGGGCAGGCCAGATGAGCGAGCACAGGCACCACGATCCACACGACCGCAGCGGGGCGCGGGCGTTGTTCATCGAGCTGGGCAAGCTCCCCGAGGGCTCGCCCGAGAAGGCCGAACTGCGCAACCGGCTGGTCCGGATGCATCTGCCGCTCGTGGAGCACCTGGCCAGGCGGTTCCGCAACCGGGGAGAGCCGCTGGACGATCTGACCCAGGTCGCCACGATCGGCCTGATCAAGTCGGTGGACCGGTTCGATCCGGAGCGGGGGGTCGAGTTCTCGACGTACGCCACGCCCACGGTCGTCGGTGAGATCAAGCGCCATTTCCGCGACAAGGGCTGGGCGGTGCGGGTGCCGCGCCGCCTCCAGGAGCTGCGGCTGTCGCTGACCACGGCGACCGCGGAGCTGTCCCAGCAGCACGGCCGTTCACCCACGGTGCACGAGCTGGCGGAGCGGCTCGGCATCTCCGAGGAGGAGGTACTGGAGGGGCTGGAATCGGCCAATGCCTACAGCACGCTCTCCCTGGACGTGCCGGACACGGACGACGAGTCCCCCGCGGTCGCGGACACGCTCGGCTCCGAGGACGAGGCGCTGGAGGGCGTCGAGTACCGGGAGTCGCTCAAGCCGCTGCTGGAGGACCTGCCGCCACGGGAGAAGCGGATTCTGCTGCTCCGTTTCTTCGGCAACATGACCCAGTCACAGATCGCGCAGGAGGTCGGCATCTCGCAGATGCACGTCTCACGGCTGCTGGCCCGCACCCTGGCACAGCTGCGCGAGCGACTGCTCGTCGAGGAGTAGCCGGACGGTGCCGCGGCCCCGGGAGACCGGCGGCCGTCCGCACCCCGTTCGCGCGCACACGTCAGGCGGCGGTGTCCCTGCCGGACTTCGACTCGGGCTCCGGCTCGGGTTCCGCGCCCGGCCGGCGGATCCCCAGGGCGCCGATCGTCGTCGGCCTGGCCAGCTGGTACAGCGCCGTCAGTGACACCGCCGCCAGGACGATCCCGGCCGGGATCAGCACGCCCTGGGACCGCAGCAGCGTCCACGCCACCGGCAGCGCGATGATCTGGGTGATGAGGGCGGGGCCCCGGCTCCAGCTGCGCCGCAGCAGCAGTCCACGGGCGGCGAACACCGGGATCAGCCCGAGCGCGATCAGCGTCAGACCGCCCATTTCGGCCTGCTGCGGGCTCTCGGGGCGGCCGAGCAGCCCCATGACCAGCATGTAGATTCCGCCGATGACGAGGGCCGCGCCCTCCAGGGCGTTGAGTCCGGCCACGAGCGTGATCCTGGCCGGCTTCGGCGGTTCCACCAGAGGCATCGACGAGGGCGCGTTCTCCTGAGTACTCACCCATGCAGGTTGGCACTCCGGAGCCGCGAACGCGAAGCCGGGGTCGCGAATCCACCGGAACGCGGCAGCCACGATCGGCCCATCGCGCCCGCACCGTCACCCTGCGTGAAGGTCATCGGGCAGGACTTCAGGCCGATACCCCGCGGTAGGTAGTCTGGCGGACATGCGCGCACTTCTTGTGGTCAATCCAGCTGCTACCACCACCAGTGCCCGCACCCGTGACGTGCTCATCCACGCGCTGGCCAGCGAGATGAAGCTGGAGGCCGTGACCACCGAGTACCGCGGGCACGCCCGCGACCTGGGGCGCCGGGCCGCCGACAGCGACGACATCGATCTCGTGGTGGCGCTCGGCGGTGACGGCACGGTCAACGAGGTCGTGAACGGCCTGCTGCACAACGGCCCCGACATCGACAACCTGCCGAAACTCGCCGTCGTACCCGGCGGCTCCACCAATGTCTTCGCGCGCGCCCTCGGGCTGCCCAACGACGCGGTGGAGGCCACCGGCGCCATCCTGGACGCACTGGCCAACCGAACGGAACGCACCGTCGGACTGGGCCTCGCGGCCGGCACCCCGGGCACGGAGGACGAATCCGTGCCGGAACGCTGGTTCACCTTCTGCGCCGGCCTCGGATTCGACGCGGGCGTCATCGGCCGGGTCGAACAGCGACGGGAACAGGGAAAGCGTTCGACCCATGCCCTGTACGTCCGCCAGGTACTGCGCCAATTCCTTGAGGAACCGCACCGACGGCAGGGAATGATCACGCTCGAAGTGCCCGGACAGGAACCGGTCACCGAGCTCGCGCTCTCCATAATCTGCAATACGGCACCCTGGACCTACCTGGGGAATCGCCCGATGTACGCCTCCCCGAAGGCCTCGTTCGACACCGCCCTGGACGTCCTCGGCCTGCAACGGCTGTCGACGGCGGCGGTCACCCGCTACGCGACCCAGCTGCTCACTTCGAGCCCCGAGAAGGGGCCGCGCGGTAAGCACGCGGTTTCACTGCATGACCTCACAGACTTCACCTTGCATTCAAAGGCTCCACTGCCCTTCCAGATGGACGGTGACCACCTGGGGGTGCGCACAAGTGTGACGTTCACAGGCGTACGCCGTGCACTGCGTGTGATTGTGTGAGTGGAAGGGACCAAAGTCCTTTAACTCGAACGTTTGGACTGGCTTCCACCCTCTAGAAGTACGGCTGTGACCTAGCCGACACCGAGGAATCAAAAAAAACTTTCCTGTAGGGGTTGTATCCGCCGCCGAGGTTTGCGAATCTCTACATGGCGATCGGGACGGCCCGCAACAACGGCCTCCACTGAGAGCCAGAACCCCTCCTCACTTCACAGGACCACAACCAGTTCATCTGGGCGTCGGCCCGACACCTGCGGGGGGATTCGTGAAAGCGTTCACATTCACAAGCCACAGTACGTATACCAAGGAGAGGTAGCAGCCATGGACTGGCGTCACAACGCCGTTTGTCGTGAGGAAGACCCGGAGCTGTTCTTCCCCATCGGCAACACCGGTCCTGCGCTGCTGCAGATCGAGGAAGCCAAGGCCGTCTGCCGTCGCTGCCCCGTCATGGAGCAGTGCCTGCAGTGGGCGCTCGAGTCCGGCCAGGACTCGGGTGTCTGGGGTGGCCTCAGCGAGGACGAGCGCCGCGCAATGAAGCGCCGCGCCGCTCGCAACCGGGCGCGCAACGCCAGCGCCTGACCGACGCCACCGCTACGAACCTGAGCCCGGCGGCGCGTACAGAGCGTACGCATCACCCCGCCCTCCCCCGAGTCGCAGCGCGCAGTACCCCCGAAGCGCATGCTTGACCAGAGAGCCCGGACCGTTCACCAACGGTCCGGGCTCTCTGCTGTGCCGCCGCTCGGGTCCGGGCGGCGGCTACCGCTACCGCTTGTCGGCTACTTGTCGGCGCGGACCGGGATGTCGAGGATGACCTGGGTGCCGCGTTCCGGCGCCGGCACCATGCCGAACGTCCCGCTCAACTCACCCTCCACCAGCGTCCGCACGATCTGGAGCCCCAGATTGCCGGTGCGCTGCGGGTCGAATCCCTCGGGCAGACCGCAGCCGTCGTCCTGGACGGTGATCAGCAGCCGCGCCTCCGTGGGAGAACCGCCCCGGACCGCGGAGACCTCGACCGTGCCCGACTCGGCGACGCCGAAGGCGTGTTCCAGGGCGTTCTGCAGCACTTCGGTGAGGACCATGGCCAGCGGAGTGGCCACTTCCGCGTCCAGGATGCCGAAGCGTCCCGTCCGACGGCAGGTCACCTTGCCCGGCGAGATCTCCGCGACCATGGCGATGACCCGGTCCGCGATCTCGTCGAACTCCACCCGCTCGTCCAGATTCTGGGACAGCGTCTCATGCACGATGGCGATCGAACCGACTCGCCGCACCGCCTCGTTGAGCGCCTCGCGGCCCTGCTCGGAGTCCATCCGGCGGGCCTGCAGCCGCAACAGGGCCGCCACCGTCTGGAGGTTGTTCTTCACCCGGTGGTGGATCTCCCGGATGGTGGCGTCCTTGGTGATCAACTCGCGCTCGCGGCGGCGCAGTTCCGTGACGTCCCGGAGCAGGACCAGGGAGCCGATCCGGACCCCCTTGGGCTTGAGCGGGATCGCCCGGAGCTGGATCACCCCGCCCGTGCACTCGACCTCGAACTCACGGGGCGCGTAACCGCTGGCCAGTTTGACCAGCGCCTCGTCCACCGGGCCCCGGGAGGGGGCGAGTTCCGCGGTGATCCCGCCGAGGTGCTGTCCGACCAGGTCGGAGGCGAGGCCGAGGCGGTGATAGGCGGAGAGGCCGTTGGGGCTGGCGTACTGGACGACGCCGTCGGCATCGAGCCGGACCAGCCCGTCACCGACCCGCGGCGAGGCGTCCATGTCCACCTGCTGGCCGGGGAACGGGAAGGACCCGGCGGCGATCATCTGGGCCAGGTCGGAGGCGGACTGGAGATAGGTGAGCTCCAGCCGGGACGGGGTGCGGACGGTGAGGAGGTTGGTGTTGCGGGCGATCACCCCGAGGACGCGGCCCTCCCGCCGTACGGGGATCGACTCGACCCGTACCGGAACCTCCTCGCGCCACTCCGGGTCGCCCTCGCGCACGATCCGGCCCTCGTCCAGCGCCGCGTCCAGCAGCGGGCGGCGACCGCGCGGCACCAGGTGGCCGACCATGTCGTCCTGGTAGGAGGTGGGGCCGGTGTTGGGCCGCATCTGGGCGACGGACACATAGCGGGTGCCGTCGCGGGTGGGGACCCAGAGGACCAGGTCGGCGAAGGAGAGGTCGGAGAGCAGTTGCCACTCCGAGACCAGCAGATGGAGCCACTCGAGGTCGGTGTCACTCAGGGCGGTGTGCTGGCGGACGAGGTCGTTCATGGAGGGCACGCGTGCGAGCGTACCTGTGGATGCGGACAGGTACCGAACCGGACGGCCCGGCCCCGCGTGTGGAGGGTAGGGCCGGAAAATACCGTGTCCCATGGATGGACAGGCGTGAATGGTCTAGTCCACAATGCAGAAGACAGAACCTCCGCTCTCCCCGCACAGGAGAGCGGAACGAGGTACCCGCGCTCTCTGCCCTGACTGCGCCGGTACCTCTCCCGGGCCGGGGGCACCGCACACCGCCGGCCCGACTGACCGCCTCCGGGCGGTCTTACTCCGGGCTGCGGTGCTGGTCGGGCTGAGGGTCCCGGCCCGGCGCCGTGGCCCGCGGGTGTTTCCGGGAACGGCTCTCAGTGCGTCTCCGTGACCTTCGCCAGCGCGCGCGGGGCGTCCGGATCCTGGCCCCGGGCGATCGTCACCTCGTACGCCAGCATCTGCAGCGGCAGGATCTCCAGGATCGGCTGGACCTCCTCCGCGACCCCGGCGGTCGGCAGTACGAAGCCCGCCGAGGCCGCCTGCACCTGGGCCTTCGGGCCGACCACGAAGAGGTCGGCGCCCCGCCCGCGCAGCCGGTCGAGCACCGGCTGGAGGGCCTCGCCGCCCCGGCCGTCGGTGACCACGGCGATCACCGGGGAGATGTTGTCGACCATGGCGAGGGGGCCGTGCAGCAGGTCGGCCCCGGAATAGGAGAGAGCGGGGATGTAGCTCGTCTCCATCAGCTTCAGGGCGGCTTCCTTGGCCGTGGGATAGCCGTAGCCGCGCGAGGTGATGACCATGCGCTCGGCAAAGCGGTAGCGCGACGCCAGGGCCTTGACCTCGTCCTTTCGGGCCAGGACCGCCTCGGCCAGCTCCGGCAGGACCGCGGCGGCGGCACCGTCGCCGCCGCGCAGCCCCTCCACGAACAGGTACAGCGACAGCAGCGAGGCGGTGTACGTCTTGGTGGCCGGCAGCGCCTTCTCCGGGCCCGCCAGGATGTCGATGTGGTACTCGGAGACCGCGGCGAGCGGCGAGTCCGGGTTGTTGGTCACGGCCAGCGTCACCGCGCCGGCCTCCCGCGCGGCCCTGGTGGACGCGACCAGATCGGGCGAGCCGCCGGACTGGCTGACGGTGATGACCAGGACGTCCCTGAGATCCGGCTTCGCGCCGTACGCGGTGGTGGTGGACATCGAGGCCAGACCGCAGGGCAGCCCGAGCGTGATCTCGATCAGGTACTTCGCGTAGAGCGCGGCGTTGTCCGACGTACCGCGGGCGGTGAGCAGGACGAAGCGCGGCTTGCGCGCGGCGATCTCGGCCGCCACCGCGCGGATGGCGGGGGCTCCGTCGTCGAGGATGCGGCGGAGCATCGCGGGCTGCTCGGCCATCTCGCCGGCCATGATCCGGCCGGGCAGCTCGCCCTCGTCTGCCGGGTAGGTGGCGGACATGTCTGGTGCCTCCCGGTGATGTGCCGATGCGTCTGCTGGGACGCACCCAAGTCGAACACGGGGCACCGAGGGGCCGCCAGCGGACGGCACCCGGCGGGATTGCGGACGCGTCGCCCGCCGTTCGTCCGACGGGCGCCCGGGGGCTTCGTCCGCGTGGGCGGGGTCTGCTAGATTAGGACTTTGATTGGTCTATACCACATGATTCACTCCAGATCGGCAGGCCCCGCGTGGAAGTTGTCATCGTCCCGGACGCCAAGGCAGGCGGCGAACTGATCGCGGGGGCCATCGGCACCCTGCTGAGCCGTAAGCCCGACGCCCTTCTCGGCGTTGCCACCGGCTCGACCCCGCTGCCCATCTACCAGGCGCTGGCGGACAAGGTCCGCTCCGGTGCCGTGGACGCCTCGCGCGCCCGCATCTGCCAGCTCGACGAGTACGTCGGGCTGCCGGCGGGCCACCCGGAGTCGTACCGCTCCGTCGTCCTGCGCGAGGTCGTCGAGCCGCTCGGTCTCTCCGAGTCCTCGTTCATGGGCCCCGACGGCTCCGCGGAGGACGTCCAGGCCGCCTGTGAGGCGTACGACAGGGCGCTCGCGGAGGCCGGCGGGGTGGACCTCCAGCTGCTGGGCATCGGCACCGACGGGCACATCGGCTTCAACGAGCCGTGCTCCTCGCTCGCCTCCCGTACCCGGATCAAGACGCTCACCGATCAGACCCGGGTCGACAACGCGCGCTTCTTCGACAACGACATCACGCAGGTGCCGCACCACGTGATCACCCAGGGCATCGGCACGATCCTGGAGTCCCGCCACCCGATCCTGCTCGCGACGGGCGAGGGCAAGGCCGACGCCGTGGCGGCGACGGTCGAGGGGCCGGTGGCCTCCGTGGTGCCCGCGTCGGCGCTCCAGATGCACCCGCACGCGACGATAGTGGTCGACGAGGCGGCGGCGTCGAAGCTGAAGCTGGCGGACTACTTCCGCGCCACGTATGCGGCGAAGCCGCTGTGGCAGGGTATTTAGGTTTCTGCGGTACGTGGGAGGGGCCGGGCACCTGTGTGGTGTCCGGCCCCTCTCGCGTATGCGCGGGTGCGTCGTGGTGGACGCCTTGTCCTCAATCGCCGGACGGGCTTGATTTGGCGCGAGGTCCTGTCCTCAATCGCCGGACGGGCTTGATTTGGCCGTCCGGCGATTGGGGGAGAACGGGTCAGGCGGCGGTGATGACCTCTGCCGCTGCCAGGCCGCAGACCCTGGCGGCTCCGTGGGTGGCGATGTGGAAGGCTCCCCGGGGTTCGGCCTGGGGGACGCCCATCTCGACCACGATCGTGTCCGCACGCGCCGCCAGCAGCGCGTCCAGGGCCTCCGTCATCCACGGGTGACGGTGCGCGTCGCGGACGACCGCGACGATGCGCCGGTCCCCCGCGGCCCGCAGCACATCGGCGGCGAGGTTCGCGTGCTCGCTGCCGTAGGTGTCCGTACCGGTGCCCGGCACCAGCCGGGCCAGTTCGGCGGCGACGCCCCAGGGCGTCTCGTCCCCCACCGCGATGTTCGAGACCGGGGTGAGCGCGGCGACGTACGCCGGGCCGGTGAGCGGTTCGGCCGGGCCGGTCACCACGAGCGCGCGGCGGGCCGCGATCAGGCCGATGTCGGAGCTGATGCCCGTGCTGCCCCCGGTGCCGGGCGCGGTCCCCTCCTGCACTGCCGCGCCCGGCTCCGGGACAGCCCCCCGGGCCCGCCGCGTCCAGGACGCGAGGGCCCGTACCCGGGCGGCGGCGTCGGCGAGCCGCTCCTCGGGCAGTTCACCGGCACGGACCGCCGAGACCAGCGCGTCGCGCAGCCGGAGCACCGTGCTGTCGTCGTCGAGGCCGCCGCCGACACACAGCGCGTCGGCGCCCGCCGCGATCGCGAGGACCGAGCCGCGCTCGATCCCGTACGTCGAGGCGATGGCCTGCATCTCCACGGCGTCGGTGACGATCAGTCCGTCGTAGCCCAGCTCCTCGCGCAGCAGACCGGTGAGGATCTGCGGGCTCAGCGTCGCCGGGCGGTGCGGGTCGAGCGCGGGAAGCAGGATATGCGCGCTCATCACCGACTTGGAACCCGCCGCGATGGCCGCCCGGAAGGGCACCAGTTCACGGGCGTGCAGGGTCTCCAGGTCCACGTCGATGCGCGGCAGCGCGTGGTGCGAGTCGACCGCGGTGTCGCCGTGCCCCGGGAAGTGCTTGGTGCAGGCGGCGACGCCGGCGGCCTGGAGGCCCTCGATGTACGCGGCGGTGTGCCGGGCGACCAGGTGCGGGTCCGCGCCGAAGGACCGTACGCCGATGACCGGGTTGCCGGGGTTGGAGTTGACGTCCGCGGACGGCGCCCAGTTGAGGTTGACGCCGCAGTCCGCGAGCCGGCGGCCCAGCTCCTGGGCGACGGCGCGGGTCAGCACGGTGTCGTCGACGGAGCCGAGCGCCAGGTTGCCGGGGAAGGAGGAGCCGTGCCGCACCTCCAGCCTGGTGACGTCGCCGCCCTCCTCGTCGATCGCGACGAGCACGTCGTCGCGTTCGGCGCGGAGCTGGGCGGTGAGCGCGGCGAGCTGTCCGGGCGTCTCGACGTTGCGGCCGAACAGCCCGACGGAGGAGAGGCCTTCACCGATCCGGCGCAGCAGCCAGTCCGGTGCCGTGGTGCCGGTGAACCCCGGCTGCAGGACGGCGAGCGCGTCGCGGGTGACGGTGTCCGTGGTGGATACGAGGGTGGTCATGGGGTGCGTTATCCCTTCACGGCACCGTCGGTGAGACCGCTGACGGCCTTACGTTGCAGGAAGACGAAGAGGATCAGGATCGGGACCGCGAAGATCGAGGCCGCCGCCATGGTGGCGCCCCAGTCGTCGCCGAACTGGCTCTGGAACTGGGAGAGCCACAGCGGCAGCGTCTTGGACTCGGGGTCCTTGTTGAGGATGAGGACGAGCGGGAATTCGTTCCACGCCGTGATGAAGCCGAAGAGCGAGGTCGCCATGAGACCGGGGGCGAGCAGCGGCAGGATCACCTTGACGAACGCCTGCGGGCGGCTGCACCCGTCGACCATGGCGGACTCCTCCAGTTCCTTGGGCACGGCGGCGACGTAGCCGCGCAGCGTCAGGATGGTGAAGGGCAGCACCATGACCATGTAGAAGAGGGTCAGCGGGACCAGGCTGTTGAGCATGTCCGCGTCGCGGACCAGCATGTAGATCGCGATGACCATGACTTCCCACGGGGCCATCTGCGCGATCATGAAGACCAGGATCATGCTCTTGCGGCCCTTGAACCGCATCCGCGCCAGGGCGAAGGACGCGAAGAGCGCGATGATCAGCGAGAAGACGACCGCGAGCAGCGTGACGGTCAGCGAGTTCCTGACCAGCGTGAAGAAGTCGGGCGCGTTGTACGCCGTCTTGAAGTGGTCGAACGTGACGTTCGTCGGGAACCAGACCGGCTTCTCGGTGATGATGTCACCGGTCGGCTTGAACGCCGTGCTGAACATCCAGTAGACGGGGAAGACGAAAGCGGCGAAGAGGACGATCGCCGTTGCGTTGGGCCAGATGCGGCCGAGCAGTGAGCGCTTCACAGCTCGTCCTCCTCTTGCTTGAGAACGATGCGGAGGTAGTAGGAGGTCAGCCCCAGCATGATCAGGATGGTGAGCAGCGAGATCGCGGCGCCCATGCCGTAGTGCTGGTTTCCGACCCCTTCGACGAAGGCGTAGATCGGCAACGTCTCGGTGAGGCGGTTGGGGCCGCCCTCGTTGATGGTGAAGAGCTGCGGGAACGCCTTGAACACCCAGATGACCTCAAGGAAGGTCGTCGCGTAGAGGAAGGGCCGCATGAACGGGAACGTCACCTGGGTGAAGCTCTTCCAGTTGCCGGCCCCGTCGAGCGAGGCGGCTTCGTAGAGTTCCTTGGGGATCGTCGTGGTGGCGGCGTAGAGGTTGATCGCCACGAAGGGGATCGACTGCCAGACGATCAGCAGCCCGACCACGAAGAAGGTGGAGACCTGCGAGCCGGTCCAGTTGTAGTCGGCCATGGAGTGGAAGCCGATTTGGTCGAGCACGTAGTTCACTACGCCGAACCGCGAGGCGAAGAGCCACTGGTAGACGGTGGACGCCGCGACGACGGGCATGGCCCAGGCGAGCACGAGGCCCAGCATCAGGGTCAGTCGCATCCGCTTGCCGAGGCGGGCGAGCAGCAGTCCGATCAGCGTGCCGAACAGCATGATCAGGGCGACGTTGATGCTGGTGAAGACGATGGTGCGGACGGTGACGCGCCAGAAGTCCTCTCCGCCGAGGACCTCCGTGTAGTTCTTGAACCCGTTCCATTCGGTGACGTGCTGGATCAGCTGTCCCATATTGAGGTTCTGGAACGACAGCATGCCGTTCTTCACCAGGGGATAGCCGAGGAGGAGCGCCGTCACGGCGAGAGCGGGTACGAGCAGCAGATAGGCCGCGGCCCCCGCGCCCAGCTTCCGCCCGCGTTTCCCACCCGGTGCGGCGGGTGGCTGCCCGCCCTGCCCCCGGCCTGCGGCTGTCTTAGCCACGTCCGACGGATTGGTCTCTACTGCCATGCTCGTCATCACTTCCAACAGAGCCCTACAGGAACGGTGCGTACAGCCGGGGCGGCGGGTGGATGCCCGCCGCCCCGGAGTGTGTCGCGCTGCTGCTACTACTGCTGCTGGCTCAGGCGCTTGTTGAGCTCGCCCTCGACCTTCTTGGCGGCATCGGCGGACGACTTACCCTGCAGAACCAGTGTCATGTAGCTCTTGATCGGGTTCGGCGGGTTCTCGACCGGGGCCCACTCCGGGATCAGCGGCGTCGTGCCACCGGACTTGGCGGCGGCGGGGCCGGCGGCCTCGGCGGCGGGCTGACCCACGGCGTACTTCTGTCCGGCCTCGGACTTCGGGGTCCAGCCGGCCTCCTTGACGAGAGCGCCGTCGTTCTTCTCGCTCAGGGCGATCCGCAGGAACTCCTTGGCGAGGTCCTGCTTCTTGCTGCCCGCGGCGACGGCGAAGTTGGAGCCTCCGAGGAAGACACCCTCGGGCTTCTCGGCGGTCTCACCGGGGATGGTGAAGAAGCCGATGTCCTTCTCCAGCTTCGGGTTGGCCTTGATGGCCGTGCCGGCCTCGTAGCCCATCGCGATGATGGCGCCGGTCTTGCCCTTGGCGAAGACCTCGGCCTGCTGCGGGGTGGCCTCGTCCTTGTCCTTGGGGGCCTTGGAGTAGGACTGGTACTGCTTGTACACGTCCATGGCCGCGCCGACCTTCGGGTCACTCAGGTTGGAGACGTACTTGTCGCCTTCCTTCTTGACCGGCTCGACACCCTGGCCGACGAGCAGACCGTCGAAGAAGTACCAGTTCTGGCCGGGCAGGTAGATCGGCTCGGCGTCACCCTTCTTCTTGATGGCGTCGAAGGCCTTGAAGAGGTCCGCGCGGGTCTTCGGCGTCTCGGTGATACCGGCGTCCTTGAAGACCTTCTTGTTGTACATGACGACGCGGTTGCCGAAGTACCACGGCAGGGCGTACTGCTTGCCGTCGAAGACCGAGGGGGCGTTGACCGCGTCGGCCCAGTCGCCGCCGATCTCCTTCTTCACGTCACCGAGCTCGGCGAGACCGCCGGTCTTGGCGTACGCGGGGGTCTGGGTGTTACCGATCTCCAGCACGTCGGGCGGGTTGGACTCGGAGAGGGCCGTGGTGACCTTCTGCTGAATACCGTTCCATTCCTGGACTTCGATCTTCAGCTTGGCCTTGGTCTTCTTCTCGAACTCGTCGGTGACCGTCTTGGTCCAACCGGGCGGGTTCGAGCCGGACATCGTCCAGACAGTCAGGGTCTGGCCCGCGTATCCTTCGGCACCGGCCTTCTTGCCGTCGCCGCTGTCGTCGTCAGAACCACAGGCCGCCATGCCGAACACCATGCCCGCGACGCCGATCGCCGCGATGAGCTTGCGCTTCACGCCACCCTCCTCAGGGATGCTGCAACCCCCGCCCACCGCACAAATAGCGTCGACGAGTACTACTGGGGCTGGAACCTGGTCTTTAATGGTTTAGACCAGTACCGGGAGCTTGGCCTAGACCTTTAGGGGTGTCAAGGGTGTATAAGAAGTGCACTCGCGTCCGTTATAGGACCGACATCTGAGGGAGGGCGACGAGCCGTGACCGGACCGTGCCACCATGTGAGCCGCGACAGACGGAGGAGCCGGTGACGGCAGCAGCGCAGCAGTCGGGAAGGCGGACCATGGGCGTCGACGGGGGCAGTGCGGAGAACGAGACGGGCGCGAGCGCGGGCACGCGTACCGCGCGCGTTCCGAAGTACTACCGGCTGAAGCGACATCTCCTCGATATGACGGACACGATGCCGCCCGGCACCCCGGTGCCACCGGAACGGACCCTGGCCGCCGAGTTCGACACCTCACGCACCACCGTGCGCCAGGCGCTCCAGGAACTGGTCGTCGAGGGCCGGTTGGAGCGTATCCAGGGCAAGGGCACCTTCGTGGCCAAGCCGAAGGTCTCGCAGGCCCTGCAACTCACCTCGTACACCGAGGACATGCGCGCCCAGGGACTGGAACCGACGTCCCAGCTACTGGACATCGGCTACGTCACCGCCGACGACACACTCGCCGGGCTCCTCGACATCACCGCCGGCGGCCGCGTGCTGCGGATCGAACGGCTGCGGCTGGCGAGCGGTGAGCCGATGGCGATCGAGACCACCCACCTTTCGGCCAAACGCTTCCCGGCGCTGCGGCGTTCACTGGTGAAGTACACCTCGCTCTACACGGCTCTGTCCGAGGTGTACGACGTCCGGCTGGCCGAGGCGGAGGAGACCATCGAGACCTCGCTCGCCACCCCGAGCGAGGCCGGACTGCTCGGTACGGATGTGGGCCTGCCGATGCTGATGCTGTCCCGGCACTCACTGGACGAGCAGGGCGAGCCGGTCGAGTGGGTCCGTTCGGTCTACCGGGGCGACCGCTACAAGTTCGTGGCCCGCCTGAAGCGTCCGCTGGACTGACCGCAACGCACCCCGACAGCCCCCGCGGAACCGCTTCCACGGGGGCTTTCCCGTGCTCCGGGCAGCGACTTCGTACCGCCATTGGTCTGCACCACTTCTCCGGCGCAGAGAACCGCCACGGCCACCCGCCCCCGAACGGACGACCGTTGCCGGACCGCAATGCGGACAGGGGGTGACGCTGGCCGGGACCCTCGCCTAGATTTCCTGCGCATTACATCGGTGATCAGCGAGGGGACGGAGTCGCCGCCATGCCGGAAGAACCAGAAGGAAAGCCAGCGGACCCAGGAGCAGGACCACCCACGGTCACACCCGTACGGGTGGTCATCGCCCTCTGCCTCATCGCGCCGTTCGTGGCGATGCTCTGGGTGAGTTCGTACGCCAAGATCGACCCGACCTTCATCGGCATCCCGTTCTTCTACTGGTACCAGATGCTCTGGGTGCTCATCTCGACCGCACTCACGATGATCGCGTACAAGCTGTGGCAGCGTGACCAGCGCGCCCGCAAGGGGGGTGCGTCCGCATGAAGGACGGCGTGAACGGCATCGCGCTCGGCGTCTTCATCTTCTTCTTCCTGGCCGTCACGGTCGTCGGCTTCATGGCCGCCCGCTGGCGCAAGGCGGAGAACGAGGCCAGCCTCGACGAATGGGGCCTGGGAGGACGGTCCTTCGGCACCTGGGTCACCTGGTTCCTGCTCGGCGGCGACCTCTACACCGCGTACACCTTCGTCGCCGTGCCCGCGGCGATCTACGCGGCCGGCGCGGCGGGCTTCTTCGCGGTGCCCTACACCATCCTGGTGTACCCGATGATCTTCACCTTCCTGCCGCGCCTGTGGTCGGTCTCGCACAAGCACGGCTACGTCACCACCTCGGACTTCGTCCGCGGCCGGTTCGGCTCCAAGGGGCTCTCGCTGGCCGTCGCGGTCACCGGCATCCTCGCCACCATGCCGTACATCGCGCTCCAGCTCGTCGGCATCCAGGCGGTGCTGGACGTGATGGGCGTCGGCGGCGGCGAGAACACCCACTGGTTCATCAAGGACCTGCCGCTGCTGATCGCGTTCGCTGTGCTCGCCGCGTACACGTACTCCTCGGGACTGCGCGCGCCCGCGCTGATCGCGTTCGTCAAGGACGGGCTGATCTACCTGGTCATCGCCGTGGCGATCATCTACATCCCGATCAAGCTCGGCGGCTTCGACGACATCTTCGCCGCCGCGCAAGAGAAGTTCAACGGCCCGCCGGGCTCCAAGCCGACCGGTGCGCTCGCGCCCGGCGTGGACGGCCAGTGGGGTTACGCCACGCTGGCGTTGGGCTCGGCGCTGGCGCTCTTCATGTACCCGCACTCGATCACGGCGACGCTCTCCAGCCGCAGCCGCAACGTGATCCGCCGCAACACCACGATCCTGCCGCTGTACTCGCTGATGCTGGGCCTGCTCGCGCTGCTCGGCTTCATGGCGATCGCCGCCGGGGTCAAGGTGGACAACGGCCAGCTGGCGATCCCGCAGCTGTTCGAGGACATGTTCCCCGACTGGTTCGCGGGCGTGGCGTTCGCCGCCATCGGCATCGGCGCCCTGGTCCCCGCGGCGATCATGTCGATCGCCGCGGCGAACCTGTTCACCCGGAACATCTACAAGGACTTCCTGAAGCCCGACGCGACCCCCGCCCAGGAGACCAGGATCTCCAAGCTGGTGTCGCTGCTGGTGAAGGTCGGCGCGCTCGCCTTCGTCCTCACCATGGACAAGACGGTCGCGATCAACTTCCAGCTGCTGGGCGGGATCTGGATCCTCCAGACGATGCCGGCCCTGGTCGGCGGCCTGTTCACCCGGTGGTTCCACCGCTGGGCGCTGCTCGCGGGCTGGGCGGTCGGCATGGTCTACGGGACGGCCGCCGCCTACGGGGTCGCCAGCCCCACCCAGGCGCACTTCGGCGGGTCCTCCAAGGAGATCCCGGGCATCGGCGAGATCGGCTACATCGGCCTGACGGCGTTCGTGCTGAACATCGTGGTGACCGTCGTCCTCACCTTCGTCCTGAACGCACTGAAGGCCCCTGCCGGGCTCGACGAGACCTCTCCCGGCGACTACACCGCGGACGCGGGCGACCCGGGCGTGAAGACGGAGCTCCCGCCGGCCACGGCCGGGGCCCCTGGCGGTCACTGACCGAGGTGAACGGGGAGCCGCACCCCGCCTGCGAGGGGGTGCGGCTCCCCGTTCGCGCGTCCGGGCGGAAAACCCCGTGCCACCGCCGCCCGGGGGTGCGGCAGACTCCCCTGCATGGACATAACCATCAGGCCGGTCGAGCCCGCCGAGTACGCCGCCCTCGGCGAGATCACCGCCGAGGCCTATCTCGGGGACGGGCTGCTGGACTTCGGCGCCGACGATCCGTACCTGGTACAGCTGCGCGACGTCCCCCGGCGGGCCGAGGAGGCCGAGGTGCTCGTCGCGGCGGACGCCCGGGGCCGCGTCCTCGGCGGGGTCACCTACGCGCCGCCGGGCAACCGCTGGGCCGATATCGCGGCGCCGGACGAGGCCGAGTTCCGGATGCTCGCGGTCTCCCGCGAGGCCCGCGGGGCCGGGGCGGGCGAGGCGCTCGTCCGGGCCTGCGTCGACCGCGCACGGGCCACCGCGGGGGTCACCGGGATCGTCCTGTCGACGCAGCCGGCCATGCGCGGGGCCCATAGGATCTACGGGCGCCTCGGCTTCGTCCGGACCCCGGAAAGGGACTGGTATCCGATCGAGGGACTCTCGCTCCTGACGTACCGCCTGGAGTTCCCGGCGGACTCCTGATCGGCCTCTCCTGACGGCCAGGCGACACGACACGGACGGTCTCCTGATCGGTCACGCGACACAACATGTGGGGGCTGCCTCATCCGGCGGCCCCCACATGTATGCTCGTGCTCGCTGTCGCCGCAGGGAAATCCGGTGCGAATCCGGAACTGTCCCGCAACGGTGTATTCGGTGTGCTTTTGTGCACCCCCGAGTCCGAGGACCTGCCGACAGCGCGTCCGGCTCGACCGAACCGGATGCCCAGACGTCCGGGCCTCGTGGATGGGCCGGTGGACGCCGCACGGAGTGCTGCCCCGACGGGGCCCCGCTCCGCCCGGCTGCCCCGCTCCCCCCCGGCCCAGAGCCGAGCGAGGGAGAGCACCACGTGACCATCGCGCCAGCCGATCCGGTTTCAGCGGCCGAATCAACGGGAACCACGAGCGACGGACCGGGCACCGCACTGCTGCGGACCCTCACCGCGCTCACCGCGGATCTGCCCGACACCGACCCCGGACGCGTCGCCGCCGCCGCGCTGCGCGGCCGCAACGCCCGGTCGGACGAGGCCGAGCTGCGCTCGCTGGCCACAGAGGCGGCCGCGGGCCTGATCTCCGAGGACCCCGCCTACTCCCGGCTCGCCGCCCGGCTGCTCACCCGCTCCATCGCGGACGAGGCCGCCGGGCAGGGCGCGACGTCCTTCTCCTCCTCGGTCGCCGTCGGACACCACGAGGGCCTGATCGCGGACCGCACCGCCGAGTTCGTGACGCTGCACGCCGCCGCCCTCGACGCCCTGGTGGGACAGGCGCTCGCCGACGGGGATGACGACCGCTTCGGCTACTTCGGACTGCGCACCCTGCACAGCCGCTACCTGCTGCGCCACCCGATCACCCGCCAGGTCGTCGAGACCCCGCAGCACTTCATGCTGCGGGTGGCCGCCGGGCTCGCGGAGGACAACTCAGAGCGCGCGCTGGACGAGGTCGCGGCCCTGTACCGGCTGATGAGCCGGCTGGACTACCTGCCCTCCTCCCCCACGCTCTTCAACTCCGGCACCCGGCACCCGCAGATGTCCTCCTGCTACCTGCTGGACTCGCCGCTGGACGAGCTGGACTCGATCTACGACCGCTACCACCAGGTGGCGCGCCTCTCCAAGCACGCGGGCGGCATCGGCCTCTCGTACTCCCGCATCCGGGCCCGCGGTTCGCTGATCCGGGGCACCAACGGGCACTCCAACGGCATCGTGCCGTTCCTGAAGACGCTCGACGCCTCCGTCGCGGCGGTCAACCAGGGCGGCCGGCGCAAGGGCGCCGCCGCCGTCTACCTGGAGACCTGGCACGCGGACATCGAGGAGTTCCTCGAACTGCGCGACAACACCGGTGAGGACCAGCGCCGCACGCACAACCTGAACCTGGCGCACTGGATCCCGGACGAGTTCATGCGCCGGGTCGACGCGGACGGAACCTGGTCGCTGTTCTCCCCGGCCGACGTGCCCGAGCTGGTCGACCTGTGGGGCGACGCGTTCGACGCCGCGTACCGCGCCGCCGAGGCCAAGGGCCTGGCCCGCAAGACCATGCCGGCCCGTGAGCTGTACGGCCGGATGATGCGGACCCTCGCCCAGACCGGCCAGGGCTGGATGACGTTCAAGGACGCCTCCAACCGGACCGCGAACCAGACCGCGGAGCCGGGCCGCGTCGTGCACTCCTCGAACCTGTGCACCGAGATCCTGGAAGTCACCGACGACGGCGAGACGGCCGTCTGCAACCTCGGCTCTGTCAACCTCGGCGCGTTCGTCGAGGGCGGCACGATCGACTGGGAGCGCCTGGACGCCACCGTGCGCACCGCCGTGACCTTCCTGGACCGGGTCGTGGACATCAACTTCTACCCGACCGAGCAGGCCGGGCGCTCCAACGCCCGCTGGCGGCCGGTGGGCCTGGGCGCGATGGGCCTCCAGGACGTCTTCTTCCAGCTGCGGCTGCCCTTCGACTCCCCCGAGGCGCGCGCCCTCTCCACGAAGATCTCCGAGCGCATCATGCTCGCCGCCTACGAGGCCTCCTGCGCGCTGGCCGAGCGGTCGGGTCCCCTTCCCGCCTGGTCCGAGACGCGGGCCGCACGCGGTGTGCTGCACCCCGACCACTACGACACCGAGCTGAACTGGCCGGAGCGCTGGGACGCGCTGCGCGCCCGGGTCGCGAAGACCGGCATGCGCAACTCGCTGCTCCTGGCCATCGCGCCGACCGCGACGATCGCCTCGATCGCGGGCGTGTACGAGTGCATCGAGCCGCAGGTCTCCAACCTCTTCAAGCGCGAGACGCTCAGCGGTGAGTTCCTCCAGGTCAACGCCTACCTGGTGGACGAGCTGAAGAAGCTCGGCGTGTGGGACGCGCGGACCCGGGAGGCGCTGCGCGAGGCGAGCGGCTCCGTGCAGGGCTTCGCCTGGATCCCCGAGGACGTGCGGGCGCTGTACCGCACCGCGTGGGAGATCCCGCAGCGCGGCCTGATCGACATGGCGGCGGCCCGTACGCCGTTCCTGGACCAGAGCCAGTCGCTGAACCTGTTCCTGGAGACGCCGACGATCGGCAAGCTCTCCTCGATGTACGCGTACGCCTGGAAGCAGGGGCTCAAGACGACGTACTACCTGCGCTCGCGCCCGGCGACGCGGATCGCGCGGGCCGCGTCCGGCCAGGCCGCTGCCGCCGCCCCCATTCCCGTACAGCAGGCCGCCGCACCCGACGCGGACGCGATCGCCTGCTCCCTCGAAAACCCCGAGTCCTGCGAGGCCTGCCAGTAATGAGCACCAACGAAAACAAGAACCTGCTGGACCCGGGCTTCGAACTGACCCTGCGGCCCATGCGCTACCCGGACTTCTACGAGCGCTACCGGGACGCGATCAAGAACACCTGGACGGTGGAGGAGGTCGACCTCCACTCCGACGTCTCCGACCTCGCCAAGCTGTCGCCGGGCGAGCAGCACATGATCGGGCGGCTCGTCGCGTTCTTCGCGACCGGTGACTCGATCGTCTCCAACAACCTCGTGCTGACGCTGTACAAGCACATCAACTCCCCCGAGGCGCGGCTGTACCTGTCGCGGCAGCTGTTCGAGGAGGCCGTGCACGTCCAGTTCTATCTGACGCTGCTGGACACCTATCTGCCCGATCCGGACGACCGGGCGGCGGCCTTCGACGCGGTCGAGGAGATTCCCTCGATCCGTGAGAAGGCGCAGTTCTGCTTCAAGTGGATGGACTCGGTCGAGAAGATCGACCGGCTGGAGACGAAGGCCGACCGCCGCCGTTTCCTGCTGAACCTGATCTGCTTCGCGGCGTGCATCGAGGGGCTGTTCTTCTACGGTGCGTTCGCCTACGTGTACTGGTTCCGCTCGCGCGGACTGCTGCACGGCCTCGCCACCGGGACCAACTGGGTCTTCCGTGACGAGACCATGCACATGAGCTTCGCGTTCGAGGTCGTGGACACCGTCCGCAAGGAGGAGCCCGAGCTCTTCGACGACGCCCTCCAGCAGCAGGTCACCGACATGCTGAAGGAGGCCGTCGAGGCGGAGCTGCAGTTCGGCCGCGACCTGTGCGGCGAGGGGCTGCCGGGCATGAACACCGAGTCCATGCGCGAGTACCTGGAGTGCGTCGCCGACCAGCGGCTCGCCCGGCTGGGCTTCCCCGCGGTGTACGGATCGCAGAACCCGTTCTCGTTCATGGAGCTCCAGGGCGTCCAGGAGCTCACGAACTTCTTCGAGCGCCGCCCGTCGGCGTACCAGGTGGCGGTCGAGGGCACGGTCGGCTTCGACGACGAGTTCTAGATCCTCGCCCAGCTCCTGACGTACGGACGCCGTGCGGCCTTCACCGGCTGTGCGGCGTCCGCCGTTTCCGGTGGTGCGGTTCTCCGGCTCCGTTGCGCGTCCCGGAGCTCGCGGTCGATGCGGAGCTCGCGGGCGATCCCGATCAGGGCCGGGAGCAGGACGAGGGCGATAACAGCGGATATGCCCAGGACGTTCTGGAATGTGTTCATGCCCCTACTCTCGTCCGTGCGAGCGGAAACCGGCAGTGGCAGGACTGTCATAGAGCATCGAATTACTGCCACACTGGGGTCATGCTGAAAAATGTCGCGGTCCTGCTGCTCGGTGAGGTCCATCCCTTCGAACTCGGTGTGCTCTGCGAGGTGTTCGGGCTCGACCGCAGCGAAGAGGGCCTGCCGGTGCAGGATTTCGCCGTGGTCTCCGGCGAGGGCCCGGTGCTCAGCACCCACGCGGGGTTCAGCATCAGCACCCCGCACGGCCTCGACCGCCTGGAGGAGGCCGACCTCATCGCCGTGCCGGCCAGCGGCCAGGCCGCGGACCGGGAGTACCCGCAGGAGGCCCTGGACGCGCTGCGCCGGGCCGTGGACCGCGGCGCCCGGGTACTGAGCGTCTGCTCGGGGGCGTTCGTGCTGGGGGCGGCCGGACTGCTGGACGGGCGCCGCTGCACCACGCATTGGCGCCACTCCGACGCCCTGGCCCGCCGCTTCCCGCGGGCCGTCGTCGAGCCCGATGTGCTGTACGTGGACGAGGGCTCCGTCATCACCTCCGCGGGCACGGCCGCGGGCATCGACGCCTGTCTGCACCTGGTCCGCCAGGCGTACGGGCCCGCCGCCGCCAACACCATCGCCCGCCGCATGGTGGTGCCGCCGCACCGCGACGGCGGGCAGGCGCAGTACATCCAGCGGCCGCTGCCCCGGGGCCGCTGCGACACGGTCGGTGACACCCTCGTCTGGATGGAGCGGCATCTGAACGAGGAGATGACCGTCGAGCAGCTCGCCGCCCAGGCGCACATGTCGCCGCGCACCTTCGCCCGGCGCTTCCAGCAGGAGACGGGCACCACGCCGTACCGCTGGCTGCTGCGTCAGCGGGTGCTCCTGGCGCAGCACCTCCTGGAGACATCGGACGAAACGATGGACACGATCGCGGGACTGGCGGGCTTCGGCAACGCCGCAGCCCTGCGCCACCAGTTCGTACGCTCCTTGGGCACCACGCCGAACGCGTACCGCAGGACCTTCCGCGGGCCGTCGGAGCTGATCGAAGTCGCCTGATACCGGCCGCGTCGACATCCGATCATTCGTCCAAGCCTTTCCCTCACGGGTCCATGGACCGGGCCCCGCCGGTCGGGCCAGGCTCTGACGATGGACATCCGGACGGCAAGACGAAGGACCATCGGGGCCGTGGTGGCCGCGCTCGCCGCCACTCTGCTGCCCTGGCAGAGCGCCGCCGCCGTTGACGGACCGGCCGCCGCTCCGCCGCCGGAGGTGCTGCCCTCGCTGCGGCAGTGGCAGCCGGGCGAGGGGGAGTTCACCCTCACGGACCGGGCCAGGATCGTGCTGGACGGGGTACGGGAGCAGCGCACCGCCGACGACGCCAAGAGGTTCGCGGGCGAGCTGAAGGGCGGCGCTCCGGTGTCCCGGGGCCGGGCCAGGTCCGGCGACGTGGTGCTGCGCCAGGACGCGTCCCTGAAGGGGGCGCTGGGCGCGGAGGGCTACCGGCTCGATGTCGGGGACCGGGTCACGGTCACCGCGGCGACCTCCACGGGGGTGTTCTACGGTTCGCGCACCGTGCTCCAACTGCTGAACGACGACGGCCGCGCGGCCCGGGGCTCCGCGACCGATGTGCCCGCGTACCGGGAGCGCGGCGTCGGGGTCTGCGCCTGCTACATCAACGTGTCCCTGCCGTGGTTCGAGCGGCTGATGAAGGACATGGCCTCGCAGAAGCTCAACCAGCTGTGGATCGAGGCGAAGGTCAGGAGCGACACCGACCCGGAGTCCGCGTTCTGGGGGTACTACACCAAGCCGCAGATCCGGTCCCTGGCCGCGATGGCGAAGAAGTACCACATCGAGCTGGTGCCGGAGATCAACTCCCCCGGCCATATGGACACCTATCTGGAGAACCACCCCGAGCTCCAGCTCAAGGACAGGGACGGCGTCGCCTCACCGCCCCGGCTGGACATCTCACGGCCCGAGGCGCTGACGTACTACACCTCCCTGGTCGACGAGGCCCTGAAGGCGTGGGACACCCGCACCTGGCACATGGGCGGCGACGAGTACATGATCGGGTCCTCGTACCCGGACTATCCGCAGCTCCAGACGGCCGCGACCGCGAAGTGGGGTGCTTCGGCCACCCCCGACGACCTCTTCGTCGACTTCATCAACCAGGTCAACGCGCATGTGAAGGCCGGCGGCCGGTCGCTGCGGATCTGGAACGACGGGCTGCTCGGCCACAACAGCGCCGTGCCGCTGGACCGCGACATCGCCGTCGAGCACTGGCTCGGCGGCGGCGCCATCCAGCAGCCGTCGGAGCTGCTGGCCGAGGGCCGTCCGGTGATGAACTCCGCGTACTCGCTCTACCTGGTGCGCGGCGGCTTCACGATGGATACCCGGAAGCTGTACGAGAGCGGCTGGACGCCGCTGAGCTTCGAGGGCGAGACGCTGCCGGCCGGGGCCGCGAACCTGACCGGCGCGAAGATCAGCCTCTGGCCGGACAGCGCGGCGGCCGAGACCGAGAACGAGGTCGAGGCGAAGGTCTTCATGCCGCTGCGCTTCATCGCCCAGGCCACCTGGGGCGGCCCGAAGCCGAGTGACACGTACGCCGGTTTCGAGGCGCTGGCCCGGCGGATCGGTCACGCGCCCGGCTGGGCGAACACCGACCGCACCCCGCTCGCGAACGGCACGTACCGGCTCGGTGCCGGAGCGAAGTCGCTCGCGCCCGGCGCGGACTCCGGGGTGTCCCTGACCCGGGGCGCGACGGACGGCTGGACGCTGACCGCGACCGCCGACGGGTACTACACGGTCCGTTCGGAGCGGACCGGCGGGTGTCTGGACGCGGTGCGCGGGAAGAAGTACCTGGGTGCGCCGCTGGAGGTGGGTGCGGAGCTGTCGCTCGGGACCTGCTCCGCGGACGCGCGCACCCAGCGCTGGCAGCTGGACGCCGGGGCGGGTGCGCTGGTTCTGCGCAACGCCGTCTCGCAGCTCCGGCTGACGGAGCGGGCCGGGGACGGCGCCGCGGTACAGACGACGGGCGGGACGCGCCTGACAGCGAAGTCCGCCTGACGCGCGACTGTGGGGCCCGCCGTCCCGGCGGGCCCCACACGTGTGCCCTAGGGCTTGTCCTCCGGATCGGGCCGGAGTCAGATGCCGCAGTTCGGCGCCGACCAGAAGTGGCTCGGCCCCTGGTTCACGTGGATGTGGTCGCCGTGGTCCGGGTACCCCGGGCCGAGGATCCCGTTGAAACCGTGGTTGCGGGCCTGCTGGGCGATGGTGCACAGGGGAAGTCCGCCCAGGTCGGCCGCGTCGCCGTACAGATGGCGGCTGCCGGCCGCGCCGCCGACCGCGCTGTTGCAGGACGTGGAGCGGAAGCCGCTGTTGATCCTGATGGGGTGGTCACCGAGCGCGTGACGCAGCGCCTCCAGCTTCCACATGGTGCTCAGCGCGTTGGCCTTCGCCGTGCCCGCCGCGACCGCGCCGCCGGCCCAGGTGCTGTTGCAGGTGTTGTGCTCGGCGTAGGTGAAGTGGACGGGCGTGCAGTCGTTGTCCTGGAGGGCGTAGAGCTTGGCCTGGGTGGCGGGGCCCGCGACGCCGTCGGCGGCCAGCCCGTAGGCGGCCTGGAAGCGCTTGACGGCGGCTGTGGTGGCGGGTCCGTAGGAGCCGTCCACGGCGAGTACGGAGTTGTACCCGGGGTATCCGGCCACCCGGATCTGGAGCTGGACGACATCGTTGCCGGTGGCGCCCGGGGAGAGGGTGCGGGTCCAGGTGTAGCAGCCGTCGGCCTGGGCCGTGCCGGCCGTGGCCACGGCCCCGCCCAGCGCGAAAGCCATGGTCATGACAAGGCCGAGCAGGAGTCTCGCGGAACGTCTGAACATGGGGGGCTCCCTACCACGACGAAGGTGTGGACAGAGAGACTGTCGGACGAGTCGACGCGCGTCAACTACGCCCATGGGAAGGCAGGTTGACGGGAGAGGGAAGCGGCGGGGGCCCTGCCCCGGCGAACCGGAACAGGGCCCCGCACAGCTGTGCGCTCAGCCGGTTCAGCTGTTCGGCACGGTCTCGTAGCGCGGGGTGTTCTCCTCCATCTGCCGGAGCGCGTCCTTGCGGTCGCGCTTGGAGAGCCGGTCGATGTACAGGTACCCGTACAGGTGGTCCGTCTCGTGCTGGAGGCAGCGGGCGAAGTAGCCGTTGCCCCGCACCTTGACCGGGTTGCCCTTCGCGTCCTGTCCGCGCACCACCGCGTAGTCCGGGCGGGCCAGCGAGGCGTACGCCGTCGGGACCGAGAGGCAGCCCTCGTTGGCGTCGTCCAGGACCCGCTCCTCCGGCGCCAGCTCGTCCAGCACCGGGTTGCAGATGACGCCGGTGTGCCGCACCCCGTCGTCGTCCGGGCAGTCGTAGACGAAGACCTTGAGGTCGACGCCGATCTGGTTGGCGGCCAGGCCCACGCCCTCCGCCGTCCGCTGGCTGGCGAACATGTCGTCGATCAGCGTGGCCAGCTTGTCGTCGAACTCCGTGACGGCCTTGCACTCCTTGTGCAGGACCGGATTGCCCACCACCGTGATCGGGCGCGAGGTGCCGCGCTCGCGGTAGGCCGCCTCACGCGCCTCGCAGTCCTCTGTGTCGACGAGAAACCCCTCGCCGTCGACGCCGTCGACGCTGATCTGCTCGTCCGTCTGCTCCTGCGCCATGTCCGCCGTACGCCTTCCTCACAACCTGAGACCCGGGATCCGCGGCTCGCGAGGACCCGGGCACCCGAGCACCGGAATCGGTGCGCGTACAGCCTACGGGTACGGGTCAGCAGACCTCTTCCAGATCCCGCCACTCCCGGCTGTCCGGGCTGTCCGCCACCCAGCCGTCCAGCAGCCCGCGCACCAGCCCGGCGGGCGCCGCCAGCCCGCACTCACGCTCCGGTACCCACAGCTCACCGGCGGTGCGGTGGCCCAGCGGTCCGGGGTGGCCCGGCTCGCTGTGGTCGTGCGGGTCGAGGTGCTCGCCGTCGCCCTCGTCGCTCTCCATCCGGCTCTCCGAACAGGCCCGGCAGAGCAGCCGGACGGACGAGGACCAGTCCTCCGCCGCGAAACCGGCGTCGGAGGCCAGCTGCTCCAGGGCGTCCCGGTCCGCCTCCGTGGCGGCTTCGAGGAGCACCACCCAGGTCGGCACGGGGGACGGCGCCCACAGCTCTATCTCGTCGAACACCGGGTACGAGGGCCCGGCCGCGGTGATCCGCTCGCCGTTCGGCACCCCGTCGTGCAGCACGACCTCGCCCCAGCGCCGCCCGGAGGACGGCAGCGGGATCGACAGCACCTCCATCCGCGCCGGATCCAGCCTGCGGCCCCACACGACCTCGGCCTCGCCCTCCGGCGACAGCCGTACGGCCGCGCTGCCCAGGTCCATACCGACCGGCTCGCTGTTGGCGGCAGGGGTCTGCTGACCGCCTCCGGGCACCCTCAGCCCGTACGCCTGCCAGGCCCGGCGCGCCAGCGGCCAGTCCTGCAGCGCGGTGGCGGCGATCCCGACGTTCCACCAGTCGGGAGCGCCGGACTCCTTGTCGAGCAGCGCGACGGCCCGCAGCCCGGCGGCCCGCGCCTGCTCCCAGTCATGCCGGAACTTGTGCAGCAGCGCCAGGTTGAACCACGACTCGGAGAGCCAGGGCTCCAGGTCCGCCGCACGCGTCAGCAGCGCGCCCGCGTCCTCGTACCGGCCGTCGCCGATCAGCGTGAACGCGCGGTCCGTGGCCTGCCGCCAAGAGGCGGAGGGCCGATGCCGTACCTTCCCGAAGATCCTCACGATTCCCGCCTGTCCCGACTGGACACCCTCGTTTTTCCGCTCTCTTCGCATCCAACCATGCCCGACCGGACGCCCGCTCATTACCCATGGGTTACCCAGGTGGGACAGGGGTCAGACCGTCCCTGGCCAGAACCCGGGCGAGCGATTCCACGACCTGGGGCTGATAGTCGTGGCCGGTCCCGAGCCTGAGCCGTTCCAGTGCGCCGAGCGGCCCGCCGGCGCTTTCCCCGCACAGGTCGTCGTACGCGTTGACCGCCCTGACGATCCTGGCGGACAGCGGCTGCTCGCGGAAGGGGTCGGCCTGCCGCTCGACCACGACGGCCACCTTCGCGTCCACCCCTGTCTGGCGGACCACGGCTCCGCCGAGCAGTGCGATCCGGCGCTGCTCCGCGGCGGGCAGTGTGGCGGTGGCGCCGTCCGGGACCGGGTCCACGAGCGAGAGCTGGCCGATGTCGTGCATCAGGGCCGCGTACTCCAGGACCGTGAGCTCGGGCCCGGAGAGCCCCAGCTCACGGCCGACGGCCGTGCAGAGCGCCGCCACCCTGCGGGCATGGCCGTGCGGGGTGTATCCGGCGATCTCGGTGGAGCGGGCGAGCGAGGCGATGGTCTGCCGGTAGGTGGTGCGCACGGCGACGAAGCGGCGGAACGACAGCTGGGTGAGCAGCAGCGGTACGCACAGGACGGGCAGCGCCCACAGCCCGGCCGCGGCGACCCCGAGCGCCATGACGGCCCCGGTCGCGCAGACCGCGGAGCCGATGCCCAGCAGGGCCCGCAGCTCGTCGCGGAGCAGCGGGCCGTACGGGACGGGGGTGCCGGCCCGCAGCAGCAGGGCGCCCAGAACCGCGTCGCACAGCGCGGTGAGGCCGAGCAGCAGGAGCAGGAAGGCGGCGTAGTAGGGCCCGTCGCCGAACCAGCTCTCGGACCGGCCGGAGTTGTAGAGCGGCTGGAAGCACACGGCCGCGAAGGCCACGGTCAGGACGCGGCGCGCCACCTGGTCGGGGGCGGGTCCCCGGCCGCGTGCGACATGGGGCACGGAGGCGACGAGCTGGGCCGCGACGAGCACGGCGATCACCTGGAAGGCGTCCTGCCCGGTGGGCTCCCCGCCGCTGCGCCCGAGCAGGGCGTACGCGAGGGCCCCGGCGGCGCCGAGCGGTGCGGGCTCCCGCTCCCCCGGGAGCGAGCCCCAGCGGGCCAGCTCACCGACGGCGATGAGCACGCCGAAGGCGAGGGCGTGGCCGGGGTCGTGGAGCCCGTACCAGAGGGTGTGGGCGAGCGCGGCGGCGGTGAGCGCGAGGGCGGCGGCGCGCACGGCCGGGGTGGCGTTCACCGCTCGGACGCGCCGATGTCGAGCCCGTCCGGCGACGGTGGACGAACCGGCTCCCGGACGGCCCGGGGACCCGTGCCCCGCCCCTCGCCGCGCGCCCCCGGTACCTCCGCCCCGGTCACCGTCACGGCGGCGGACACCCATCCGTGCCGTTCCAGGCCGCGGGCCAGCGCCCGCACCATCTGCGGGTCGAACTGGGTGCCGGCGCACCGCTTGAGCTCCTCCACGGCGGCCGGCACCGGGCGTCCGGGCCGGTAGGACCGGGTCGAGGTCATCGCGTCGAAGGCGTCGGCCACGGCGACCACGCGGGCGAACTCGGGGATCTCGCGGCCGGTGAGCCCGTACGGGTATCCGCTGCCGTCGAGCCGTTCGTGGTGGTGCAGGATCGCGCCCCGTGCCTCACCGAGGAAGCCGATGCCGCGCACGATCTCGTGCCCGTACTCCGGGTGCAGCTCGATCACCCGGCGCTCCTGCGGCGTCAGCGGCCCGTCCTTGCGCAGTACCCGGGTCGGCACGCCGAGCTTGCCGACGTCGTGCAGGATGCCGGCGAACCGGAGCACCTCGACCCGGTCCCTGGCCATGCCGAGCTCATCGGCGATCAGCACGGAGGCGCGTCCCACGCGCTCGCTGTGGCCCCGGGTGTAGGTGTCCTTGATGTCGACGGCCTGCACCAGGGCCCTGATCGTGGCGCGGTGCGCGGCGTGCTCGCGGTGGTACTGGGCGAACACCCAGCAGGAGATGTACATCGGCAGCAGGACGAAGAGCGCGGCCAGCGGCCCGTACGAGCTGTTCCACAGGACCGCCATCATCAGTCCGGCGAGGCCGTGCACGAGGTGCGGGCCGAGCGCGCGGGGCAGCAGCCCGGCCCAGGCGCGCCGGACGGGCAGCTGTTCGGCGGCGGCCAGGATCGAGCCGTCCAGCGCGCTCAGCACCAGGCTGAAGGCGAGGGCGGCGGCGCAGGCGGGCAGCAGCGCGTACGGGAGCTCCGGCAGTCGCCCGGTTCCGGAGCCGCCGAGCGCGGCGGGCCCGCCGAGCAGCGCGTGGACCTGGGAGGCCGCCCAGACGGTGAGGGCGAGCTGGGCCGCCCGCCAGACGCGGCGGGCGGCGGCCGGGGGGTTCTCCACCCGGCCGGCGAACGAGCCGGGTATCGCGACCAGCGCCGCGGCTCCCGGCGGCAGCAGGAAGGCGGCCGCGAGGAGCAGCGGAAAGAACGATCCGGCACTGATCGGCACGGAGCTGCCGAAGAAGGGGCAGCGCCCGGGGAGCTCGCACAGCAGGTAGAGCCCGGTGAGCAGTGCGAGGGTGGTCCACGGGGTGCCCGCGCCGGGACGCAGCGCGGGCAGCACGCAGAGTGTGGCGCAGAGCGCGACCGCCAGGATGTACGCCCGCGCCACGCCGCGTGTGGCTCTCACCCGATCCGCCCCGCCCCCAGGTCGCGGCCGCGAAGGTCCCGCCGGTTCGCGGACACTCCCCGGCATCGCCGATGGAGGCGCCAGGCTAACGAGTTGGGGGCGGCGACTCAGGGGGGACGGCCGCGATTAGCACGTTCGGGTGATGCGTCAGTCCTTGGCGGCGGCCGGCAGCTCGCTGTCGGAGACCGTCACGTCCTGTTCGGGCACCGCCTGGCCGGAGCGGATCAGATCGATCCGCCCCATCACCTTGGAGCGCAGGTCGGTCGGTACGTCGTCCTGACCGCAGCAGCGCTTCACCAGCTTCTTCACGGCCTGTTCGAGGCCGTACTTCTCCAGGCAGGGAGAGCACTCACCGAAGTGCGTCTCGAACTTGGTGCAGTCGCTGTCGGGCATCTCCCGGTCGAGGAACTCATAGAGGTGGTCAAGGACCTCTGAGCAATCCGTCTCGTGCGGCTCTCCGCAGCTCATGAGCCCGAGCCTTTCCGATCGTCCGACTCACCGGCGCCCGCCGGCACGAGCCCGCGGTCACGGGCGTAGTCCTCCAGCATGCCGCGCAGTTGACGGCGGCCCCGGTGCAGTCGGGACATCACCGTACCGATGGGTGTCCCCATGATGTCCGCGATCTCCTTGTAGGCAAAGCCCTCGACATCGGCAAGATAAACCGCGATGCGGAACTCTTCGGGGATCGCCTGCAGCGCGGACTTCACATCGGAGTCGGGCAGATGGTCGAGGGCCTGGGACTCGGCTGAGCGCAGACCGGTCGACATGTGCGACTCGGCACGGGCCAGCTGCCAGTCCTCGATCTCCTCGGCGGCACTGCGCTGGGGTTCACGCTGCTTCTTGCGGTACGAGTTGATGAACGTGTTGGTGAGGATGCGGTACATCCACGCCTTGAGGTTGGTCCCCTCACGGAACTGGTGGAAGGAGCCGTACGCCTTGGCGTACGTCTCCTGGACCAGGTCCTCGGCATCAGCGGGGTTGCGCGTCATGCGCAGCGCGGCCGAGTACATCTGGTCGAGGAAACCGAGGGCATCGCGCTCGAAGCGCGCGTTGCGCTCGGCGGTCGTCTCCTGCGGGCGGCCGTCGTCGGTCCCTGTGTCGGTCCCAGTGACCGGACCCACCTCCTCCAACGCTGTGGCGGAGCCGAAACCGGACCCGCTCGAATCGGAGAATAGTCGACCTTGGTCCGGCGCGGGCTGTCGATCCGATCCGCTCAGTGCCCGCTCGGGAGTGGTCTTGGCCGCGTGCAGCACCGTCCACTCCAGGTCAGCGGCGTTCGAGCGACGCGGGCAGATGGTCGAACCCATGCGACGGACTCCCTCTCCACATACGACGTTGGTGTACCGACATCCCGCACAACAGTGGCCCCCCGCCCAACATTCCCGGGCCGTACGTCACACGATTCCGGCCAGCCATCCGGTCACCGCGGAAGTGAGGATCTCCATCGCCTGATCCTCGGTCACCCCGGACCGCTTCGGGACCGCGAAGCCGTGGTCCCCGTGCGGCACCTCGGCGATCCGGTACTCCCCCGGAGGGAATTCGGCGGGCCTGCCGAACGGATCGTTGCCGCCCTGGACCACCAGGGTGGGCACGCCGGAGGCCAGCAACTCGTCCTTGCGGGACTTCTCCGGCCGGCCCGGGGGATGCAGCGGGAAGCTGAGCGCGAGGACCGCGCGGGCGCCGAGCCCGGACGCGGTGCGGCAGGCCACCCGGGCACCGGCGCTGCGCCCGCCGGCGACGACCGGGAGCCCGGCGGCGGCCAGGACCGGCCACAGTCCGCGCCAGCCGGTGTCCAGGGTCTTCGGGGCGGGCGCGAGCTTCTTCCCGGCGACCCGCCAGGGCTGCTCCACCAGAGCGACGCTCACTCCGTGGGCGGGCAGTACGGCGGCCAGCGCCCGCAGGTCCCGGGCCTCGATGCCGCCGCCGGCCCCGTGGCCGAGGGCGAGCAGGAGGCGGGGATCGCTCGCGGGCAGCCAGCTGATCCGGGCGGTACCGGCCCCGGTCTCGACCGTCTCCGTGCGGGGGTCCTTCTGGGTGGCGTTCACGCCCCCTATCCAACCAACCCGTGGCGCGCGGGCCGGGGTCCGGCGCGTGGCTCGGAGCAGCGTGGCGAGGAGCGACGTGCCTCGGAGCAGCGTGGCTCAGAACAGCGTGCCGACCTCGGGCGCGGCGAGTTCGTCCAGCAGCTCGGGGCCGTTGTTGCGGACGTTGCTGACGGCGGTGGCCACCGGGTAGGCCCGCATCAGGCCGCCGGGCGGGGGCGCGAGCAGGCCCCGCAGCTCCTCCACGTCGGTGCGGGAGGGGTCCAGCCAGTCGTCCCAGCGGTCCGGGGTGAGCATCAGCGGCATCCGGGGGTGGATGTCGGCGAGCGCGGCGGGGCCCTCGGCCGGGGCGACGGCGAGCGGGCTCGTCTCCGCCTCCGTGGTGATCACCGAACAGGTCACCCACCAGGCCTGCGGATGGTCGTCCGGCAGGGTGCGGTCGCGCCAGAACTCGTAGAGCCCGGCCATCGCGAAGACAGAGCCGTCGGCGGGGGTCACGAAGTACGGCTGCTTGCGCGGCCGCTTCTTGCGCCCCTTCTCCTCAAGCTGCCGCTCCTCGCTGCCGGTCACCCACTCGTAATAGCCGTCGGCCGGCAGGATGCAGCGGCGCGAGACGAAGGGGCGGCGGAAGGACGGCTTCTCGTGCACGGTCTCGGCGCGGGCGTTGATCATCCGGGCGCCGCCCTCCGGCGTTTTGGCCCAGGAGGGGACGAGCCCCCATTTCAGTGCGCGCAGCTGGCGAACCGGACGCTGGTCGTCCGCGTCTTTCACCGGACGCTCCAGTACGGCGTAGACCTCCTTGGTCGGCGCCACGTTGTAGTCGGGCTCCAGTGTCTCGGCCGGTTCCCACTTCTCCACATGGAAAAGTCCGGTCAGATCCTCGGGCCGCCGACTCGCTGCATACCGTCCGCACATAAGTGCCAGACTGCCACGACCGTCATCCCGACCGGACGTCAATACCGCAAGGAGCCGCCCGCGCCATGGACAGCACCGATCTCGGCAATCTCTGGGACCGCGTCTTCGGCACCCAGCCGGCCCCCGATCAGTGGCTGGTCGTGGTGACCGCCACGGCCGCGCTCATCGCTGTCGTGCCGAACGTCATATGGCGGCTGACCCGCAACGCGATCACCATCGCCCACGAGGGCGGTCACGGACTGATCGCGCTGCTCAGCGGGCGTCAGCTGTCGGGCATCCGGCTGCACTCCGACACCAGCGGGCTGACGGTGAGCCGGGGCAAGCCGACCGGCATCGGCATGGTCCTCACCGCGGCGGCGGGCTACACCGCCCCGCCGCTGCTCGGGCTCGGCGGCGCCTGGCTGCTGGCCGACGGCCGGATCACGCTGCTGCTCTGGCTGGCCACGGCGCTGCTCGCGGTGATGCTGGTGATGATCCGCAATGTGTACGGGGCGCTGACGGTGATCTTCACCGGTTCGCTCTTCCTGCTGATGTCGTGGCTGGCCTCACCCGACTGGCAGTCGCTGTTCGCGTACAGCGCGGTCTGGTTCCTGCTGCTGGGCGGGGTGCGTCCGGCGTTCGAGCTGCAGTCCAAGCGGCGGCACGGCGGTGCGCCGGACTCGGACGCGGACCAGCTGTCCCGGCTGACGGACGTACCGGCCGCGCTGTGGCTGTTCCTGTTCCACGCCGTGTCGCTCTGCTCGCTGATCGGCGGCGGGCGCTGGCTGCTGGGTCTGTGACCCACGGTCGGTTGCCGGGCCTGTGACCCGGGGCCGGTTGCCGGGCCTGTGACTCCACTCCCTTTACCAGTCTTGCGTTACGTCCCGGTTTCCACGCATTTGATCAAGATCTGGGTTTGCGGGGAGCCATTAAAGTGAGCCCATGACCGAAAGCTCCGTGCACCCCGCCCTCTGGCCCGCCCCTCACGCGAGCGGAGCCGTCGACGCGACCGTCACCGTGCCCGGATCGAAGTCGGTCACCAATCGCGCCCTGGTGCTGGCCGCGCTCTCCTCCGAGCCCGGCTGGCTGCGCCGGCCGCTGCGCTCCCGCGACACCCTGCTGATGGCGGACGCGCTGCGCGCGATGGGCGTCGGCATCGAGGAGACGGTGTCCTCCAGCTCATCGGTCGCGGGCGGCCCGGACGGCTCCGGCGAGGCCTGGCGCGTCATCCCGGCGGGTCTGCACGGCCCGGTCACCGTCGACGTCGGCAACGCCGGCACCGTCATGCGCTTCCTGCCCCCGGTGGCGGCCCTCGCGGACGGCCAGGTCCGCTTCGACGGCGACCCGCGCTCCTACGAACGGCCGCTGACCGGAGTGATCGACGCCCTGCGGGTGCTCGGTGCCCGGATCGACGACGACGGCCGCGGTTCGCTGCCGATGACGGTGCACGGTGGCGGCGCGCTGGACGGCGGCCCCGTCGCGATCGACGCGTCCTCGTCCTCCCAGTTCGTCTCGGCGCTGCTGCTTTCGGCGCCGCGCTTCAACCAGGGCGTGGAGGTGCGCCACACCGGCGCCCGGCTCCCGTCCATGCCGCACATCCGGATGACCGTCGACATGCTGCGGGCGGTCGGCGCCCAGGTCGACGAGCCCGAGACGGGCGGCGAACCGAACGTCTGGCGGGTCTCCCCCTCCGCCCTGCTCGGCCGCGACCTGACCATCGAGCCGGACCTCTCCAACGCGCAGCCGTTCCTGGCCGCCGCACTGGTCACCGGCGGTCGGGTCACCGTGCCGGACTGGCCGCAGCGCACCACGCAGCCCGGTGACGCGCTGCGCGAGATCTTCACCGCGATGGGCGGCAGCTGCGAGCTGACCGAGCAGGGGCTCACCTTCACCGGCTCCGGCCGGATCCACGGCATCGACGTCGACCTCGGCGAGGTCGGCGAGCTGACCCCGGGCATCGCGGCGGTCGCGGCCCTGGCCGACTCCCCCTCCACCCTGAGCGGCGTGGCCCATCTGCGGCTGCACGAGACGGACCGACTCGCCGCGCTCACCAAGGAGATCAACGAGCTGGGCGGTGAGGTCACCGAGACCGCCGACGGCCTCCACATCCGGCCGAGGCCGCTGCACGGCGGTACCTTCCATACGTACGACGACCACCGGATGGCCACCGCCGGGGCCGTCATCGGCCTTGCCGTCCCCGGAGTGGAGATCGAGAACGTGGCGACGACCGCCAAGACCCTGCCCGACTTCCCGCAGATGTGGACCGGAATGCTCGGGGCCTGAGACATGCGCCGCTACGGCAAGAACCCCGACGAGGACGACATCCGGGTCCGCCCCAACCGCAAGGGCAACCGCCCCCGTACGCATACCCGCCCCAAGCACGAGGACGCCGAGGACGGCATGGTCCTCACCGTCGACAGAGGCCGCCTCACCTGTCTCGTCGAGGGCCGCACGGTCATCGCGATGAAGGCCCGCGAGCTGGGCCGCAAGGCCGCCGTGGTGGGCGACACCGTCTCCATCGTCGGTGACCTGTCCGGCGACAAGGACACCCTCGCCCGGATCGTCCGGATCGGTGAACGCCGCTCGGTGCTGCGCCGGACGGCTGACGACGACGATCCGTTCGAACGGGTGGTGGTCGCCAACGCCGACCAGCTCGCGATCGTCACCGCGCTGGCCGATCCGGAGCCCCGCCCGCGCATGATCGACCGATGTCTGGTCGCCGCGTACGACGGCGGGCTCTCGCCCCTCCTGGTGCTGACCAAGTCCGATCTGGCCTCCCCGGACAAGCTGCTGGAGGCGTACACCCCGCTGGGCGTGCCGTTCATCGTCACCAACCGCGAGGAGCTGGAGAACGGCGACGCGGCGGAGCGGGTCCGCGAGCAGCTGAACGACCGGGTGACCGCCTTCGTCGGGCACTCCGGTGTCGGAAAGACGACGCTGGTCAACGCCCTGGTACCGAAGGACAGACGGCGTACCACCGGAGTCGTCAACGCGGTCACCGGACGCGGCCGCCACACCACCACCTCCGCGCTGGCGCTCCCGCTGCCCGACTACCGGGGCTGGGTGATCGACACCCCCGGCGTCCGCTCCTTCGGACTGCACCACATCGACCCGTCCCGGGTCATCAACGCCTTCCCCGACCTCCAGCCCGGCACCGAGGAGTGCCCGCGCGGCTGCACCCACGACAGCCAGCAACCGGAATGCGCGCTGGACGCCTGGGTGGCGGCGGGGCACGCCGATCCGGCGCGGCTGGACTCACTGCGCCGGCTGCTCTCCACCCGGGAGCGACGCGAAGGCGACTGATCCGGGCACGTTTGCGATCACTCGCCACCGGTAAGTGCATAATCACGAATCACGCCCGGCACAAGAGCACGGCATAAGGGCCGGGCGTAAGAGCCCGGCGTAAGAGCCCGGCGTAAGAGGCGGTCACCGATGCGGGAGGGGCACTGACGATGGCGTGGCTGCTGGTCGTGGTCGCGGGACTTCTGGAGACGGGCTTCGCCGTCTGTCTGAAGCTCTCGCACGGCTTCACCCGGCTCTGGCCGACCATCGCGTTCTGCGTCTTCGCGCTCGGCAGCTTCGGTCTGCTGACCATGTCGTTGAAGAAGCTCGACGTCGGGCCCGCCTACGCGGTGTGGACCGGCATCGGGGCTGCGGGCACCGCCATCTACGGCATGATCTTCCTCGACGACGTGGTCTCCACGCTCAAGCTGATCTCGATCTCGCTGGTGATCCTCGGCGTGATCGGTCTCCAGCTCTCGGGGTCCTCGCACTGACGCGGTGGCTCAGGCCGGCACGGTCTTCCGCGGGAAGTGGCACGCGGCCGTGTGGCGCGTCCGGTCCGTGACCGGCACCTCGCTCTCGCAGCGCCCGCGCTCGCGCCCGTCCAGCTCCGCGTAGACCGGGCAGCGCGAGCGGAACCGGCAGCCCTCGTGCCGGCGGCCCGGACTCGGCGGGTCGCCCGGCAGCAGGATCCTGGCCCGTCGGCGCTCACGCTCCGGGTCGGGCAGCGGCACGGCCGAGAGCAGGGCCCGGGTGTACGGGTGCGCCGGGTGCCCGAAGACCTCCTCCGCGGTGCCCGACTCGACCGTACGGCCGAGGTAGACCACGCTCACCCGGTCCGCGATGTGCCGCACCACCGACAGATCGTGCGAGACGAAGAGATAGGCGAGCCCCAGCTCGGCCTTGAGCCGCTGGAGCAGGTTGACCACCCCCGCCTGCACGGACACGTCGAGCGCCGACACCGGCTCGTCCAGCACCAGCAGTTCGGGTTCGACGGAGAGCGCGCGGGCGATCCCGACGCGCTGGCGCTGTCCGCCCGAGAACTCGTGCGGGAACCGCCCCGCGTGCTCCGGTTCGAGGCCCACCTGCCTGAGCAGTTCGGGGATCCGCCGGGCCACGGTGGCCCGGTCGGCGCGCTGGGCGCGCAGGGGTTCGGCGACGATGTCCCCGACCGTCATCCGGGGGTCGAGGCTGGCCATGGGGTCCTGGAAGACGATCTGGACCCGGCCGCGCAGTGCTTTGCGGTCGCGGTTGGAGAGTCCGTCGAGCGAGCGTCCGAACAGCTCGATCTCGCCTCCCTCCGGGCGGACGAGGTTCAGCAGTTCGAACAGGGTGGTGGATTTCCCGGAACCGGATTCACCGACCAGGGCGAGCGTCTCACCGGCCCGGATGTCGAGGTCGACGCCGTCCACGGCGTGGATGCTGCCGACGCGCCGCTTGAACGCGGTGCCCTTGAGGACGGGGAAGGTCTTGGTGAGCCCGGTGACGCGCAGGACCGGGTCGCCGGGCGGCCGGCCGCGGGGCGGGATCGCCGGCACGGGGAAGACCTCGGCCGGGGAGAGCTCGCGGCCGGCGATCTCGTCGGCGCGTACGCAGGCGGCGAGGTGCCCGCCGCCGTCGCCGCCGTCCTCGGTTGCGCCGGGCCCGGCCAGCGGCGGTTCCGCGGCCGTGCAGCGGTCCTCGGCCAGCGGGCAGCGCGGCGCGAAGGCGCAGCCCCGCGGCAGCCGGCCCGCCGCGGGCGGGGAGCCGGGGATGGGGACCAGCACGTCGGACGGGCCGTCGATCCGGGGCACCGCGCCGATCAGTCCGAGGGTGTACGGCATCCGGGGGCGCCGGAAGAGCTCCGCCGCCGGTGCGGTCTCCACGATGCGGCCGGCGTACATCACCGCGACCCGGTCGGCCGCCCCGGCGATCACCCCGAGGTCGTGGCTGACCAGCAGCAGCGCGGCGCCGGTCTCGTGCTGGGCGGTGCGCAGGACGTCCAGGACCTGGGCCTGGACGGTGACGTCGAGGGCGGTCGTCGGCTCGTCGGCGACGATGACGTCCGGGTCGTTGGCGATGGCCATCGCGATCATGGCCCGCTGCCGCATGCCGCCGGAGAACTCGTGGGGGAAGGCCTGCGCCCGGGTCCGGGGTTCGGGTATGCCGACGAGGTCCAGCAGCTCCACGGCTTCGGCGCGGGCGCGTTCGCGGGAGACGGTGCGGTGGGCGCGGATGGCCTCGGCGATCTGGTCGCCGATCCGGTACACGGGGGTGAAGGCGGAGAGCGGGTCCTGGAAGACCATGCCGATGCGGTTGCCGCGTACCGAGGAGAGCACGCGGTCGTCGGCCCCGACGAGCTCGGTCGTCCCGCTCCCGTCGCCGCCGGCCGCGAGCCGGACGGATCCCCGTACGCCCGCGCCGGACGGCAGCAGCCCCATCACGGCGAGGGCGGTGGCCGACTTCCCGGACCCCGACTCCCCCACCAGGCCGAGCACTTCGCCCCGGCGCAGGGTGAAGCCGACACCGCGCACGGCCGCCACACCGCCGAAGTCGACGGCGAGGTCCGTCACCTCCAGTACGTCGGTCGTGCTCATCGGCCCTTCTCCTTCTTGTTCTTCTTCGCGGTGGGGGAAGCGCTGCGGCCGTGTCCGCCGGTCGGGTCGAGCGCGTCGCGCAGTCCGTCACCGGCCAGGTTCACGGCGAGGACGAAGACGATGAGCAGCCCGGCGGGGAAGAAGAACATCCACGGGTACGTCACCGCGCCGCCGGTCGTGGAGGCGATCAGCGTGCCGAGCGACACGTCGGGCGACTGCACCCCGAAGCCGAAGTAGGAGAGCGCCGTCTCACTCATCACGGCTCCGCCCACCGCGATGGTCGCGTCGATGATGAGGAAGGAGGCGACGTTCGGCAGGATGTGGCGCCAGATGACGCGGAAGGGGCCGACGCCCATGTACCGGGCGGCCTGGACGAATTCGCGTTCCTTGAGGGAGAGCGTCATCGAGCGCACCACCCGTGCGGTGATCATCCAGCCGAAGACCGCGAGCAGCCCGACGAAGGCGATCCAGCCGCCGCCCCGCAGCCTGGGCGAGATGATCGCGATGATCAGGAAGGCCGGGAAGACCAGCAGCAGGTCGATGCCGAACATCAGCAGCCGGTCGGTCCAGCCGCCGAAGTAGCCCGCGCAGGCACCGGCCAGGGAGGCCAGCACGGTCGAGAACAACGCCACCATCAGGCCGATCAGCAACGACTTCTGCAGCCCGCGGACCGTCTGGGCGAAGACGTCCTGGCCGATCCGGTTGGTCCCCCACCAGTGCCGGCTGTCCGGTCCCTCGCGCAGCGCGGTGTAGTCGATGTGGCTGTAGTCCCAGTGGCTGACCAGCGGTCCGGCGAAGGCGAGCACGAAGAGCAGCAGCAGGACGGCCCCTCCGGCGAGCGCCCCGCGGTTGTGTACGAAACGGCGCAGCACCACGCCCGCCCGCCCGGCGGGGCGCGGCGGCTCTGCTCCCCCGGCGGCGGCGTCCGCGGCGGTCTCTATGACAGCGGTCATGACAGTCGTACTCCTCGGGAGGGTGTTCAGGCGTTCCGGATGCGCGGGTCGAGCGCGGCATGCAGAACATCCGCGAGGAAGCCGGACAGCAGGACCATCACGGCGGCGAACACGTTGACGGCGACGACGGAGTTGACGTCGTTCTTGCCGACGGAGGAGACGAACCATTCGCCCATCCCGTGCCAGCCGAAGATCGTCTCGGTGAAGGTGGCGCCGGTGAACAGGGCCAGGAATCCGTAGCTGAAGTACGTCGACATGGGGATGAGGGCGGTGCGCAGGCCGTGCTTGAACAGGGCGGCGTTGCGGGTGAGTCCCTTGGCCTGGGCGGTGCGCAGATAGTCGGAGCCGAGGACGTCGAGCATGGTGGAGCGCTGGTAGCGGCTGTAGCTCGCGATGGTGCCGAGCGCGATGGAGACGGTCGGCAGCAGCAGGTGCACCGACCGGTCCTTGAGCACGGTCCAGAATCCGGAGTCCACTCCGGGGCTCTTCTCTCCGGTGAACTTGATGACGTCGGTGCCGGTGCGCTGGTTGAACCAGATGGCCCCGATCTTCAGCAGGACGGCCAGCAGGAACACGGGCGTCGACAGGAGGACGAACGAGGCCACGGTGGTCAGCCGGTCGGAGAGCCGGTACTGACGGATGGCCGTCCAGGCGCCCGCCAGTACGCCGATCACGGTCCCGAAGACGGTGCCGAGCAGCAGCAGCCGCAGGCTGACCCCGATCCGGCGCCCGAACTCCTCCCCCACCGAGGTGCCGTCGATGGTCTGCCCGAGGTTCCCGTGCGCGACCTGCCCGGCCCAGCTGGTGAAGCGGGAGAGCAGCGGCTGGTGGTCGTTGACCCCGAGCGCGGTGAGGTGGTGGTCGACGGAGACCGGCGACAGCGGCGGTTGCCGCCCCTCGTAGTACGCGCGCGGATCGAGCGCCAGTGAGGCCAGCAGGTACGAGAGACAGACGGCGGCCAGCAACAGGACCACGTAGTAGGCGAGTCGCTTGGCCAGGAACGCGGCCACTGGTGTTGGTCCTTTGCTGGGGCGTTCAGGAGTCGGACGGGGGGATCGCCACCGCGGCAGGCTCCATCAGTGCAGGTGGTCGGGGTGCGGGACCAGCTTGCCGGTTGATTGTTGCGGCCATGCAAAGAAAATATGAAAGCACTCCGGCTGCCCTCCCGCCGGGCCCGTGGATGGATCTACGGTCTGCGGAGCCTGTGGCCCCGATCGGGCCGCACCGAACCGGAGGAATGAAATCCGATGCGCAGAACCACCCTGATCGCCATCGCCGCAGCCGTGTCGGCCACCCTGGCGGTGAGTGGCTGCGATTCCTCCGACGGGGACGGAAAGGCGCCCAGGAAGCAGGCGGCGCCCAAGGCCGACGGGCAGAGCATCAACGCCCACCCGGTGAGCGATCTGAAGCAGGGCGGGTCACTGCGGTTCGGCATCGATCAGTGGATCACGCAGTACAACATCAACCAGGTCGACGGCCAGCAGGGCGACGCCCAGGACATCATCACGGCCGTGCTCCCCGACCTGTTCGACTCCGACGCCAAGGGCGCGATCCACGCCAACCCGAACTTCCTCGTGTCGGCGAAGGTCACCTCGACCAGGCCCCAGGTGGTGGAGTACCAGCTCAACCCGGAGGCCAAGTGGTCCGACGGCAAGCCGCTGAGCTGGAAGGACTTCCAGGCCCAGTGGAAGGCGCTGAACGGCTCCGACGAGGCCTTCGAAGCCGTCGACACCTCGGGCTACGAGCAGATCTCCAAGGTCGAGCAGGGCTCCGGCGCACACGGCGTGAAGATCACCTTCTCCTCGCCGTACGCCGACTGGCAGCGCCTCTTCGACCCGCTGTACCCGGCGTCGTACATCGACACCCCGGAGAAGTTCAACAAGGGCTGGTCGCAGAAGGCCCTGGTGACCGCCAGCTCCTTCAAGGTCGGCAGGTACGACAGGACCGCGCAGACCATCACCCTCGTCCCGGACCCCAAGTGGTGGGGTGACAAGCCGAAGCTGGATTCGGTGGTCTACCGCGTCATCGACTCGGCGGCGGAGACCGAGGCGTATCTCAACAAGGAGATCGACCAGGCACCCGCGCTGCTTCCCGAGGACTACAAGCGCCTGGTCAAGGCCCCGGACACCGACATCAGGCGAGGGGCGCGCTGGGACGAGGTGCACATCACCCTCAACGGCGGTCGCGGTCCGCTGAAGGACGTGGAGGTGCGGCACGCCGTCTCTGCGGCGATCAACCGGGACGGTGTCAACGAGAGCTTCAGCAAGGACCTCTCCTTCGAACTGAAGCCGCTGAACAACCACTTCTTCATGCCGAACCAGGAGGGGTACCAGGACAACTCCAGCGAGTTCGACAAGTACGACCCCGAGAAGGCGAAGAAGCTGCTGGACGCGGCGGGCTGGAAGGACCAGGGAGAGGGCAAGCCGCGCACCAAGGGCGGCAAGCAGCTCACGGTCGACTACACCCTGAGCGCGGGGTCCACGTCGTCCGCGACGGACCAGGCCGAGCTGGTGCAGCAGATGCTCGGCGCGGTCGGCATCAAGGTGAGCATCAAGCAGGTCCCGGCGAACGACTACTTCAACAAGTTCGTCAACACCGGCAACTTCGACATCGTCAGCTTCCGTAACGTCGACGCCGTCTACCAGACGATGCTGACCCCCGTCTTCATCAGCCCCAAGGGGAAGAACCTCTTCCAGAACTTCGGCTCGGTCGGCTCCCCGAAGATCGACGCGCTGCTGAAGAAGGCCGCCGGAACCACCGATCACGCCGAGGCCGTCAAGCTGTACAACGAGGCCGACGTCGAGATCTGGAAGCTCGGCCACTCCATCGAGCTCTACCAGCGCCCGCAGATCGACGCGGTCCGCAAGGGCCTGGCCAACTTCGGCGCGTCCGGACTGGGCGACACGGACTACGCCAAGGTCGGCTGGCTCAAGTAGCCTCCGCTCCCGGTGCACCGCGACCGGTTCCGGCGGCCGCACCCGCGGCCCGCTCCACCACGTCCCGCACCAGCGGCACCCCGTCCCCCGGCGTCCCGGGGGACGGGGGCACCAGGGCGTACGACAGGGCGAGCCGCAGAACGAGTTCGCAGGTCGCCGCCAGCGCCGCCGGGTCACCCGGCGGGCACCCTCCGCCATCCAGCGCGGCCACCACGCGGTCCCTGACCTGGTCGAGCAGCTCGGCGGGCGTCGGCGGCCCGGCATCGGCAGGCCACCGCGCCGGTCGCGGCGAGCCGGGCGGCCGGGCCCGGTGAGCGGAAGGACGCTGACTCTGTCGGGGATCTTGGCGGTCTGCTCAGTCTCTGGCGGACCGCCAAGACCTCGGCCGGGTGATTCCGTGCTGGTCCAGGTAGTTCTGGAATGCGGTCGGCGGCCGGGACGGAGGTGGTTCTCCGGTCGGCGGCCGCCGGCTGAGGCGCTCGATGTTTGCGGCGATGGCTGTGAACACGTGCTGTAAGTGGGCTTTGTGCTGTCCCCGGTAGCGACAGCGGCGCATGCCGTGTCCGTGGGCGAGCTCGTTGATGGTGCCTTCCACTCCGGAGCGGACCGCGTAGCGGGCCTGCCATTCGGGTGTCTGCTGCTCGGCGCGGACTCGGAGTTGCAGGTCACGGAGTTCTCGCGGGGGAAAGCCCACGCTCCGGGCGCTGTCGGCGGTGGTCGTGCAGCGGGTGCGGACCGGGCAGGGACGGCACTGGCTCTTGGTGAACCGTGCCACGATCAGAGGTGCTGCGGTGGGTGAGGAGGTCGGGTAGGGGCCGTGCCATCCCGCGCTGGTCTCGCCCTGCGGGCAGGTGACCTGTCGGCGGTCGAAGTCGATGTGGAAGTCGTCGCGGCCGAAGCCGTTGTTCCTGCGGTTCTGGCGGGTGGTGTTGACCGGCAGTGGTCCGGTGACCGTGACCTGGTGTTCCCGGGCCGCCTGTTCGAGATGGACCAGGGAGGTGTAGCCGCCGTCGACCAGATGCTCGGCGGGCAGCAGCCCGCGACGCCCCAGCCGGGTGTGGATACCGGGCAGAGCCTTCGCGTCGTAGCCGGTGGCGTCGGTGGTGGCCACATCCGTGATCACGTTGACGCCTTCAGGATCACAGGTCTCGGTGAGATGCGCGACGAACCCTTTCCAACGGGTGACGTGTCCGCGGCGCGCGTAACGGGCCGTCGGGTCGTAGGGCGAGACGACCGCGACCGCTGAGGGCGGCAGCCCGCCGTCATCGGCGGTGCGCCAGCGCAGACGGCCGGCCCCGTCGCGGTAGTAGTTCTGCACCATGATCTGCCGCAGGGCCTGGGCCCGGGGCCCGGACAGGCGATCCGCCGCATGCTCTGCGACGTGCTCCAGCAGCCGGACGGCGTCACCACCGGTGGCGAGGATCCTGGTCTTGGGGCGGGTGGGGTTCTTGCCCAGGCGGACCGGGCGGCCGTAACGACGCCCCCACTCCTCGTCTACCAGGTCGGCCAGCAGGTGCGGAGCGGTGCCGGCCAGCTCTTCCAGGGCGGCGCGGACGGCCTCGGTGACCAGTTCCAGCCGGGTCAGGTCGCGCACCGCGGCCAGGACGTGGGTGGAGTCCGTGCGCTGAGTGGTGCGCTCGCGCACGAGACCGGCCTCCTTCAGGCGCGCAAGCGTGAGGTCAAGGAGACGGTCGGCGCGGTCGTCCTCGGTGAGACGCTCGCGGAAGTCGCCCAGCACGCTGTGGTGGAATCCGGGATCGTTCAGCTCCATGGCCAGCGCGTACTTGAAATCGATGCGGCAGCGAACCGCCTCGGCGGCCTGCCGGTCCGACAGACCGAGCAGGAACTGCAGCACACACACGGTGGCCAGCTGAGCGGGCGAGAGCCCGGGGCGGCCGTCACGCGGATACCAGTCCGCGAAGTCCTCGTCACGCCACAGCCCGCCCAGGCGGTCTCTCACCCACATCGCCGTCGTACCACCCGGATTGCTCGCCCGCGCCATCTGCACGGTCAGAGAAGGGACTTGCTCACCAGAACGGGCGTGGAGCGACAACGGGCACCTCGACAACTGCATTGGTCCTTGGACAGAGTCGAGCATGCCCGTTGATCATGCTGCCCCGCCGGGGATCCTCAAGATCCCCGACAGAGTCAGCGTCGCGGAAGGGGCGGGGCCCGGTAATCGGCCCTCCCAGCAGCCGGTGAGCAGCCCCCGGACCAGGTCGTCCGTCCGGGTGGCCCGCGCCGTCCAGGCGGCGGTGGCGGCCAGTCTGTCGCCGGTACCGCCCGCTGTTCCCAGCGCCTGTTCGACACCGGCCAGGTAGCCGTCGGCGGCCCGTCGGACCAGGGCGCGGGCCAGCCCGTCCTTGCCGCCGAACTCGTTGTGGAGGGTCTGCCGGGAGACTCCGGCGGCGGCTGCCACCTCGACCATCCGCACGGCCGGCCAGGGCCGGGTGGTCAGGGCCGCGCGGGCGGCGTCCAGCAGTGCGTCTCGCGCTGTCGGCATCGTTGCCTCCCACGCCGGGGCCTGCGTTTCAGAGTTGACGCGCTCCCCCGGACTGTCAAGAGTTCAAGCAGCGTCGGGGCCATGTGGCTCTGTTCACCTGCGGTCGATACTGTGACGGTCATGCCCGACTACCACGATGATCTGCGCCTTGCCCACGTGCTGGCCGACGCCGCCGACGCGACGACGATGGACCGGTTCAAGGCCCTGGACCTCAAGGTCGAGACGAAGCCGGACATGACACCGGTGACCGAGGCCGACAAGTCCACGGAGGAGCTGATCCGCGGCCACCTCCATCGGGCCCGCCCGCGCGACGCGATCCTGGGCGAGGAGTTCGGGGTCGAGGGGACCGGCCCCCGGCGCTGGGTGATCGACCCGATCGACGGGACCAAGAACTACGTACGCGGTGTGCCGGTCTGGGCGACGCTGATCTCGCTGATGGAAGCGGGTGAGGACGGATTCCAGCCGGTCGTCGGTCTGGTGTCCGCGCCCGCGCTGAACCGGCGCTGGTGGGCGGCGAAGGGCGCGGGTGCGTTCACCGGCCGCAGCCTGACCTCGGCGTCCCGGCTGCGGGTGTCGAACGTGGAGCGGATCGCCGACGCGTCGTTCGCGTACTCCTCGCTGACCGGCTGGGAGGAGCAGGGCCGGCTCGACGGCTTCATGGATCTGACCCGGGCCTGCTGGCGTACCCGTGGGTACGGGGACTTCTGGCCGTACATGATGGTCGCCGAGGGATCGGTCGACATCTGCGCCGAGCCGGAGCTCTCGCTCTGGGACATGGCGGCGAACGCGATCATCGTGGAGGAGGCGGGCGGCCGTTTCACCAGCCTGGACGGAGTCTCCGGACCGGGCGGCGGCAACGCGGCGGCCTCGAACGGAACGCTCCATCACGAACTGCTGGGCTATCTGAACCAGCGCTACTGACCGTCCCGGACCCGGCGGTACGGCGTTGAGCAGGCGTACCGGCCATCGGAGGGGCGTGCCGCACCACCGCACGCCCCTCCGATGATCTTCACCACCCCTTGTTGCCACCTCTGATCAGTGCGACTCTGAGAGTCCCCCCGCTTGTGAACTTGTGAACCGACTCACAGAGTCGCTCACGAAGGAGGTGGCTCCCTTCATGCTCGTACGTGACGCCATGAGCACGGTGGTCCTCACCATCGGCCCCACCCACACCCTCCGCCAGGCAGCCCGGCTGATGTCGGCGCGCCGGATCGGAGCGGCGGTCGTCCACGACCCGGACACCTGCGGTCTCGGCATCATCACCGAACGCGACATCCTCAACGCGGTCGGCTCCGGCCAGAACCCCGACGTCGAGACCGCCGCCACCCACACCACCACCGATGTGGTCTTCGCCGCGCCGGCCTGGACCCTGGAGGAGGCGGCCGAGGCCATGACGCACGGCGGCTTCCGGCACCTGATCGTGCTGGACGACAACGGCCCGGTCGGCGTCGTGTCGGTGCGCGACATCATCCGCTGCTGGGCACCGGCCGGCCGTCATCCGGCGGCGCTGGTCGGCTGAGCGGACAGCGGCACCGGTCGGCCGGGCAGGCATACGGAACGGCCGGCCGGCCCCCACGCAGGGGGACCGGCCGGCCGGGGCAGGCGGCTGTCAGCCGCGGAGGGCCTGGACCGCCGCTTCCAGCCGCTTGCCGAAGTCGCCGTCGGCCTGACGGAAGTTGTTGATCGCGCGCTCGGCTATGTCGTCGCGCGAGACCTTCGAGATGAACCCGGCGAGGTTGTCGATCAGCCGGGCCTTCTCGTCCTCGGAGTAGAGCCGGTAGAGGTTGCCGGCCTGGACGAAGTCGTCGTCCTCGGCGTGCACGGCGGCCTCGTGGGTGCCGGTGGAGCCGGTGACCTGGGTGGGCTCCCACAGCGGGCGGCCGGTCTCGACCGGACCTCCGAAGCTGTTCGGCTCGTAGTTCTTGGCGCCCTTGTGGCGGCCGTCGTACAGGTAGCCGTCACGGCCGTGCGTCCGCGCCTCGGCGGCGTGCGGGCGGTTCACCGGCAGGTGGTCGGCGTTGATACCGACCCTGTAGCGGTGCGCGTCGCCGTACGCGAAGAGGCGGCCCTGGAGCATCTTGTCCGGGGACGGGCCGATGCCGGGAACGAAGTGCGCGGGGCTGAAGATCGACTGCTCGGTCTCCGCGAAGACGTTGTCCGGGTTCCGGTTGAGCTCCAGCCTGCCGATCTCGACCGGCGGGTAGTCCTCGTGCGGCCAGACCTTGGTGAGGTCGAACGGGTTGAAGCGGTAGGAGGCCGCCTCTGCCGCCGGCATGATCTGGACCTGCACGGTCCAGGACGGGAACTCGCCGCGCTCGATGGACTCGCGCAGATCACGCTGATGGCTGTCGGGGTCCTCGCCGGCCAGCTTGTTGGCCTCGTCCTGGGTCAGGTTCCTGATGCCCTGGTCGGTCTTGAAGTGGTACTTGACCCAGAAGACCTCGCCGGCCTCGTTGTTCCACTGGTAGGTGTGCGAGCCGTACCCGTTCATGTGGCGCAGCGTGGCGGGGATGCCCCGGTCACCGAAGAGCCAGGTCACCTGGTGGGTGGACTCGGGCGACAGACCCCAGAAGTCCCAGACGTTGTCCGCCTCCTGCGAGCCGGTGTACGGGTCGCGCTTCTGGGTGTGGATGAAGTCGGGGAACTTGATGGCGTCCTTGATGAAGAACACCGGGGTGTTGTTGCCGACGAGGTCGTAGTTGCCGTCCTCGGTGTAGAACTTCAGCGCGAAGCCGCGGGGGTCACGCACCGCGTCGGCGGAGCCGAGGTTGCCGGCGACGGTGGAGAAGCGCAGGAAGGTCTCGGTCTGCTTGCCGACCTCGGAGAGGAACTTCGCCCGCGTCCACTGCGAGACGTCACGGGTCAGCGTGAACGTGCCGTACGCACCGGCGCCCCGGGCGTGCACGATCCGCTCCGGGATGCGCTCGCGGTTGAAGTGCGCGAGCTTCTCCATCAGCGACTGGTCCTGCACCAGCACCGGACCGCCGATGCCGGCGGTCTGGCTGTTCTGGTTGTCGGCGACCGGTGCTCCGGTCTCTGTGGTGAGCGGTCCCTGCGTCACGTGCGCCTCCTGCGTCATTCCTGCACATTCGTCATGTCGTCATGCCGTGCACAGCCTGTCCCCTGGCCTGCTTCAAACACGATCCTACATTGGACTTAATCCAAGTCAAGCAGTCATCCAGAGTCACACCAGTTCGGAACAGGACCCCTCCACTGCTAGGCTTGCCCTCATGAGTGACCTGCTGGAACGACTTCGTGGACGAGGCTGGCGCATGACCGCACAGCGGCGCGTCGTGGCCGAGGTGCTCGACGGGGAGCATGTGCACCTGACAGCCGACGAGGTGCACGCCCGCGCCGTCGCCAAGCTGCCCGAGATCTCCAGGGCCACCGTCTACAACACGCTGGGCGAGATGGTGACGCTCGGTGAGGTCATCGAGGTCTCCACCGACCGCCGCGCCAAGCGGTACGACCCGAACGCGCACCGCCCCCACCACCACCTGGTCTGCGCCACCTGCGGCGCCATCCGCGACGTGCACCCGGCGGGCGACCCGCTGGCGGACCTGCCGGCCGGCGAGCGCTTCGGCTTCACGATCTCCGGGGTCGAGATGACGTACCGGGGCATCTGCCCGAACTGCGCCGCGACCGCCTGACGCCGCCTGCCCGCACCCTGGCCCCCTCGGCCCCGCACACCCCCAGCCCCGCACCGGAGACCCCGGCGCGGGGCCTTTTCGGCTTACGCCCGCGGTACTGACCCCCGCGCACCCCCTTCCCGAATCTGACGGGTCGTCATATCGTCATCGGCGATCACCGCCGCCCCGCGGCGGCTCCGCACCTCGAACACGTACGAGGAGAGACCCGTGGGAGACCCGCACCCGAACCCACCCCCCGCGTCACCGCCACCGCCCTCCGCCGACGCCCCCAAACTCCGCGCCCGCTCCCTGGCCCGCTCCTTCGGCCGGGGGGCCAAGGCCCTGGCCGCCCTCGGTCCGGTCGATCTCGACATCGTGCCGGGCGAGTTCGCCTGCATCGTCGGCCCGTCCGGCTGCGGCAAGTCCACTCTGCTCAGGATCGCGGCCGGACTGCTGCGCCCCAGCGCCGGCGAGCTGTCCATCCGTACGACAGCGGCCCGGCCCGCCGCGATGATCTTCCAGGACTACGGGATCTACGACTGGAAGACCGTCCTGGCCAACGTCCGCTTCGGCCTCGACATCCAGCGCGTCCCCCGCAAGGAGGCCGACGCCAGGGCGCACGACTGGCTGTCCCGGATCGGGCTCGCCGAATTCGCCGGTGCCTACCCGGCCGCGCTCTCGGGCGGGATGCGCCAGCGGGTGGCGATCGCCCGCGCACTCGCCGTCGAGCCCGAGATCCTGCTGATGGACGAGCCCTTCGCCGCGCTCGACGCCCAGCTGCGCACGATCCTCCAGGACGAACTGCTGGAGCTCACCCAGACCACCCGCACCACCACCCTCTTCATCACGCACAGCCTGGAGGAGGCGATCGTGCTCGGGGACCGGGTGCTCGTGATGTCCGCCCGCCCCGGCCGGATCATCGCGGAGCACCGCCCGCCGTTCGAGCGGCCGCGCACCGGCGACATCCGCTCGACGCCGGAATTCACCGCGCTGAAGAGCGAGTTGTGGGATCTGCTGCGCGGCGAGGTCCGCGGAGAGGCGGCCCTGGTATGAGCACCGCCGTGAAGTCCGCGCACGACGAGGAGCAGGTGCTGGTCCGCAGGCCGGGGCCGCAGGAACTGCACCCCGTACGCACCCACCGCAGGCGCCGCACCCTCGAAATCGCGCTCGCCGTCGCCGTACCGCTGCTCCTGGTGCTGCTCTGGCAGCTGGCCGCCGCTCAGTCCTGGATCGACGACCGCGTCTACCCCGCGCCTTCCACGATCCTCGCGGACGGCTGGGACCGGGCCGCCGACGGCGATCTGTGGCCGGATGTGTGGGCCACGCTCAAACGGGTTCTCGGTGGCTACGTGATCGGCACGGTCGCGGGCTACGCGCTCGGCCTGCTGATGGGTTCGCTCGCTCTGGTGCGGGCGGCGCTGGAGCCGTTGCTCGACGCCCTGTACGTCGTACCGAAACTGGCCCTGCTGCCGGTCTTCCTCAATATGTTCGGCCTCGGCGAAGGGCCGCAGATCGCCCTGGTCGCCGCCACCGTCTTCTTCTTCGTCTGGATCTCGACCATGGCGGCCGTGCTCGCCGTCCCGGTCGGCCACCGGGACGCGGGTCAGGTGTTCGGCGCCTCGCCCTGGCAGATGTTCCGGCACGTGCTCCTGCCGGCGTCGCTGCCCGCGGTGCTGGTCGGCGCGCGGATCGCGGCCGGGGTGGCGGTGCTGGTCATCGTGGCGTCGGAGCAGATCGCGGCGGCCGACGGACTGGGCCACCTCATCTTCGACTCCCGGGCGCTCTTCCAGAACGACGTGATGTTCGTCGGCATCGTCTGTGTGGCGGTGCTCGGCGTCGTCTTCTCCGAAGTGGTCCGGATCGCCGGCCGGCTGCTCACGCCCTGGGCCCCGCGCGACCGGGGCCGCAGCCAGTCGTGAACCGCAAACCTCGTTCCTCGTACGGAGGCACTGTGCGCACACGTACCCCCTTCACCTGCACCGTCATGCTCGTGGCGGCATCCCTGCTCGGCGCGGCGGGCTGCGCCGGGGACGACTCCTCGGGCGACGACTCCGCCGGCGCCGCGGCGCCCCGCACCGTCAAGCCCGTCGCGGGCTGCGGCGCCGGGAGCTGGACCGACCCCTCGGACCTGGCCCCCGACCGCAAGCCCGCCCGCTGCGAGAAGGGGGCGCCCAAGCCCCGGCCGCTGGCGAAGAAGCGGAAGATCGTGCTGGCCACCGGCACCCTGAGCGCGGAGTACGTCGCACCGCTCCAGGTCGCGGTGGCCAAGGGCGAGTTCGCGAAGGAGGGCCTGGACGTCCAGCTGAAGGTGCTCCCCACCCCGGACGCCCTGCCCCTGCTCGCCAAGGGCGACGTCGACGCCCAGTGGGCGGCGCCGGAGGTCGCGGTAATGAACGGCATCAACGGCGGCTTCGACATCAAGTGGGTCGCGGGCAACTTCTCCCCCGACCCGACGTCGAAGAGCGGACTGTGGGTGCGCCTCAAGGACGGCGAGAGCGCCGATCACGTCGACATGGCCGGCCGGAAGCTCGGCACGATGATCGGCAAGGGCTCGGTGATCGCCTACCCGATGGACACCTCACTGAAGAAGCACGGCGGCGGGCTCGACAAGATCAGCTTCCAGCAGCTCGGCTCCGCCGACGTACTGACCGCCCTGCAGAACGGGGGCGTGGACTCCGCCTGGCTGCTCGACCCGATCTGGCGCAAGGTCGACGGCGACAAGAAGTTCGCCTTCCTCGGCGGCCAGCCCGCCGGTGAACCGCTCGGCGGCCTGCTGTTCGGCCCGACGCTGCTGAACAAGGACCCGGACGCGGGCGTCGCCTTCCTCCGGGCCTACATCCGTACGGTGAACACCTACTTCGCCGACGACTACAAGTCCGACCCGGCCTTCGTCAGCGAGCTGGCGAAACTGATGAAGACCGACGAGGCCACCTTGCGCTCGACACCGTCGATGCGGATGGACTGGGAGATCCGCAAGGGCACCACGGACCGGGTGCAGAAGGCGTACGCGGACTCGGGCGTCGAGACCGGCACACCGGTACCGGAGGAGAAGGCCGTGGACCGTGCGATGTACAGCGAGGCCGTGGGCCACAAGCCCTGAACCGGGCCGGCTCGTGGGGACATGCACAGAGGGCCGGATCCTCGAAAGGATCCGGCCCTCTGTCTTTAGTAGCGGGGACAGGATTTGAACCTGCGACCTCTGGGTTATGAGCCCAGCGAGCTACCGAGCTGCTCCACCCCGCGCCGTTGTGATCCCCACATTACGTCACCCCTCCGGACCAGCGCAAATCCCTTCCCGGGCCCGGCCACAGTCACGCCAAGCCCAGCCACATCAAGCCCGTCGGCCGACCGAGAACACCAGCCACATCAAGCCTGCCCAGCGACCGAGAACACCAGCCACATCAAGCCTGCCCAGCGACCGAGAACACCAGCCATATCAAGCCCGTCCGGCGATTGAGGACAGAAGGCGGGGCCGAAGGCACCGCGCCCCCGAACACCCGCCCCAACCCCGACCCCGGCCCCTGCACCGGCACCCGCACTCCGCCTACGCGGTCAGCTCCTGATGCAGCGCCTCGCGCAACCGCGCGGCCCGCTCCGAGACCTCCGCCGGCCCCAGCTCGACCGCCCGCGCACACCACCGCTGCCCCTCCGTGAGCTCACCGCGGCGCGCGGCCAGCAGGGCCAGGCGCAGGGCGGCCCGCCCGTGCCCGTCGTTCGCGGCGCGGCTCCACCACAGCGCCGCCTCGCGCTCGCTGCCCTCGCGGGCGAGCAGCAGACCGAGGTTGAAGGCCCCGTTACGGCTGCCCGACTCGGCCGCCTCCCGGTACCACCGGCTCGCGCTGTCCACATCGCCCCGGGACGCGGCGAGCATCCCGACGCGCACCTGGGCCCGACGGTGGCCCTGCTCGGCGGCGCGCTCGTACCACTCCTCGCACTCGGACTTCTCGGGCATCGGCTCCCCCAGGGCGGGCGGCCCCGGCGGCGGCAGCCGCGAGTCCAGCACCCCGGCCAGCCGGAAGGCCGCTTCCGCGCTGCCGCCACCAGCCGCGCAGCGCAGGTGGCGCTCCGCCTCCCGCTCCTCGCCGTGGTGCAGCAGCGCCATGCCGACCTGGAGCGCCGCCTCCGTGTGGCCGGCCGCCGCCGCGCGCTCGTACCAGAGCAGCGCGGCCCGGTCCTCGTCGCGCCCGGCGTGCAGGATGCCCAGGTTGAACGCGGCGTCGACGCTGCCCGCCTCGGCCGCCTTGGAGAACCACGGCTCCGCGCCGGTCGCGTCGCCCGCCTGGAGCAGGAGCACGGCCAGCGCGTTGGCGGCCTCGCGGTGACCGGCGTACGCGGCGCGCCGGTACCACTGCTCGGCCTGCGCCGTACGGTCCTGGGCGGCGCAGAGCAGCCCCAGGTTGTACGCGCCGTTGACGTCACCGGCGTCCATGGCAGCGCGGTACCAGCGCTCGGCGGTCTGCTGCTCGCCGCGGGCCGCGTGCAGCGCGCCGAGCGCGTTGGCGGCGTTGCCGTCGCCCTCCTGCGCGGCACGCAGCCACCACACGGCCGCGCTCTCCCGGTCTCCGGCGTCACGCAGCAGGAAGCCGAGTGCGCACGCGGCCCGCGCCTCGCCCGCCTTGGCCGCGATGAGGTACCAGCGGCCGGCCTCCTTCAGCTCGCCGCGCTGCTCCAGGATGGCGCCGAGGTGCAGGGCGGCACGCCGGTGACCGCGCGCGGCGGCCTGCCGGTACCACTGCTCGGCCTCACCGACCCGGCCCGCTTCGGGTCCGGCGACCGGGCTGTCGTCCTTGCGCACGGCCGCCCGGCCCCCGGTGGTGTCCACCCCGCCGCCTGTTCCGGTGCGGGGACCGAGTCCGGGGCGGCCGAACGCGTCGTGCGCGTCGCCCGCCGCGTTGCGCTCCACCATGCGTGCCAGCCGGTACGCGGCTTCGCGGTGCCCCTGCTCCGCTGCGGCGCGCAGCCAGCGCTCGGCGCCGACGTCGCTGCGGTGCTCCAGCAGATCCGCGAGGGCGTACGCCCCCAGCGCGTGGCCCTGCTCGGCGGACTGGCGCAGCCAGTACTCGGCGCCGGGCTCGTCACCGCGCTCGCGGTAGTGGCGCCCGAGGGCGTGCGCGGCCGCGGCGGAGCCGGCGACGGCCGCGATCCGCCACCAGTCGGCCGCCTCGTCCGGGTATCCGCGCTGGTGCAGCAGAACGCCCAGGTTGTTGGCCGCCGCGCGGTCACCGTCGGCGGTGGCCGCGCGCAGGTAGGTCTCGGCGCCGGTCAGATCGCCCCGGCGCAGCAGCAACGCGCCGAGGACGCTCATCGACGCGGTGTCTCCCGCGTCGGCGGCACGACGGTGACGCGCCTCGCTCTCGGCGTTGTCCGCACTCTCTGCGGTCTCCGCGCCCTCGGCGTTCTGCACGCCGTCCGCGGACTCTGCGGTCTCTGCACTTTCGACGGTCGCGGCACACTCCGCAGTCTCGGCGGTCTCGATGTAGTCGTTGTACCGTGCGGCGGCGGCAAATGCCACATCCAGCACGTTTTCCGCCGGATGGGCGTGACGCTGACCAAACCGCTCTGTCTCCAACAGAGTTGCCCTGTCCCCCATAAATACCATCGTCGCACCACCTGTAACCCGCGTACACCTGGTATATCGCGGCCAGAGAGGTCACTTCAGCGTTTTGTCGACTTGCCCACAGAGAGACAAGTCAAACACGCCCTTCCCCAACTGGTGCCCCATGAACCGCACTTCACGCCGACTGCACGGAAAAGTCACGATGACACGGCGAAGGCCCGGATCCTCGAAAGGATCCGGGCCTTCGTCTTTCAGTAGCGGGGACAGGATTTGAACCTGCGACCTCTGGGTTATGAGCCCAGCGAGCTACCGAGCTGCTCCACCCCGCGCCGTTGTGTTCAAACCGTACCACGGCGCGAAGGTGAAGCTTTACCGAGTTACTCAGCCGCCACTGTCGGCCTTGGCACTCTTGTCTTCCTTGTCCGACGCACTCGCCTTATCGGCCTTATCTGACTTATCAGCCTTATCGGTTTTATCGGCGTTGCTGGGGCTACCGGACTTGGGCTGCGCGGCCGCTGCCCGCTCCAGGGCGTCCTGCAGATCCGTCTGGGCCTTGCCGTAGGCGGTCCAGTCCTGCTCCTTCAGGGCCGCCTCGCCTTCCGTGTAGGCCTTCTGGGCGTCCGCGATCGCCTTCTTCAGCGCCGCGTCGCCGGTGGCCGGCGGCTCCGTGGTGTCACCCGGTGGTCGTGTGTTCTCGGCCGGTGGCTGGCTCGTATCGGAGTCGTCCACCCCGAAGACCGCGTTGAGCGCCTCCCCGAGACTGTTCTCGAAGACGATCTTCGACCCGTACGAGGCGGCGACCTTGCGCAGCAGCGGATAGTTCTGCGTGCCACCGCGCGTGTACACCGGCTCGATGTAGAGGAAGCCCCCTTCGAGCGGCACCGTCAGCAGGTTGCCGTACTCGATGTCGGAGTCGGTGCCCTTGAGGTTTCTCACGAACTCGGCGACGTCGTCGTTGCCGTTGAGCTCACTCTGTACCTGGCCCGGCCCCTTCACCGTGGTGGTGACTCTGAGCAGTCTTATCGTGCCGTAGTCCTTGCTCGACGCATCGGCGTCCACCGCCATGAACGCCCCCAGGTCGGGCCGCCCCTTGGGGGTGAACGTCGTCGTCAGCGAGAACTTCTGAGCCTTCTGGTCCGGCATCTTTATGCTCAGGTAGTACGGCGGAACGGCGCCGGACTCCTTGTTGGTCGGGTCGTCCGGGACCTGCCACGCGTCACTGCCGCTGTAGAACTGGGCGGGGTTCTCCACGTGGTAGCGGGTCAGCAGCTCGCGCTGCACCTTGAACAGGTCCTGCGGATAGCGCAGGTGGTCCATCAGGTCCTGCGGAATGTCCGCCCGGGGCTTCACGGTCCCCGGGAACGCCTTGCGCCAGGTCTTGAGGATCGGGTCCTCTGTATCCCACTCGTAGAGCTTGACCGTGCCGTCGTACGCGTCGACGGTGGCCTTCACCGAGTTGCGGATGTAGTTGACCTGGTTCTGCTGGGCGACGACGGCACGCTGGTTGGTGGTCAGCGAGTCGGCCGTGGTGTCACCCAGCGTCGTACGCGAGGCGTACGGGTAGCCGTTGGTCGTGGTGTACGCGTCGACGACCCACTGGATGCGGCCCTTGACCACGGCCGGGTAGGCGTCGCCGTCGATGGTCAGCCAGGGAGCGACCGCCTCGACCCGCTCCTTGGGGGTGCGGTTGTACAGGATCCGCGAGCCGTCACCGATGGCTCCCGAGTACAGGATCTGCGGTTCGCTGAACGCCACCGCGTAGGCGGCGCGGTTGAACGCGTTGGAGAGGCTGACCCCGCTCTTGCCCTTGTAGCTGGTGGTCTTCTCGCCGTCCTCCTCGTAGTCGAGCTCCTTCTGGGGCCCGCCGACGATGGAGTACTGCTCGGTCTTCTCGCCGTAGTAGATCTCCTGCTGGTACGAGCCCAGCTCACCGGTGGTCGGCAGGCCGGACTCGGTGAAGTCGGGAGACCCCTTCGGGTTCTTGCCGGTCGTGGTGCCCCGGGCGGCGATCGCACCGTAGCCGTGGGTGTAGGTGAAGTGGTCGTTGATCCAGTTGCGCTTGGGGATGCCCTGGAGGTTGAGCTCGCGCAGACCGATGACCGTGTCCTGCTCCTTGCCGGACTCGTCCTTGTAGCGGTCGACATCCAGCGTCTTGGGGAACTGGTAGTAGTTCCTCTTCTGCTGGAGCTGCTGGAAGGCCGGGGAGACGACGTTGGGGTCCATCACCCGGTAGCTGGCCGCGGCGTCCGCGCCGGCGCGGAGCTTCGTCTCGTCGTCCGTGGTGCTCTTGCCCGCGTAGTCGTCGACCTGTGCGTTGTCGATGTCGTAGGCGTCACGCGTGGCTTCGATGTTCTTCCGGATGAACGGGGCTTCCTTGGCCTGCTCGTTCGGCTGGACCTGGAACTTCTGCACGATCGCCGGGTAGAGCCCGCCGATCAGGATCGCGGAGAGGACCATCAGCCCGAATCCGATCACCGGCAGCTGCCAGGTGCGGCGCCAGAGCGTCGCGAAGAACAGCACGGCGCAGATCGCGGCGATGCAGAACAGGATCGTCTTCGCCGGAAGGTAGGCGTTGGCGTCGACGTACCGCAGGCCCGTCCAGTTGTCCGTGGCCTTGAAGTCGCTGGACTTCACGGCCAGCCCGTAGCGGTCGAGCCAGTACGCCACGGCCTTCAGCGCGACGAAGATGCCGAGCAGCACCGAGAGATGGCCGGTGGCCGCCCCCGTCGCCCGAGCGCCGGGGCTGGTGATGCGCAGCCCGCCGTACAGGTAGTGCGTCAGCGCGGCGGCGACCAGCGAGAGCACCGTGGCCGCGAAGCCGAAGCCCAGCAGGAAGCGGTACCAGGGCAGGTCGAAGGCGAAGAAGGACACGTCCAGATGGAACTGGGGGTCCTTCTGCCCGAACGACACGCCGTTCACGTACATCAGCCAGGTACGCCACTGGCCGGAGGAGGACGCTCCGGCGATCAGACCGACGAGCGCGGTGATCGCGAGCAGCACCCACTTCTTGTACGGGGCGAGGCTCATCCGGTAGCGGTCCAGGCTCTGCTGTTCCAGCGACATCGCGCTCAGCGGCGGCCGGAGCCGGTGCGCGAGCCAGATGTTCACGCCGACGGCGACGGCCATCAGTAGTCCGAAGACGAGGAACAGCCCGATCTTGGTCCACAGGGTGGTGGTGAAGACGGATGAATACGCGACCGACCTGTACCAGAGCCAGTCCGTCCAGAACCCCGCGAACATGACGAACGCCATGGCGAGAATCGCCAGGACGCCCAGTGTCATGAGCAGGGTTCGGGCGCGCCGGGACGGGCGGCCGACTCTGATCCGTGGCCCTGTCGGGCCTCCGCCGCGGTCCGGCATCTGGAAAGCCAACGTGCGCACCTCAAAGTTCGCGGTCGTGTTGAAGGGGCCCCGCGATCGTAGAGCCCACCTATGCAACTTACTGAGGCTTTACCTAGTTCCCGTTCCCGGGGCAGAAGGAGGCAGGATGTTGTCCATGTCCAACGTTTCCCCCTCAGGCCCTCCGATGGCCGCGAGCCCGCTCACCGTAGCGGTGCTCGAAATCGACGAATACATCTCCGGTCTCGGCTGGGATCAGCCCGCCCGGCTCTTCGCCCTCGTCGACACCGCCCGGCTGCGGGTCCAGGAGCCGGGCCTCGCCGCCCAGCTGGGCCTCGACGACGACGGCTCGAAGGCCGCCGCACTCACCCCTATTGAGCAGGAGGAGCTTCCCGCGGGTACCGCACTGGACGAGTTCCTCGCCACGATCGCCTGGCCGGACGCGGTGGTCGGGTGCGCGATGACGGTGGAGCGGCTGATGCTGCCGCCGTCCGCAGAGGCCTCCGTCCCCGAAGGTCTCGACGACACCCAGCTGACCAAGTGGGTCGCGGGGCACCCCGACCGCCAGGAGGTGCGGATGACCGTGGCCGTCCTGCGGGACGGTGCCCGGGAGTCGGCCGTGCGGCTGCGGGAGAAGGACTCCCCGAACGACGTGCTGACCGGCGCCGGTCTGGTGCCGGGGCTGGCCGAGGCACTGGCCGCGACCTTCGAGTCCTGACCCTCGCGGATCCGCTGGTACCGGTGGGGGGCCGGTCAGTCTGTCGAGCAGCTCGCCAGGCCAGCCGTGTCCCCCGAGCGGATCCTGTCCAGCGACTTCTTGGCGTCGTCGATCGTCTTCACCCGCACCAGGGTGAGTCCGTCGGGGGTGTCGGAGGCGGCGGACTTGCAGTTGTCGTCCGGGGTCAGGAAGTAGCGCGCGCCGGCGTTGCGCGCGCCGACCAGCTTCATGTTGATGCCGCCGATGGGGCCGACCTTGCCCTTGTCGTCGATCGTCCCGGTGCCCGCGACGAACTTGCCACCCGTCAGCTGTCCCGGGGTGAGCTTGTCGATGATGCCGAGGGAGAACATCAGACCGGCGCTCGGGCCGCCGACGTCGGCGAGCTTGATGTCGATGTCGAACGGGAAGGTGTGGTCCGTCCCCGCCTGGATGCCGACGATCGCGCGGTTCTCCTTGGGGGCCTTCGCGGTGGTGAGGGTGATCTTCTCGGTGCCCTCGGGCTGCTTGCCGGACTTCTCCGCCGCCGCCGCTGTCTTGGCCGGGATGACCGTGAAGGTGACGTCCTGGCCGGGCTTGTGCCGGGTGACGAGCTTCGCGACGTCCTCTGGCTGCTTGACCGCCGTACCGTCGACGGCCTTGATCACGTCACCGGCGTGCAGCTTGCCCTGTGCGGGGCTGTCCTTGACGACCGTGGAGACCACCACCCGTGACGAGACCGGGATGCCCAGTTCGGTGAGGGCCGCGACCTTGGCGCTCTCCTGGGACTGGCTGAACTCCTCGGCGTTCTCCTGCGTCGACTGCTGCTCCGTCTTGCCGTCCGGGTAGAGCGTGTCGTGCGGTACGACCAGGCTGTCGTGGCCCAGCCATCCGTAGACGGCCTCGACGAGGTTCATGTTGTAGTCGGCGCCGGTCACCCTGACCGTCGTCATGTTGAGGTGCCCGGACGTCTCGTACGTCTTGTGCCCGGTGATCTGCAGGACCGGATCACCGTCGACCTCACCGAGTGTGTTCACGGTCGGCCCGGGAGACATCTCCGCGTACGGCACTTTGATCAGCACACCCGCGCAGAGCAGCGCGATCAGAACCAGGGTGGAGGCGAGCATCGTCGCGGTTCGGCGTGGCATGGAACGACAGTACGGGAAGGGTCCGTATGTCCACCGCCGGGGCCGGTCCGTACGAGGTCCGGAACGGGGCTGCGGAGATGCGCCGGCAGGCCTCGGCGGACTACGCGGCTCCACGGATTGGCGACCGCGTACGTTCGGCGTGGCGTCAGACGTTCGATATCTGCTCGACCGGTTCCGAACCGGAGTCCGACTTCTCCATCGCCTCACGGAACCTGGCATAGCCGGCGAGCTCGGTCACATCGCCGGTCGTGCGATTACGGGCGGCCCAGCTTCCCCATATCGCTGCACCGAACGCAGCGAAAAGCGGAATCAACAACCAGGCGAGTGCTGCCATGACGACCTCCCTGCCTCATGAGCAACCGCAACTGACCGATCAGCAGATTAACCATCTGCAGAGCCAACGCTCACGGCAGGGGTGCGGTTACGCAAATCGGGGGGAAGCCCACCCGGCGGGGTTTGCGCTCAGCAGGCGCCGACCCACTCCTCCGTACCGTCCGAAAAGCGCTGGTGCTTCCAGATCGGAACCTCGTGCTTGAGGTCGTCGATGAGCCTGCGGCAGGCCTCGAAGGCCTCCGCGCGGTGCGGGCAGGAGACCGCCACGACGACGGCGAGATCGCCCACCTCCAGTTCACCCACTCGGTGGACGGCGGCGAGTGCCCGGACCGGGAAGTCACCGACCACCTTCTCCGCCACCCGGCGCATCCCGTCCTGGGCCGAGGGATGGCACGAGTAGCCGAGGGCCCCCACGTCCTGGCCACCGTCGTGGTTGCGCACGGTGCCGACGAAGAGCGCGGTGCCGCCGGCGGCGTCGTCGCCGACGGCACGGAAGACCTCGTCCAGCGACAGCGGCGTGTCGCGGATCTCCAGCAGCCGGATGGGGTCCTGTGCCGCCTGCTCGCCGGGGTGGTCATACGTAGGTGCCATATGGCCCATCGTGCCGTACCGCTCCGACGTCACGGAATAGCGCAATCCGCTGGGGGGCCGCCGCCGCGCTTGGAGCCTCCTACAGACGCGGGGCGGGCCGGGGAGCCGCGCTAGATGCGGCGGCGCGCCTTGCGGGCGCGGCGCACCAGGGCGGCGGTACCGAGCAGTGCCACGGTCGCACCGGCGGCACCGGCCGCGGTGGCGTCCTTGCGGCCGAGCCGGCGCCCGGCGAGGGTGTGCCGCCCCTCCACCTCCTCGAGGAGCGCGGCGAGCACCTCCTCGTTGGTCCAGCTCGGGCGCCAGCCCGCGTCGTGCAGCCGGCTCACGCTCACCACCCAGGGGTGCATCGTGTACGCCAGATCGCCCGCCGGGGACGGGGTGAGGCCGATCCGGTGCAGCCGGGCGGCGGCGCCGAGCGCGACGGCGGAGGGAAGCTCCATCCGGCGGACGCCGCTGATCTCCTCGACCTCCTCCTGTTCGAGCCAGCCGTCGCAGCCGACCGCGAACTCCCCGTCGATCTTCTCCAGCGCGGCGTACTCCAGCGCCGTGACCAGGTCGTCCACGTGGCAGAACTGCCAGGTGGGGTGCGATCCGGCGACGACCAGGAGGCGCGGTGACTCAAAGTAACGGGTCAGCGCCGTGTCGGTGCCGCCGACGAGCACCGTGGGACGGACCACCGTGACGTGGAGCCCGGGGTGGGCGCGTGGCGCGCGGCGGCCGAGCCGTTCGATCTCCAGCAGGTCCCCGACGCCGGTCGCCTCCGCGGTGGCCCGCAGCTCGGCGTCCTCGGCCAGCGGGATGTCGTTGTCGGGCAGCGCGCCGTAGACCATCGCGGAGGTGCACAGCACGACCCGGTGGACGCCGACGGCCGCGGCGGCGGTCAGCACGGTCTGGGTGCCGCGCACGTTGTAGGCGGTGCGGGCGGCGGGGTCGGTCTCCAGGTCGAGATCGAGCGCCAGGTGCACCACGACGTCCGCGCCCCGGAGCTTCTCCGCGATGGCGGGGTCGCGGACGTCGAGGATGTGCCAGGTCGCCTCAGAGACCTCTCCGCGACGCTCGTCGATGGCGATGACCTGCTTGATCTCCTCCGAGGCCGCGAGCCGGGCCGCGAGCAGCTCGCCGACACCCGTGGCGGCTCCGGTGATGGCCACGACGGGCCCACGGCTCCTGGAACGGCTCCGGACGGCCTTGTCCGCGGCCGTGGGCTCGGTGGCGCTGTTCTCGGAGGTCTTGTTCTCGGCCGTGCTGTCGGCCGTGCCCTGCGGCTTGTCCTTCGGCTCGTTCTGTGACTCGTTCTGCGACTTCTTCTGCGACTTGTTCTCGGGCGGCGGGTCGGCCAGGTTTCGCGCTGCGCGAACCTGCGGATCTGGGGAACTCACCGGGCGTCTCCAGCGGTTGTCTTCAGTACGTACCCGAATGACGCGTACGTACCAGGTGGCGTCCATCCTGCCGCAGGCCGGGAGCCGGCGGAGCACTGAGGCCCTGAGCGGACTTGGTGTCTACGCTGGATGGTGATGTCGGGCAGTCGCCGTCGGTTCCCTCCGGCGGCCCTACGAGCCGAGGAAACCCGTGAGTGACACCCCATTCGGATTCGGCCTTCCGCCGGAGGAGCCGGACGACGGCGACCATGGCAAGAAGAAGGACCCCACCGGAGGTGGGCAGGGTTCGGGCGGTCCGGCGAACCCGCTCGGCTTCGGCCCCGGCGCGGGCGGTGACAACCCCTTCGCCGCGATGTTCGGTTCGATGAACCCGAACGACTTGGGCGCCGCCTTCCAGCAGCTCGGCCAGATGCTGAGCTACGAGGGCGGTCCCGTGAACTGGGACATGGCCAAGCAGATCGCCCGCCAGACCGTCTCGCAGGGCAACGCGGACGGCACCAAGGACGCGAGCGTCGGCCCGTCCGAGCGTGCTTCGGTCGATGAGGCGCTGCGGCTGGCGGACCTCTGGCTGGACGGTGCGACGTCGCTGCCCTCCGGCTCCGTCTCCACCGTGGCGTGGAGCCGTGCGGAGTGGGTCGAGGCGTCCCTCCCCGCCTGGCAGAAGCTCGTCGACCCGGTGGCCGAGCGTGTCGGCCTCGCCATGGGCGATGTGCTGCCCGAGGAGATGCAGGCGATGGCGGGCCCGCTGATCGGCATGATGCGGTCGATGGGCGGCGCGATGTTCGGCCAGCAGATCGGACAGGCCGTCGGGGTGCTCGCGGGCGAGGTGGTCGGCTCGACCGACATCGGGCTGCCGCTGGGCCCGGCCGGCAAGGCCGCGCTGCTGCCGCTGAACGTCGAGCGGTTCGGCAAGGACCTGAGCGTGCCGCAGGACGAGGTGCGGCTGTACCTGGCGCTGCGCGAGGCCGCTCACCAGCGGCTCTTCGCCCACGTGCCGTGGCTGCGCTCGCATCTGTTCGGCGCCGTGGAGGGATACGCGCGCGGCATCAAGGTCGACACCAGCAAGCTGGAGGACGTGGTCGGCCAGTTCGACCCGTCGCAGCCCGAGCAGCTGCAGGAAGCCCTTCAGCAGGGCATGTTCCAGCCGGAGGACACCCCGGAGCAGAAGGCCTCCCTGGCCCGCCTGGAGACGGCCCTCGCGCTGGTCGAGGGCTGGGTGGACGCGGTGGTTCACGAGGCCGCGAAGTCCCGGCTGACCTCGGCGGACGCGCTCCGCGAGACGATGCGCAGGCGGCGCGCCTCCGGCGGTCCCGCCGAGCAGACCTTCGCCACGCTGATCGGCCTGCAGCTGCGTCCGAGGCGGCTGCGTGACGCCTCGCGCCTGTGGGCCTCGCTCACGGACGCCCGGGGGCTCGACGGACGCGACGCGCTGTGGGAGCACCCCGACATGCTGCCGACCGCCCACGACCTGGACGATCCGGACGGCTTCGTGCACCACGAGCAGCTGGACTTCTCCGAGCTGGACAAGATGCTCGGCGAGGCCGCGAACGGGCCGCAGAAGCCCGCCACCGGCACCGACGGCGAGGACGGGCCGAGCCCCGAGAACGCCGAAGGCAAGGACGACAGCGCTGCGGACGGCGACACCAAGGACGGCGAAGCCAAGGACAGCGACGCCAAGGACAGCGACGACACCCCCGGCGACGGCAAGGACGACACCGAAAAGTGAGCCTGCACGACGACGCCGTTCTCGTACTGGAGAACTACGGGGGCGGGGCGGATGCCGTCCAGGAGGAGCTGCGCCTGGCCTACCTGGACCATCTGGCGCAGCATGCCGACGGCATGTGGAAGGCCTGCGGAGCCGGGCACCTGACGGCCAGCGCGCTGGTCGTGGACCCCGAGGGCGGCAAGGTGCTGCTCACCCTGCACCGGAAGCTGCGGATGTGGCTGCAGATGGGCGGTCACTGCGAGCCGGGGGACGCCTCGCTGGCCGGTGCGGCGCTGCGAGAGGCCGCGGAGGAGTCCGGCATCACCGGTCTGACGCTGCTGGCGGGCGGCCCGGTCACCCTGGACCGGCACCCGATCCCGGCGCCCTGCAACTGGCACCTCGATGTCCAGTACGCGGCGCTGGCACCCTCGGGTGCCACGGAGCGGATCAGCGACGAATCGCTGGACCTGCGCTGGTTCACCTACGACGAGGTCTCCGAGGTCGCCGACTCCTCGGTGGTGCGTCTGGTGGAACGTACGCGGGCAGCGCTGGACGGCGTCGTCCGATAGCGGAGCGACGACAGCACGGGTAGGGCGACAGCACGGGGCGGACCGGCAGCACGGGTAAGGGGCGGCCTCCAAAGAGGCCGCCCCTTACCGATCGCACCTGGCGCGGTTCAGTTCCAGGCGTTGTTCTGGTTCTGGGCGTGGACGCCCTGCTGGCCCATGCCGTACTGGGCAGCCAGCCCCTGGCCGATCTGGGCGCTCTGCGGCGGCAGCACCTCGCTCGGCTGGACCAGGGCGAAGCCCTGCCCGAGGAAGCTGAGCTCCCAGCCCTCTCCGGTGTTGCCGCGTCGGCGCATGACGCCGGAGGAGTGCGTCTGGGCCTGCATCTGCACCCGCAGTGAGCTGGACCAGGCGACGACGGCGTCCGCGTCCGCGTTGACGTACTTGTCGGGCGTGACCTGCATCATCAGGGGCTGGCCGGAGGTCATCAGGGCGACCTTGCCGCTGCCCGAGATGTTGAGCTGGTACTTGCCGGTGCCCGAGATGCCGTACTGGCTGTCCACCGCGATGACCTCGGTGTGGAGTGACGAGTCGAGCGCCAGGACATAGGCGCTGTCCACCGTCATGCCGTCGCGGTCGACATCCACCACGTGGACGTACTGCGCCAGGTTGGCGAGGTAGACGGTGCCCTGACCCGAGCACCGCATCAGGTCGAGGCCCTCGCCGGTGCTCGCGCGGGCCCGGCGCTGTCCGTGCGACTGGTACTCGCCGTCGAACTCCATCAGTCCCTGGTAGGCGACCATGGCGCCCTTGCGGGCGAGGACGTCGTCGTGGCCGGTCAGCGAGACGCGCAGGAGCTGCGGGTTCTGCACCGCGTACCGGTCCTGGGACTGCTGTTCCGTGTAGCTGAAGAGCGGACTCTGCATGGTGTGTTCTCCCTCCCCGTCAGTTCCGGACCCGAAGGCGGTCGGTACTGTCCTCGCTCGGCTGGACGACGACGATCCCCTCGCCGGAGAAAGCCATCTGGAACGCCTCTCCGCTGCCCCGCCCGATGAGCGACGAGGCCTTGAAGCTGCGCTTGCCCTTCACCTTGAGGTTCGGGGACCACGCCACCAGGGCGTCCGGGTCGACGTACGTCTCGTCCTCGCCGCGACCGCAGTCGACGACGATCGGCGTGCCGCGGGAGGTGATGGCGACCCATCCGGTGCCGGAGACGCAGACGTTCCACAGTCCCTGCCCCGCGAACTTGGCAAGGCCCTTGACGCGTTCGACACCCCAGGTGAGATGGGCGTCGAAGGCGAGGAGATTGGTGCCGTTGACCGAGAGGGAGTCGTTGTTGAGATTGATGACGACCACGTCCGCGCCGTAGTCCGCGAGGTAGAGCAGCCCGTCACCGGAGCACTTCATCACGGGCGCGCCCTCGCCGGTGATCCACTGCGAGGCCATCTGGCGGACGGCGGGCGGGTTGGGCTCGTACTGGATGAAGCCCTCGTACGCCACCATCGAGCCGGTGCGCGCGTACAGGTCCTGGCCGGTGGCCATGGCCACCTTCAGCATCGAATGGCCGTGGTTCTCCATCCGGGCCGTGACGGGGGTCGGGGCGTAGCCCGCGAGTTGCTGATTCATGACGGGCTCCCTCAGACCTCGTAGGGCTGGACGACGATGAAGTTGCCGGGTGCGCCCCGGAACTGGAGGTTCACGGTCTCTCCGCTGTGTCCGGGGTAGGCGTTGCGGCGCAGCCGGACCTGGCTGGAGACGATCACCTGGGACGCCGACGACCACGCGACGACGGCGTTGCAGTCGGCGAAGGTGGTCGGGGTGACCGGCAGGACGACCGGCACACCGTGGGTCTTGACGACGACGGTGCCGGTGCCCTGGAACTGCATGGTGAACAGGGCGCCTCCGGGAATGCCGTGGCCCTCGATCCTGCGGACCTCGTACTGAAGCGACTCGTCGAAGGCGAGGACGTTCTCCGAGGAGACGCAGATGCCGTCGCCCTGGAGTTCGACGGCGTGCAGATGGGAGCCCTCCTCGGCGAGGAAGACCTGCCCCCGGCCGGTACAGCGCATCAGCTGCATCTCCTGGCCGGTGGCGTTGCCGACGATCCGGCCGGCGAAACCGGCGCCCTTGTAGCCGAAGTCGACCTTGCCCTGATACATCACCATGCTGCCCTGCCTGGCCAGCACTCCCCCGCCACCGTTGGTGAGGTCGACCCGCATGAGCTGCTGGTTCTGCGAGGTCCAGCGCTGGCCGGTGGCCGTCTCTTTGTACGGCTGGAGCGCGGCCAGGAGCCCCGCCCCGGTCTGCGGCACCCCTTGCGGCACGCCCTGGGGCATGCCGCCCTGCATACCGGGAGGCTGCTGCCCGTACGGAGCGGGAGCCTGCTGCCCGTACGGGGCCGGAGCCGGCTGGCCGTACGGGGCGGGAGCCTGCCCCGGGACCTGCCCGAACTGCGGCTGCTGGGGCGGCTGCCCCGGCTGCCCGTACGGAGCGGGCGGGGGCGGGGGCGGCGGAGGCACGCTGCCGCCCTGCGGGGCCAGCGGCGCCACGATGGTGGGCGCGGCGTGCATCTGCTGCTGCGGAGTGGGCGCGGGCGCGGGCACGGCCGGTGCACCGAAGGACGGTGCGGGCTGTGGGGCCTGTGGTGCGGCCGGGGCACCGAACGCCGGAGGGGGCGCCGAAGCCTGGGCGGGCGGGGCGAAGGACGGGGCGGCGGACTGCGGCTGCGGAGCCGCGGGCTCCTCCTCCGCGACCTCGCCTCCGAAGTTCTTCAGCAGCGCGTCGAGACCGCCGTCGAAACCCTGACCGACAGCGGCGAACCGCCAGACGTCCTTGAGGTAGAAGTCACCCAGCATCACCGCGCGTTCGGTGGTGAACTCGGAGCCGGTGAAGGCGTACCTGACGACTTCCTCGCCACCCGCGACGATCCGGATGTACCCGGGGCCGACCTGCGCCATCTGTCCGGCGCCGTCCAGCGTGGCGGTGAACGACAGTTTGTGGATGCTCGCCGGAACGCGGTCCAGAGTCACGCGGAACGACTCGGTGTCACCGGCCTGGGCGCCCAGGAGCTGAATGGACTCCTCGGGCGATTTCGGCTGATTGAAGAAGATGAAATACCGGTCGTCGGAGAGCTGCTCATTGGCATCGAGGCCGAAGCAGCTGATGTCAAAGGTCAGTCCCGGGCCGGCGATCTGCACACCTACGTACAGGTCCGTCCCCGGTGTGAGATCGCTGATCTTGGCCTTGTGGCCGCGTTGGAATTCCCTGGCCATGCGTAACGACCGTCCCCCATCCGGATCCTGAATGCGTCGCGTCAGGCTAACCGCAAAGTCCCGCCGCGGGCCAAGCCGGTACAGACCCGGTACAGAATCAGCGAATGTCACTCGCCCCGTGCGGCGGGCAGATGCGGCAGCCGGTCGGCCGCCACCACCCCTTCGAGATAGCCGCGCGCCCGCTCGGTACGGGGGTAGGCGTCCAGGAGCCGCCAGAACCGCGGACCATGTCCGGGCACCAGGAGATGGGCCAGTTCGTGGACGAGCACGTAGTCGACGACGTACTCCGGCATGCCCTGCAGCCGGTGTGACAGGCGGATGCTGCCCTCGGCCGGGGTGCAGGACCCCCACCTGGTGTTCTGGTTGGTCACCCACCGGACCGAGACGGGTCTGGCCCGGCCGTCGAAATACTGCGCGGACAGCCGCTCCGCCCGCTCGGCGAGCTCGCTGTCACCGGGAATGCGTCTGCTCTCCTGGGCGGCCAGCTTGTCGAGCATCACGCTCACCCAGCGCCGCTCCTCGGCCTCGGACATCCGGGCGGGGATCAGCACGATCGTGCGGTCGCCCTCCCGGTACGCGGAGACCGTTCTGCTGCGGCGGGAGCTCCGGCGGACCTCGACCGCGCTCGTCGTCGAGCCGCGGGGCGGATGGTCTGCCGCGCTGCGCTGCTGGATTCCGGCGCTGCGCGCGGGGGTCTCCCCGGCGAGGCCGGGTGACGGGTCGGCGGGCACGGCACGACGTTACCCGTTGCCGGTGGGGGAAGTCCCGTCTCCTGAACGGTTCACACATGATCCGCCACACAGCGTGCACCATTTGAACGACTAATACCCCCTGCCTGTGGATAACTTTCCACCCGCTTTGGCGGCGCGCTGCATTCTGGCAATGGATCTCACGCAGACACACAGACCGGGGGAAGCCGTGCATCCGATGTTGAAACCCGCACTGCGCCGCGCATGGCGCGGCAACGGCACCGTCCAATTCGGTGTGACACCCGCGCATGCGGTGAAGGTCGGCCCGATGGACATGGCGACGGGCTGTTTCCTGGAGCTCCTCGACGGAACACGCGGGATGCCGCTGTTGCGCGAGGAGGCCAGATCGCTGGATCTCACCGAACGCCAAGTGGACACCCTGGTCGTCCGGTTGCTGGACGCGGGGCTCATCGACGACGTACGGGCCGGCGGGCCGGAAACCGATGCGTTACGGAAACGGGCGGACGCCATGGAGCGTCACCGGCCCGACCTCGCATCCCTCTCCGTCGTGCATCCCGAGCCCGGCGGCGGGATGCGCCGGCTGGCCGCCCGCCGCTCCATGCGCGTCCAGGTACGGGGAGCGGGCCGGGTCGGTGCGGCCCTCGCCGCGGTGCTCTCCGGATCCGGGGTGGGCCACGTCGAGGTCCTGGACGGCGGCAGCGTCGAGCCGTGCGACGTCTCGCCGGGAGGGCTGCCGCCCTCGGCGGCCGGAGAGCGCCGGGACAGCGCGGCCCGGCAGCTGGTCCGGCGCTCGGCTCCGGGCCCGGCGCCACGGGCGGCCCAGTCGCCGGGCCCGCCCGCGAGCGGCGAGCCGGGCCTGTCCCTGATCGTGGTGGCCCCTCGCGAGAGCCTCTCCGCCTACGTCCCCGATCCGCGCACCGCCGAGCCGTGGGTCGCCTCGGGCACACCGCATCTCTATGCCGGGGTGATCGAGGCCACCGGGTTCGTCGGCCCCCTGGTGCTGCCCGGCGGCACGGCGTGCGCGGGATGCCTCGATCTGCACCGGCGCGACAGGGACCCGCAGTGGCCGCGGATGCTGGCTCAGTGGCAGTCCGGCCGGCGCACCGCCGTGCAGGCCTGCGATCTGGGCCTGGCGACCGCGGTGGCGGGTCTGGCCGCCGCCCACGCCCTGGCCTTCCTCGACGGGGAGCTGCCCGCCTGCACCGGGGCCCGGTGGGAAGCCGCGCTGCCGCTGTTGGACTGGCGGTCGGAGCGGATCCGGGCGCACCTCGACTGTTCCTGTGGAGCGGGTGGGCACACTGAGGGGGTGCGCACCTCCGGGGCCGGCACGGCGCACGACACAATGGCCGGATAGCCGCCGCACGCAGCGCGGCAGTCTGGGAATTGGAGGGGCATATGTCTGATCTTCCCCGGAAGGCGGTCACCCGAACCGCCAAGCTGGCCGCGCTGCCTTTGGGGTTCGCGGGCCGCGCCACCTGGGGGCTGGGCAAGCGCATCGGCGGGAAGTCCGCGGAGCTTGTCGCCCGCGAGGTACAACAGCGCACCGCCGACCAGCTCTTCAAGGTCCTGGGCGAGCTGAAGGGCGGGGCGATGAAGCTCGGACAGGCTCTGTCCGTCTTCGAGTCCGCCCTGCCGGAGGAGGTCGCCGGCCCCTACCGCGCGGCCCTCACCAAACTCCAGGAGGCCGCACCTCCGATGCCGAACAGCACGGTCCACGCGGTGCTGGCCGAGCGGCTCGGTGAGGACTGGCGGGAGCTGTTCCTGAGCTTCGAGGACAAGCCGTCGGCCGCCGCGTCGATCGGGCAGGTGCACCGGGCGGTGTGGCACGACGGGCGCGACGTCGCGGTGAAGGTGCAGTACCCGGGCGCCGGCGAGGCGCTGCTCTCGGACCTGACCCAGCTCAGCCGGTTCGCCCGGCTCCTCGGCCCGCTGGTTCCGGGCATGGACATCAAGCCCTTGATCACGGAGCTGCGTGACCGGGTGTCGGAGGAGCTGGACTACGAGCAGGAGGCGCAGTCGCAGCGGGAGCACGCGGAGGAGTTCGCCGACGATCCCGATGTCGTGGTCCCGGGCGTGGTCCACCAGTCCGATCAGGTGCTGGTCACGGAGTGGATCGACGGTGTGCCGCTGGCCGATGTGATCGCCGACGGAACCGCGGAGCAGCGGGACCGGGCCGGTCAGCTGCTGGCCCGGTTCCTCTTCTCCGGGCCCGCGCGCACGGGGCTGCTGCACGCGGACCCGCACCCGGGCAACTTCCGGCTGCTGCCCCCGGACCCGGCCGACCCGGCCGGGTCGGCCGACACGGCGGACCCGGCGGACCCGGCGGACCTCCATGGCACGGCGGATGCCGGGGTCGATCAGTGGCGGCTCGGTGTCCTCGACTTCGGGACGGTGGACCGGCTGCCGGGCGGACTGCCGCAGACCATCGGGAACTCGTTGCGGCTGACGCTCCAGGGCGACGCGGACGGGGTGTACGAGCTGCTGCGCGAGGAGGGGTTCGTCAAGGATTCGGTCGATCTCGCCCCGGACGCGGTGCTCGACTACCTGCAGCCGATCATCGAACCCGCCCTGGTGGAGGAGTTCGCCTTCAGCCGGGGGTGGATGCGCAATCAGGCCGCCCGGATAGCGGATCCGCGTTCTCCCGCCCACCAGTTGGGCAAGCAGCTGAATCTGCCGCCCTCCTATCTGCTCATACACCGCGTGACGTTGAGCACCATAGGGGTGCTGTGCCAGCTCGGCGCGACGGTCCGACTGCGCGAGGAGCTCGAATCCTGGCTGCCGGGGTTCCTGCCGCCGGAAGAGGAGGACTGGGGCGAGAAGGAGTCGGCCGAGGAGGAGTGTCCCGGGGAGGCTCCGTCGGAGCTCGCCACATAGTGGCCGGTCACCCACCGGTCGGATTCGACGCTGCACCACACAGCACGGCCTCGGGGCCGGTCCGTGTGGACCGGCCCCGAGGCAGGGGTGGTGATATCGGTGCTGGGTACCGTTCGCTGCGGGTCAGAGAGCGGCTGCCCCGCAGCGGTACGGCCGGCGTTCGGTACTGCTGTGCTCGTTTACTGCTGCGTCTTCTTTACTGCTGCGTTCCGTACTGCTTCTGTCCTGCTCGGATCAGTGCATGACCGCCATGGCGAGCGCACGCCGGGCACGCATTGAGGCGCGCTCGGCCCGGCGCTGCATCCGCCGCGCGGTGACCAGGCGTACGGCCTGACGTTCCGCGTCGGCTTCCCGCAGGCGGTCGTGCATATGAGCACGAGCCAGGGCTTCTGGGATGAGTTGCATCTCACGGGTCCTGTTCTGACGCGAGTCGTTCGCGCCGATGATGGTGACGTCCGGTGTCGCGGAGCCGACGGGCTCCCTCGTGGGGATGGTCATTGGTTCCTGGTTTCGGGGGTCGTGGGTCTGGGGACGGTCGATGGTTCCGATGCGCTTCATGGGTTTGGGGGCCGTGGCCTCCAGGCCGGCGATCACGCCGCAACCGGGTTCTTGCGCGGACGGCCACGCGGACGCTTGCGAGCAACGACGACGCCCTGGATGAAGAGCTCGCCACCCCAGACACCCCACGGCTCGCGACGCTCCTTGGCGCCGGCGAGACAGGCTTCGACGAGCGGGCAGGTGCCGCAGAGGGACTTGGCGTACTCGACGTCCGCCGGGGACTCGGCGAAGAAGACCTCGGGGTCGTAGGAACGGCACGGGACGGGCACGCCGAGGTTCTCGATGGCGTCGTCGAGCGCGGTGAGCGCGGTGAGGGGCTGCAAGGTGGAGTCCTCCGTGAGGCAGGGCGGGGGGATCGTTTCGGAAGGCGGTACGGACGGGGCGTGCGCTTCGAGTTGCACGGTGGTGGTGTCCTCGTCTGGTCGTTTCCGGCCTGTTGGCCGGGGGGCGGCTGGTACCAGGTGTTGCTTGTCCCGAGGCTCCTTCGTGCTGTCTCGTCCGTTTGGACAAAACAAAAGGGCCGCGGATCCCGAGTGGGGTTCCGCGGCCCTGAAGGCGCCGGCCTGATCGTCGATCAGGCTGGATCTCTCCAGGGTTCAGGCCCACGGAAGGCCCACATCGAGTGGTGGTGCGTCGTCTGCTTCGTGGCTCCGGCTTCCGCTCCCGCACCGACGGCCGCAAAGGCATAGGCCTGGGCCTGTCCCTTCGCTACTGCTGCTGTCGGTGCCTGGGTCGGTCGCTCATTACGCTCCCGCTCGGGAAGGCTCACCAGGGACAGCGGGCTGACGGCGGAAATGCCGGACATACCGGTGCCACGCAGGGAAGACGTCGAAGAGCAGGCGAGGCCGAGCGAGCAGGCGGAGACGACCGAAAGATCGGTCATTTTGTTGGTCTCGATGATGCTGATCACTTCAATCGCCTCCTCTCGGCGTCTAGGGCGGACCGACCGAGCCGGTCCTACGTATTCGGATAAGTACAGCACAGGATCAGGGCTTCAGAGAAGTCGCTGTTCCCGTGGTTAAGAACCTATGGTGATTACTGGGGCGGGCGCAAACTATTTTTTCGACGAGTTTTTCTCACACCTCCTCGTCGCCCTCGGCAGGCTCCTCCACCCCGTCCCCACCTGCGCAGATGTCCAGCACCGCGGCACCGAATCGGCCCAGCTTCCGCGCGCCGACCCCGGGGATCCCGGCCAACTCGCCCTCGCTGCCCGGCACGGCCTCCGCGATCGCCATCAGCGTCTTGTCGGTGAACACGCAGTAGGCGGGCTGGCTGATCTCCTGGGCCCGGACCGCGCGCCAGTCGCGCAGCCGCTCGTACAGCGCCTCGTCCATGTCCGACGGGCAGTCGTCGCAGCGCATCAGCTTCATCTCGCCGGCGTCCGTGAGGGTTCTGCCGCACACCCTGCACAGCGCGGGCCCGCGCCGCTTGCGCCGGGCCGCCACCGGCCGCTCGATGCCGCCGCTGCCGCCCGCCGCGCTCCTGGAGCCCGGAGCCGCGGAGCCGGGGCGCAGCCCGTTCAGGAAGCGGCTCGGGCGGCGGCCGGACCGGCCGCCGGGCGAGCGGGCCAGCGACCACGACAGCGAGAGGTGGAAGCGGGCCCGGGTGACGCCGACATACAGCAGCCGGCGCTCCTCCTCGATCTGCTCGTCCGTCTTGGCGTAGGTGATCGGCATCATGCCCTCGGTCAGTCCGACCAGGAACACGGCGTCCCACTCCAGCCCCTTCGCGGAGTGCAGCGAGGCCAGGGTGACCCCCTGGACCGTGGGTGCGTGCTGGGCCGCGGCCCGCTCGTCCAGCTCGGCGACCAGATCGGAGAGGGTCGCTCCGGGCCTGGCCCGTTCGAAGTCCTCCGCGAGCCTGACCAGGGCGGCCAGGGACTCCCAGCGGTCGCGCACCGCACCGGAACCGGCGGGCGGCTCGCTCCGCCAGCCCTTGGTGGACAGCACCGCGCGGACCTCGGCGGGCAGCCCCTGCGCATCGTCCAGCAGGGAGTCGTTGCCCCCGGCTCGGGCCGCGCCGCGCAGGGCGACGCCCGCTTCCCGTACCTCCGGGCGCTCGAAGAACCGCTCGGCGCCCCGCAGCTGGTACGGCACCCCCGCGTCGGCCAGTGCCTGTTCGTAGACCTCGGACTGGGAGTTGACCCGGTAGAGCACCGCGATCTCGCCCGCCGGGACACCGGCCGCGATCAGGTCGCGGATGCGGCGGGCGGTGCCCTCGGCCTCCGCGGGCTCGTCCGCGTACTCCGTGTAGGCGGGCTCGGGGCCGCGCTCGCGCTGCGAGACCAGTTCGAGCCGGTGCTCGGCGGCCCTGCCCCGGGCCTGGCCGAGCAGCCCGTTGGCCAGGTGCACCACCTGGGGCGTGGAGCGGTAGTCCCGGACTAGCTTGACGAGGGTGGCCCGGGGGTGGCGGGTGCGGAAGTTCAGCAGGTGGTCGGGGGTGGCCCCGGTGAAGGAGTAGATCGTCTGGCTGGCGTCACCGACGACGCAGAGGTTGTCCCGGTCGCCCAGCCAGAGGTCGAGCAGCCGCTGCTGGAGCGGGCTGACGTCCTGGTACTCGTCGACGACGAAGTGCTGGTACTGCCGGCGCACATGGTCGGCGATGTCGTGCCGGTCCTGGAGGATGCCGACGGTCAGGAGCAGCACATCCTCGAAGTCGATGACCGTGCGGTCACGCTTCAGCTGCTCGTACATCGCGTAGACCTGCGAGATCTCGGCGGGATCGCGCGGGGCGTCGCGCTGGGACTTGGCGACCACGGCCGGGTAGTCGGCGGGCACGGTCTGGGTGACCTTGGCCCATTCGATCTCGCTCGTGACATCGCGCAGCTCGTTGCGGTCGAGCCGGATGTTGCAGCGGGCCGCCGCCTCTGCCACCAGTTGGACCTTGCGCTCCAGCAGCCGGGGCAGATCGCCACCGACAGCTTTCGGCCAGAAGTACTGGAGCTGGCGCAGGGCCGCGGAGTGGAAGGTCCGCGCCTGGACCCCGCCCGCCCCGAGCTGGCGCAGCCGTCCCCGCATCTCGCCGGCGGCCCGGTTGGTGAACGTGACGGCGAGCACACTCGTCGGCTGGATGATCCCGGCGCGCACCCCGTAGGCGATGCGGTGCGTGATGGCCCGCGTCTTGCCCGTACCGGCTCCGGCCAGCACGCACACCGGGCCCTGCAGGGCCGTGGCGACCTCGCGCTGTTCGGGGTCGAGCCCGTCCAGGATGGCGTCGGCGGAGTCGGGGACCTGAGGGAAGAGGGTGGAATGCGTTGCTGATGTCACCCCGCCATGCTGCCAGGTCGAAAGAGGCGGACGCGGAAGTTGTCCACAGGGGTGACGCATCCGTCGTACTAATCCGGACCGGCGCGCCCTGACCGGGAACAGCGCGGGCAGCGGCGCCGGGAATGGTGACCAGGTCACGTACGTTCCTCTGTCGTACGGCAACGCGCTTCCCGGGTTCCGCGAACCTTCGTGTCACGTATGAGTGTGACGGAGGAGACCGGGGCGGAGAGCGGTGGGATTGCCGGGACCGATGAGACAGAGGAGCGCGTAGACATGCCGGGCACTGTGACGATGTACAGCACCACGTGGTGCGGATACTGCCGTCGGCTCAAGGGCCAGATGGACCGCGAGGGCATCGCGTACAACGAGATCAACATCGAGCACGACCCGGAGTCCGCGGCCTTCGTCGAGAAGGCGAATGGCGGGAACCAGACGGTCCCGACCGTTCTGGTGGCTCCGTCCAGCGGTGGCGAGGACGTCGTCATGACGAACCCGAGCCTCGCCCAGGTGAAGCAGGCGCTGGGCGTCTGACCCGTACGGCACCTGGCGTCCGCCCCGGCTGACGCACCCGACCCCCGACCGGCCCGGCGCCGGTTCGGGGGTCTTCGCATGTCCGCCCGCACGAGGCCGGATCGGGGTCTTCGCGTATCCGTCCGCACGAGCCCGGCACGATGGTGTGCCACAACGACGTGTGCCCGGACAACGTGGTCTTCCGCGACGGCCGGGCCGCCGCCCTGATCGATTTCGACCTGGCGGCTCCCGGCCGCCCCCTCTGGGACCTCGCCATGGCCGCCCGCTACTGGGTGCCCATGCTCGATCCGGTATCCGCGGCCGCCCTGTATCCCGGCGGTCCGGATGTGTGCGCCCGGCTGCGGATCCTCGCCGGCAGCTATGGCCTCCCGACTGCGGAGCGTGCCGCGTTGCCGGGCGTGATCGAGCAGGCCACGGAGAGCTGCCGGGGCTTCGTCGCCCGCCGCGTGGCCGACGGTGATCCTGTCTACCTCCAGGCGCTGGCCGACCGTGGCGGATGGGAGCGCTGGGACCGCATGCAGGACTGGCCGGCCGCCCACCGCGAGACGTTCACGGCCGCTCTGATGAACTGACCTGTTCGGGCACTTCCGGGCATCGACCGTCTCACCAGGTGGAAACGCGCCGCTGACCGTGCCGGAGCCGCGAGCCCCGGCACGGTCGGCCGCCCGTCCGGGGTCAGCTCAGGCCGAGCTGGCGGGACGCTGCCGCCACCGTCTGTTCGAGGAGGACGGCGATGGTCATCGGGCCGACTCCGCCGGGGACCGGGGTGATCAGGCTGGCGTGCTCGGCTGCTGTCTCGAAATCGACGTCACCGACGTTGCCCTCGTTGTAGCCCGCGTCGATCACCACCGCGCCCGGCCTGATGTCGGCGCCGGTGATGAAGCGCGGCCGGCCGACCGCGACCACGAGAACGTCCGCCTGCCGCACGATCGAGGAGAGGTCTGCGGTGTGCGAGTGGCAGTACGTCACCGTGGCGTTGCGGCCGAGGAGGAGCATTCCGGCGGGCTTGCCCAGGATGGCGCTGCGTCCCACCACCACCGCGTGCTTGCCCGCGAGGCCGACCTCGTAGGCGTCGAGCAGCCGCATGATGCCGCCGGGGGTGCAGGAGACGAATCCGGGGAGGCCGAAACCCATCGCCGCGAAGGAGTGCATGGTGACTCCGTCGACGTCCTTCTCGGGGGCGATCGCCTCGAAGGCGGCCCGTTCGTCGACGTGCGGGCCCATCGGGTGCTGCAGCAGGATGCCGTGGACTCCCGGGTCGTTCGACAGCGCGGTCACCGCGGCGACCACCTCGGCCGTGGTGGCGTCGGCCGGGAGCGCCACGTGCCGGGACTCGATGCCCGCACGGGCGCACCGGTTGCGCTTCATCTTGACGTACGTCACGGAGGACGGGTCCTCACCGACGAGGACGGTTGCCAGGCAGGGCGGTGTTCCGGTGCGCAGCCGGATCTCCGCGGCCGCGGCGGTGGTCTCCTCGACGCTCCGGCGGGCGAGGCCGGTGCCGTCCATCAGCTGAGCCGTGCTGGTCGGGTTCACGTGGTACTCCTGGGCGCTCGGGCGATCGCGTCGGCCGACGGGCCGCGGGGATCGCGGGATCGTGGTCGGTCGCCCAGGCGCACGGCTCCGGCAGCCCCATGGACTGCCGGTGTTCTCTGCGGCCGCTCCCCGGTGGTGCTCCACCTCAGCGCCAGTCACGGCCCGTACCCACTGTAGAGGCGCGCGGACGGACTCGGGGAGCGCGGGCGCACTCCCCGCTCGCGTCCTCGCACCGCTGCCTGCCGGCGCTGCGCCTGTCAGCCGGCGCTGCGCGGCCTCGGGAGGGGCTTCCCGTACCAGATCTCGATCAGCCGGGCCGCGATCGAGATGCCGAACGGGGGCAGGATCTCGCCCGACTCGAAGGCGGCTGTCAACTCCTCGCGGGAGAACCAGCGCGCCTCCTCGATCTCCTCGCCGTCGACGTTGATCTCGTACGTCGTGGCCCGTGCCATGAAACCGAGCATCAGGCTGGACGGGAAGGGCCAGGGCTGGCTGGCGACGTACTCCACGTCGCCCACCGTGATGCCCGCTTCCTCGAACACCTCGCGCGCCACGGACTGCTCGATCGATTCGCCCGGCTCGACGAAACCGGCCAGGGTGGAGAAGCGGCCCTCCGGCCAGTGGACCTGCCGGCCCAGCAGGGCGCGGTCCTGGTCGTCGGTGACGAGCATGATCACGGCCGGGTCGGTGCGCGGGTAGTGCTCCGCGCCGCAGGCCTGGCAGCGGCGGATGTGTCCGGCAGCCGCAATGACCGTGCGTTCGCCGCAGCGCGAGCAGAAGCGGTGCAGCCGCTGCCAGTTCTCCAGTGCCACCGCGTGCACCATCAGCCCGGCGTCGCGGGCCCCGAGGAGCAGTCCGGCCTCGCGCAGCCCGGCGGGGCGCGCCGACTGGTCCATGCGGCCCGGCAGGGAGTCCTTCTGCAGGGCGAAGTAGCTGACGCCGTCCTCGTCGGTGCCGAGGAAGTAGCGGTGGGTCTCGGTGACGGGCGCCTCGAAAGCGGGGGTCATCACGATCTCGGTGCCGTCGTCGGTGTCGTCGATCAGCACCTGCCCGCCGGAGACGACGAAGACCCGGGTCGTCGGATGGCTCCACGCCGCGGCCAGCCAGGCCTCGTCGAGGCGGTGGTGTGCGGCGCGGTCGATGCCGCTGGGCGCGGTCAGACCGATGGGCCGGTCGGTGGTGGCGTTGTCGAAGGTGCTCACAGGTGCTTCCTACTCCCCCGGGATGGATCGGGTGTTCAGAGGATTCAGCGGAGTGCGGCCGCCAGTTCGCTCCAGAGGTGGGCGGTGGTCTCCACGCCCTTCAGCAGCAGGTCGAGTTCGACCTTCTCGTTGGGGGCGTGCCAGCCGTCGGACGGTACGGAGATGCCGAGGAAGAGGACGGGGGCGCCGAGCACGTCCCTAAGGTCAGCGGCGGGTCCCGAGCCTCCTTCGCGGGTGAAGAGGATCTTCTTGCCGAAGGCCCGTCCCATGGCGCGGGCGACGGCCTGCAGGGCGGGGTGGTCGAGCGGGGTGAGGCAGGGGCGGGTGGCGGGGAGGAAGGTGATCCGGTGGCCGATCCCGGCCGGGACGCGGGCCTCGGCCCAGGCCCGTACGGCCTCCTGGATCCGGTCCGGCTCCTGGCCCGCGACCAGCCGGAAGCTGATCTTGACCCGGGCGGCGGACGGGATGATCGTCTTGCTTCCGGCGCCCTGGTAGCCGCCGCCGATGCCGTTGACCTCGGCGGTGGGGCGGGCCCAGATGCGCTCCAGGGTGGAGTATCCGGCTTCGCCGGAGGCGGCCTGCGACCTGGCGGTGCGCAGCCAGGTGGACTCGTCGAAGGGCAGCGCGGCGAACAGTTCGCGTTCGGTGCTGGTCAGTTCGGCCACGCCGTCGTAGAAACCGGGGACCGCGACCCGTCCGTCCGCGTCGTGGAGCGCCGCGACGAGCCGGGCGATCTCGGTCGCCGGGTTGGGGACCGCGCCGCCGAACGAGCCGGAGTGGATGTCCTGCCCGGGGCCGCGCAGCTCGATCTCGCACTCGGCCAGTCCGCGCATGCCGGTGCAGACGGTCGGGGTCGTCTCGTCCCACATGCCGGTGTCGGAGACGATCACGGCGTCCGCGGTGAGCCGGCCGGCCCGCTGCTCGACCAGGTCGCGGAAGTGCGGGGAGCCCGACTCCTCCTCGCCCTCGACGAGCAGCTTGAGGTGGACGGCGGGGCTGGTGCGGCCGGTGGTGGCGAGGTGGGCCCGGACACCGAGGGTGTGGAAGAACACCTGGCCCTTGTCGTCCGCCGCGCCGCGCCCGTACATCCTGCCGTCCCGGATCACCGGCTCGAACGGCTCTGTGTCCCAGCCGTCCTCGCGGGCGGCGGGCTGCACGTCGTGATGTCCGTACACCAGGACCGTGGGGGCGTCCGGATCGTCGGACGGCCACTCGGCGTAGACGGCGGGCGCGCCGTCCGTCTCCCAGATCTCGGTGACCGGGAAGCCGGTCTCCTTGAGCTTGGCGGACAGCCACTGGGCGCTGCGCCGTACGTCCCCGTCGTGCTCCGGCTGCGCGGATACGGAGGGAATGCGCAGCCACTCCGCGAGGTCGTCGAGGAAGGCTGTGCGGTGCTGCTCGGTGTACGTACGGACGGCGCTGTCCGGGGTGTCGCTCATGACCTTCAGCTTATCCGTCCGTGGGAGGTTGCTCGTCCAGGAGGATGCGCTCCAGTTCCGGGCGGCCCGGGAGGCGGCCGGGGCGGACGCTCTCGCCGGTGCGGACGAAGAGGAACGTGGCCGAGACGTCGGTGAGCGGCAGTCCGTGCAGTTCGGCCCAGGCGAGGCGGTAGACAGCGAGCTGGAGGGGGTCGGCGGTGTTGGTGCGGCTGGTCTTCCAGTCGACGATCTCGTACGTGTCCCCGGTGCGGTACACCGCGTCGATCCGGCCCCGGATGATCCGGCCGGCCAGCGTGATCTGGAACGGCGTCTCGACGCGGTAGGGGGTCCGGCGGGCGTACGGGGTGCGCTCGAAGGCCTCCTTGAGCAGCGCGAGGTCGTGCTCGTCGGCGATGTCCGCGTCGCTGTCCTCGCCGCCGGGCAGCTCGTCGGGGCCGAGCATGGGCAGCGGCAGTTCCTCGAAGCGGGACTCGACCCAGGCGTGGAAGCGGGTGCCCCGGCGGGCGGCGGGCTGCGGGGGGCGGGGCATGGGCCGGGCCAGCTCCTGGGCGAAGCCGTCCGGATCGTCGGCCAGGCGCATCAGCTGGGTGGCGGAGAGCGAGGCGGGGACGAGGACGTCGCGCACGGTGGCGCGGGCCCGGCGCAGCTCCCCCGCGAGGGCGTCGAGGTCGCGGTCCCAGGAGGCGAGGGTGCGGGACTCCTCGGGGGTCAGAGTGCGGGACTCCTCGGGGATGAGGCGCGTGGGGGCCCGCTCGGGCAGCCGGGCCGCGGGGATGTGCGGGGCGTGAGGGGGCTGAGTGTCGTCGGGGGCGGGCGCCTCGTCCAGGAAGGGGTCGTCCTCGGGGAACAGCTCCTCGTCGTCGAAGGGCGGCTCGTCCGGCGGAATCGGCTGTTCCGCCGCCGGGTACCCGTCAGGCACCGGCCCCGCCTCTGCCAGGGCCGTCAGGTGGGCCATCACCGTCTCGGCGGCGGCCCTGCGGCGGGCCAGCGCGGTGTCGTCCAGCGGCAGCGGCCAGGCGTGGCCGGCCGCCGACTCGGCCAGCGCCGGGTTCTCCTCGTCCTCGGCCGGCTCGTCCGCCCAGGCCTCGATCTCGCCGTGGCCGGCCGCGCAGTGCTCGTACAGCGCGTGCAGGAAGCCGGACGGGCCGCGCGTCTTCTTCTGGCTGGGGCCCCACCAGTGGCCGGAGCCGAGCAGCAGGGTGCGGGGGCGGGTGAAGGTGACGTATCCGAGGCGCAGCTCCTCGGTGTGCTGGTGCTCCTTCATCTCCTCCTTGAACCCCTTGAGGCCCTTGGCGTCGAAGGAGTGGATGACGGGCAGGGTGGCCGTGTCCCCGCGCAGGGCGTGCGGGAGGACCTTGGACTGGGAGGTCCAGGCATCGCGGGACTGGCCGCTCGGGAACTGGCCGCTGACCAGGCCGGGCACGGCGACGACGTCCCATTCGAGGCCCTTGGACTTGTGGGCGGTGAGGACCTTGACGGTGTTCTCGCCGCCGGGCAGCGCGTTGTCCAGGCCCTTCTCGTACTGCGCGGCGGTGCGCAGGAAGCCGAGGAAGGCGAGGAGCGTGGCCTCACCGTCGACGGCGGCGAAGCGGGCCGCGACGTCGAGGAAGTTGGCGAGGGTCTCGCGGCGGCGGGCGGCCAGGGCCTGCGGGGAGGCGGAGAGCTCTACTTCGAGTCCGGTGGCGCTCAGGACCCGGTGGAGTACGTCCATCAGGGGGTCGGCCAGCGAGCGGCGCAGTTCGCGCAGTTCGGTGGCGAGGCGGGCGAAGCGGATGCGTGCCTCGGTGGAGAACGGCAGCCGGTCGTCCTGTTCGCCCCCGGAGTCGAGGAAGGTGTCCAGCGCGTCGGCCAGCGAGATCACCTCGGCCGGGTCGATGCCTTCGACGGCCTCCGCGAGGCGGCGGTCGGGGTCGAAGTCCTCGTCGTCGCCGTGGGCGGCCCGGTGGACCAGGAGGCGGGCCCGGCGGCCGAGCAGCGCCAGGTCGCGGGGGCCGATCCGCCAGCGGGGGCCGGTGAGCAGCCGGACCAGGGAGGCGTTGGCCCCCGGGTCCTGGAGGACCTCGCAGACCGCGACGAGGTCCGCGACCTCGGGGAGGTGCAGCAGCCCGGACAGGCCGACGACCTCGACCGGGATGTCCCGGGCCACCAGTGCGGCCTGGATCTGCGGGAAATCGCCGGCGGTGCGGCACAGGACGGCGATCTCGCCGGGCGCCTTGCCGGTCCGCACCAGATGGGCGATCGAGTCCGCGAGCCAGTCGATCTCCTCGGTGTGGGTACGCAGCAGGGCGCAGCGGACGATGCCGTCGCGCTCGGCGCCGGGGGCCGGGCGCAGTGCCTCGACGCCCTCGTGCATGGCGCGCAGCGGTTCAGCCAGTCCGTTGGCGAGGTGGAGGAGGCGGCCGCCGCTGCGGCGGTTCTCGCTGAGGGAGTAGCGGGTCGCGGGGGCGCCGTCGGCCTGCGGGAAGTGGCTCGGGAAGTCGTCGAGGTTGGCCACGGAGGCGCCGCGCCAGCCGTAGATGGCCTGGCAGGGGTCGCCGACCGCGGTGACCGCGTGCCCGGACGGGATGCCGTCGGGGCCGCTGCCGAAGAGGGCGGAGAGCAGGAGGCGCTGGGCGACGGAGGTGTCCTGGTACTCGTCGAGCAGGACGACCCGGTACTCCTCGCGCAGGATCGCGCCGACCTCCGGGCGGGTCAGGGCCAGCTGTGCGGAGAGCGCGATCTGGTCACCGAAGTCGAGGAGGTCGCGGCTCCGCTTCGTCTCGCGGTAGCGCCGGGTCAGCGAGAGCAGCTCGCGGCGGGCCTCCGCGGTCTCGGGGATCTTGCGCAGTTCGGCGTTGCTGAGCTTGGCGCTCTCCAGCGTGTGGAGCAGTTCGGTGTCGTACTCCGCGAGCTCTTCGGGGCGTACGAGGTGTTCGGCCAGCTCGGCGTCCAGCGCCAGCAGATCACTGACCAGGGTGGGAAACGACCTGGTCAGGGCCGGGTAGGGGCCGGGCGCCTCGCGCAGTACGCGGGCGGCGAGCTGATAGCGGGTGGCGTCCGCGAGCAGGCGGGTGGTGGGTTCGAGCCCTATCCGCAGCCCGTGCTCGGTGAGGAGCCGCCCGGCGAAGGCGTGGTACGTGGAGATGCTGGGCTCGCCCGGCGGGTCGTCCGGGTCGATGACCTCCGGATCGGTGACGCCGGCCGCGACCAGCGCCTTGCGGACGCGCTCCGCCAGCTCGCCGGCCGCCTTGTTGGTGAAGGTGAGGCCGAGGACCTGTTCGGGGGCGACCTGTCCGGTCCCGACGAGCCACACCACACGGGCCGCCATCACCGTGGTCTTTCCCGACCCGGCTCCGGCGACGATCACCTGCGGGGCGGGCGGCGCGGTGATGCACGCCGTCTGCTCCGGGGTGAAGGGGATCCCGAGGAGCTCCTTGAGCTGCTCGGGATCGGTGAGGTGTGAGGACACTCCACAGAGGCTAACCGGACGCGCCGACAACCCACGAAGTCCGTGAGCGGGCGGACACGGACGGCTGTGAGCGGGCGCATACGGACGGCTGTGAGCGGGGCGCACGCAGACGACTGTGAGCGGGCGCACAGCGAACAGTCGCCCGCATCGCTGAAGTGTCCGACGGGGTGCTTGTTCTGCCCGGTACGGGGGTGCGCGCCGTAACGGACCGTCTAGATTGGCGCGTGTCGTATCAGTCGCATCAGTCGCAAGTCGTATCAACAGCCATACGAGGACGGTCAGATGAGCTCCGACACCCCCGCAGCCACATCCGCCACCGGAGCCCCGGATACCACCTCCGACACCGCCGGGCTCAGGCAGCGCATCGACACCACGAAGGCGCACCCGGCCCGGGTCTACGACGTCTTCCTCGGCGGCAAGGACAACTACCCCGCCGACCGCCAGGCAGCGTCCATGGCCCTGAAAGCCAATCCGCGCGGGCATCTCGACGTACGGCACAACCGGGACTTCGTCCGGCGGGCCGTGACCGCGCTGGCCGGCGAGGTGGGCATCCGGCAGTTCCTCGACATCGGGACCGGGCTGCCGACCCAGCAGAACGTCCACCAGATCGCCCAGGCCATCGCACCGGACTCGCAGATCGTCTACGTGGACAACGACCCGATCGTGCTGGTCCACGCGCAGGCCCTGCTCACCAGCGGGCCGCAGGGGCGTACCGACTACATCGAGGCGGATCTGCGCGACCCCGCCAAGATCCTCGAAGCCGCCCGCCGCACCCTCGACTTCGACCGGCCCATCGCGCTCGTACTCGCGGCCGTCCTCCATTTCATCGAGGACGAGGAGGCCTACCCCGTCGTCAGGCAACTCGTGGAGGCGCTTCCGTCGGGCAGCCACCTGGTCCTGAGCCATCTCAGCGCCGACCTGAACCCGGTGGCGATCAACAAGGTGGCGGACACGTTCCGCAAGCGCGGGTTCTCCTTCGTACTGCGCCGGCGCGAGGAGATCGGGCGCTTCCTGAGCGACAACGGCCTGGAGCCGCTGGAGCCCGGCATCGTCCCGTCCCGCCACTGGCGGCCCGACCACGCGGCCGACGCGACCGAGGCACGGGGGGCGGCGCCGGAGCATCTGGAAGAGCTCGACCACCTCGATCAGGGGCAGTACGTGAGCATCGCGGAGGCGACGGACGAGGACGTCAACATCTTCGTCACGGTGGCGCGCAAACCGTGAGGGCGCGTGGGTCCGGATCGACACCCGCCGCACCTCCCAGCCGCCCATCTCTTGCCAACAGCCTGACGAGGAAGGTCACATGAGCGCCGACACCCCCGCAGCCGCCTCCGCCACCGGAGCCCCGGATGCCACCTCCGACACCGCCGGGCTCAGGCAGCGCATCGACACCACGAAGGCGCACCCGGCCCGGGTCTACGACGTCTTCCTCGGCGGCAAGGACAACTACCCCGCCGACCGCCAGGCAGCGGCCATGGCGCTGAAGGCCAATCCGCGCGGGTACCTCACCGTGCGGCACAACCGGGACTTCATGCGGCGCGCGGTGACGCTCGCGGCCGGGAACGGCGCCCGGCAGTTCCTGGACGTCGGCACGGGGCTGCCGACCCAGCAGAACGTCCACCAGATCGTGCAGGCCATCGCGCCCGACGCGCGGGTGGTGTACGTGGACAACGACCCGGTGGTGCTGGTCCACGCGCAGGCCCTGCTCACCAGCGGGCCGCAGGGGCGTACCGACTACATCGAGGCGGATCTGCGCGACCCCGCCAAGATCCTCGAAGCCGCCCGCCGCACCCTCGACTTCGACCGCCCCGTCACCCTGGTGCTCGCGGCCGTCCTCCACTTCATCGAGGACGAGGAGGCCTACCCGATCGTCAGGCAGCTCGTCGACGCCATCCCGTCGGGCAGCCATCTCGTGCTGAGCAACGTCAGCTCGGACCTCAACCCCGAGCAGGTCGGCCAGGTGACGAAGGCCTTCAAGGAACGCGGCTTCGCCATGGTCCGCCGCTCGCACGCCCAGGTGGAGCGCTTCGTGACCGACAACGGTCTGGAGATGCTCGACCCCGGCGTCGTCCCCGTGCACCGCTGGCGTCCCGAGCAGGTCACCGATCTGCCGGAGGCCGCCAACCCCGACCCGGAGTTCGTGGCGAGCCTGGACGTCCTGGACCGGACGCGCTACCAGGACATCAACGACGTCACCGACGCGGACGTCAGTGTGTACGGGGTGATGGCCCGCAAACCGTGACGGGCCGGGACCTGGCCCGCCCGCCGGCACGCGTCGGGCCGGAACCGGCCGCGCCCGCTCACTCCAGGACCTGCCGCCCCTCCGGCTGGGCGCTGCACGAGGCCCTGAACGCGCAGTGGGTGCAGTGCTGGCCGGTCGTCGGGGTGAACCGTTCGTCCAGGACCCGGCCGGCGGCGGTCGCCAGCAGGTCGGAGACCCATTCGGTGTCCGGCGGCTGCTGGGCCTGCACCTTGGGGACGGCGTCGCCGCCCTCCTTCTTGGGCGCGGGCTGGCGCAGCTGTACGAGTTCGGCGCCGCCGGACTCCGGGCGCCGGCCGTCGAAGACGTCGTCGACCGCGCCTTCCCGGACGGCCAGCTGGTACACGGCGAGCTGGGGGTGGCGGGCGACCTCGTCCTTCGTCGGGGACTGCTTGCCGGTCTTGAAGTCGACGACGTAGGCGCGGCCGTCGGCGTCCCGTTCCACCCGGTCCATGGAGCCGCGGATGCGCACCTCGTACTCCCCCGCCTCCAGCGTCACGTCGAAGTCGTGCTCGCTGGCGGCGGGGGTGCGGCCGGTGCGGTCCATGACGTGCCAGCGCAGGAAGCGCTCCAGGGCGATGCGCGCCTGTTCCTTCTCCTGCTGCGACTTCCAGGGGGCGTCGAAGACCAGCCCGTCCCAGACCGAGTCGAGCCGCTCCATGAGGACGGCCAGATCGGCGGGGGTACGGCCGGAGGCCACCTCGTCGGCGAGTACGTGGACGACGTTGCCGAAGCCCTGGGCGGCGGTCGCCGGGGCGTCGGCCTTCACCTCGCGGCCCAGGAACCACTGGAGCGCGCAGGTGTTGGCGAGCTGGTCGAGCGCGCTGCCGGACAGGGCGACGGGCTGGTCCCGGTCGCGCAGCGGGACGGCCGAGCGGGTCGGCTCGTACAGGCCCCACCAGCGGTAGGGGTGGGCCGACGGCACGAGCGGCTGCCCCTCGTCGTCGGTGAGCGCCGCGAGCCGGGCGAGGCGGTGGGCGGCCTCCTCGCGCAGGGCTTCGGACGCGCCGGGGTCGACGGTGGTGGCGCGCAGTTCTGCCACCAGGGCGGCCACGGCGAGGGGGCGACGCGGGCGGCCGGTGACGTCCCGGGGCTCGACGCCGAGTTCGGTCAGGAAGCGGGACGGCTGGTCGCCGTCGTCGGCGGGCGCCTTGACCGCGGTGACGACGAGCCGTTCGCGGGCGCGGGTGGCCGCGACGTAGAACAGCCGGCGCTCCTCGGAGAGGAGTGCGCCGGGGGTGAGGGGTTCGGCGAGACCGTCGCGGCCGATCCGGTCCGCTTCGAGCAGCGAGCCGCGGCGGCGAAGGTCGGGCCAGAGGCCTTCCTGCACCCCGGCGACGACGACCATGCGCCACTCCAGGCCCTTGGACCGGTGTGCGGTCATCAGCCGTACGGCATCGGGCCGGGCGGAGCGCCTGGAGAGGGTGTTGGCCGCGATGTCCTGGGCGTCGACCTCCTCCAGGAAGTTGAGCGCGCCGCGCCCGCCGGTGCGCTCCTCCGCGCGGGCCGCCGTGTCGAACAGGGCGCAGACCGCGTCGAGATCACGGTCGGCGTTGCGGCCGCCCGCGCCGCCCCGCAGCGCGGCGCGCTCCAGCCTGCCCGGCCAGGGGGTCCCGGACCACAGCTCCCACAGGGCCTCCTCGGCGGTGCCGCCGCCCTCCAGGAGTTCGCGCGCCTTGCGCAGCAGGGCGCCGAGGCGCTGGGCGCCACGGGCGTACGCCGGATCGTGCGCGACGAGCCGCTCCGGCTCGGCCAGCGCGCGGGCCAGCAGATCGCCGGAGGGCGCGGGCACCCGGTTCCCGGCGGCGCGCTCCTCGTCGCGCAGGGCCCGGCCGAGCCGGCGCAGGTCGGCGGCGTCCATGGAACCCAGGGGGGAGGCGAGGAGGGTCAGCGCGGTCTCGGTGTCGAGCCAGGGCGCCGGGGCGGGGGGCTCGGGTTCGGGTTCGGGTTCGGGTTCGGGTTCTGCCTCTTTCTCGGCTTCCGCTTCCGCCTCTGCCTCTGCCGGCGCGTCCGTCTCTGCCTCCGCCTCTGCCTCCGCGTTCCGGCGGAGTGCCGCCGTCGCCACCGTGCGCAGGGCGGTCAGGAGCGGGGCCACCGCGGGTTCGTGGCGCAGGGGCAGGTCGTCGCCGTCGACCTCCAGCGGAACGCCCGCCGAGGTCAGGGCCCGGCGCATCGCGGGGATCGTACGGCCGCCGGCCCGGACCAGCACCGCCATCTCGTGCCACGGCACCCCGTCCTCCAGATGCGCCCGGCGCAGCAGGTCCGCGATGTTGTCGAGCTCGGTGGAGGCGGTCGGGTAGGTGTACGTCTCGACGGTGCCGCCCTCGCGGACCGCGCCGAGCTCCCGGTGGGCGCGGACCTTCGCGGAGGGCAGCCGGGTCAGCGGCATCCGGCGGGTGAGCAGCCGGGTGGCCGCCAGCAGCCGGTCCCCGGAGCGGCGCGAGACGGTGAGGACGCCGACCGGGGCCGGAGCGCCGTCCGCCCGCCGGAAGACCTCGGGGAAGTCGAGGATGCCGTTCACATCGGCGCCCCGGAAGGCGTAGATCGACTGGTCCGGGTCACCGAACGCGATCAGGTCCCGGCCACCGCCGCCCCCCGGGGTGCTCCCCCGGTTCCCGGCCAGCGCGTGCAGCAGCCGCACCTGCGCCGGGTCGGTGTCCTGGTACTCGTCGACGAACACCAGGTCGTACTGGCAGGCCAGCAGCGCCGACACCTCGGGGCGCTCCGCGAGCAGCACCGCCCGGTGGACCAGCTCCGCGTAGTCCAGCACCCCCTGGGCGTCCAGTACGTCGAGGTACTCCGCGAGGAACTCGGCGGCGGCGCTCCAGTCGGGGCGGCCGGTGCGCCGGGCGAAGTCCGCGAGGGCGTCCGGGCCGAGGCCCAGCTCACGGCTGCGGGCGAGCACCGCGCGTACCTCGTCCGCGAAGCCTCGGGTGGTCAGGCAGGCCCGCAGCTCGTCGGGCCAGCGGATGTGGGCGCGCCCCTGCTTCTCCAGGTCGAGCTGGCCGGCCAGCAGATCGCGGACCGTGACGTCCTGCTCGGGACCGGAAAGCAGCCGCAGCGGGTCGGCGAAGAGATCGGCGTCCTGATGAGCGCGGACCAGGGCGTAACAGAAGGAGTGGAAGGTGGTGGCCTGCGGGCTGCGGACGGCGCCGAGCCGGGCGGCCATCCGGTCGCGGAGCTCGACGGCGGCCTTGCGGCTGAAGGTGAGGATCAGGATGCGGGCCGGGTCCGCGCCCCGCGCGACGCGCGACGCGACGGTCTCGACGAGCGTGGTGGTCTTGCCCGTGCCCGGTCCGGCGAGGACCAGCAGCGGCCCGCCGGGGTGGTCAACCACCGCACGCTGCGCCGCGTCCAGGAGAGGGGGGTCCACGGAGCCCGGCGGGGTACGCACCAGCCGGTACGCGCCCGTGGTCCCACGCCGTGCCTGACGGTGCGGACTGTGCCGGGTGGTGGAGGAGGAGCTCACGTGGGTCGCCGGTCCTGGTGGGTGTGCTGATGGTGAGGGTGCGGCAGCTGCCGCGAACTGACGACGCTACTCCGGCGACGGCCCCGATCGTGGCGGTACGGATGCGGGGATCGTCACGTTCGGCCCGGACGGCGAACACGGCGGAGGCGGCCCTGACGACAGCGGACGCGCTGGGGCCGGCGCACTCCGCCCGGACGGCGCACGCCCGGCGGGCAGCGGGCTCCGGGCGGACAGCGCGCTGCGCAGGGTGCGCGCGTCACGCTTCCCGTACGCCGTACGGGCCCGGCTCCGCACGCTGGGCCGCCGGATGGCCGAAGCTGTCAGGTGTGAGCACCCCCGCCGCCGTCCGCTCCCGGACCGCCCGCCCTGCCGTCCGCCGCCGCGCCCGGCACTCCGTCCCACCGCGCGCGTCTCATGTCCAGGCGCGGAACGTGACCGTCCGCACTGGCCGGGGCCTCGCGCAGCGGGGTGTTCTCCGCGCGGTAGTGGTTCAGCGCACGCAGCTCGTGGCCGGGCAGCAGCGTCCCGTCGGAGCGCACGACGCGCCACCACGGCACCGCCGACCCGTACAGCGCCATGGCCCGGCCGACCTGACGCGGGCCGCCGTCCCCCAGCCACTCCGCGATGTCGCCGTACGTCATGACGCGGCCGGGCGGGATCAGCTCGGCGACGTCGAGCACGCGCTCCGCGTACTCCGGAAGCGCGTCACTCGTCGGGTTCTCGCTCATCCGGCCCATCCTGCCGTACGCCACCGACAGCGCCGCCGATTCCGTGTCCGGCCGCACACGCAGCGTGCGGAGGCCGGGAAAGGGGCGTATCTTGCGCTTCGCGCGCCCCTGCATCGCACCCTGATGCCCTCCTCCGTCCACAGGCCGTGCCACCATCATCCGGGCGGTGACCGGTGATACGAGAACACGAAGACCAATCAGAGGCGACGAAGGAGCAGGGCGTGCAGCCACCGAAGGCGGCCGACGCCTCTGATGCCGAGCCGCACCCGGAAGAGGGCCGGCCGGACTCCGACACCGGTCCGGAGAGTCCTTCCGGGAGCCTGGCCGGCTCGACGCTGTCGACCTCGGAAGAGGAACTGTCCGAACGCGTCTCGGGGGACGAACCCCTGCTCCCCGCCCGGGTGCACCGTCCCTCCGACCTGCTGCGGCTCCTCATCGGCGTCCTGGCGATCGTCGTGCTGTTCTCCGTCGCCGCGTTCGCCCACGGCACGACCACCGGTCTTGAGGAGGACATCAACAAGGGCACCGGCCAGGCGCCCGACGTGCTCATCAAGATCGCCGGCCTGGTCTCCAGCATCGCCGTGCTGCTCGTACCGGTCGCCTTCGCGATCGAGCGGCTGATCAAACGCGACGGGCTGCGGATCGCGGACGGTGTACTGGCCGCCGTGCTGGCGCACGGGGTGACGCTCGCGGCGGATCTGTGGGTCGCCAAGACCGCCTCCGGAACGATCCAGGACGCCCTGACCCAGCCGGCGCCGGGTGACGCGCTCACCGATCCCGTGCACGGCTATCTCGCCCCCGTGATCGCCTATATGACGGCGGTCGGGATGGCGAGACGGCCACGCTGGCGGGTCGTGCTGTGGGTGGTGCTGCTGCTCGACGCCTTCGCCATGCTGGTCGGCGGCTACACGACACCGCTCTCGATCATCCTCACTGTGCTGATCGGCTGGACGGTGGCGTACGGCACGCTGTACGCGGTCGGCTCGCCGAACGTCCGGCCGACCGGCCAGCACCTGATGGCGGGTCTGCGCCATGTCGGCTTCCGCCCCGTCACCGCGATGCGGGCCGACGACGCCCCCGACTCCGGTGACCAGAACGACCGGGGCCGCCGCTATCTGGTCTCCCTGGAGGACGGCCCGCCGCTCGACGTGACGGTCGTCGACCGGGAACAGCAGGCCCAGGGCTTCTTCTACCGGGTGTGGCGCAGGCTCACCCTGCGCGGGATCACCCAGCGCCGTTCCATCCAGTCGCTGCGCCAGGCGCTGGAGCAGGAGGCGCTGCTCGCGTACGCGGCGATCGCCGCCGGGGCCAACGCGCCCAAGCTGATCGCCACCTCCGAGCTGGGCCCCGACGCCGTGATGCTGGTGTACGAGCACATCGGCGGGCGCTCGCTGGACGCGCTGGAGGACGCCGACATCACCGACGACCTGGTGCGCGATGCCTGGCGCCAGGTGCAGGCGCTCCAGTCCCGGCGGATCGCGCACCGCAGGCTCACCGGCGACGCCCTGCTGGTGGACCGTTCCGGCAAGGTGTTCGTCACGGATCTGCGCGGCGGCGAGATCGCGGCCGGCGATCTGGTGCTGCGGATGGACATCGCCCAGCTGCTCACCACGACCGGTCTGCGGGTGGGCGCGGAGCGGGCGGTGGCCGCCGCGCTCGCGGTCGTCGGCCCGGACACCGTCGCGGACTGCCTGCCGCTGCTCCAGCCGATCGCGCTCAGCCGCTCCACCCGGGCACATCTGCGCAGGCTCGCCCGGGAGCGGTCTCAGCGGCAGCGCGAGGCGGTGCTCGACGCGTCGGACGCGGCGAAGCGGGCCCGTACCCATGGCACGGAGCCCGCCGGGGACGCGGACCGCAAGGCCGACCGCAAATCGCTGCGCACCGAGAAGCAGGCCGAGAAGCGGGCCATGGACGACGCGCTGGACGGGGCGCGCGAGGAGGATCTGCTCACCCTGATCCGCCGGGAGGTGCTGCTGATCCGGCCGCAGGCCCCGGTCGAGCCGGTCCGGCTGGAGCGCATCAAACCGCGCACCCTGCTCAGCTTCATCGCGGGCGCCATCGCCGCGTACTTCCTGATCTCGCAGGTCACGGAGGCCGACTTCGGTGCGGTGGTCGAACAGGCGGAGTGGGGCTGGGTGGCGGCCGCGCTCGGCTTCTCCGCCCTCAGCTACATCGCGGCGGCGATGAGCCTGCTGGGCTTCGTGCCGGAGCGGGTGCCGTTCGGCAAGACGGTACTGGCGCAGATCGCCGGGTCGTTCGTGAAGATCGTGGCGCCCGCCGCGGTGGGCGGTGTCGCGCTGAACACCCGGTTCCTGCAACGCTCCGGCGTACGCCCGGGGCTGGCGGTCGCGAGTGTCGGTGCCTCGCAGCTGTTCGGCCTCGGCTGCCACATCCTGCTGCTCGGCGCCTTCGGCTATCTGACCGGCACAGAGAAGACCCCGTCCTCGCTCACCCCGTCCAGGACCGTGATCGCGGGGCTGCTGACGGTCGCGGTGCTGGTGCTGGTCGTGACGGCGATCCCGTTCCTGCGGAAGTTCGTGGTGACCCGGGTGAGGTCGCTGTTCGCCGGGGTCGTACCGCGCATGCTCGACGTCGTACAGCGGCCGCAGAAGCTGCTCACCGGCATCGGCGGGATGCTGCTGCTCACCGGCCTGTTCGTGATGTGCCTGGACGCGTCGGTCCGGGCGTTCAGCGGTCCCGACACCCCCCACCTCAGCTACGCGAGCATCGCGGTGGTCTTCCTCGCCGGTAACGCGCTGGGCTCCGCCGCGCCGACCCCGGGCGGTATGGGCGCGGTCGAGGGTGCGCTGACGCTGGGTCTGATCGCGGTCGGCCTGCCGAAGGAGGTCGCGGCCCCGGCGGTGCTGCTGTTCCGGCTGATGACCCTGTGGCTTCCGGTGCTTCCCGGCTGGATCTGCTTCAACCACCTCACCCGCAAGGGCGAGCTGTAGGGAGTGCCCCTGGAGCGCCGGTCCGGGCAGCGGGCCACCCGCTTGGACCGGCGCCCCGTGCACCCTCCCCGCCCCCGCCGCACGATGGAGCGATGAGGACCTCCCCTGCCCTGCGCGCCGCGGCCCTCGCCGCCACCGTGACCGTGCTGCTTCCGCTCACCGGCTGCTCGGACGGCGGTGACAACGACGCACCGGACCGCTCGCAGGGTTCGCCGCACCCGGCGAACGCCGCCGCGAGCCCCGGTCCGTCCGCCCTCGCCACCCAGCGGCTGACGTGGAAGCGCTGCCCCGCCCCGTCCCAGGCGGAGGGCGGCGGCGCCGCACCCTCACCGCTGCCCGGCGGGGCCGTCTGGGAGTGCTCCGTCATGAAGGTCCCGCTCGACCACGCCAAGCCCTCGGGCGACACCATCGGCCTGGCGCTCGTCCGTGCCAAGGCCGTGGACCAGAAGAAGCGCATCGGCTCCCTCATCTTCAACTTCGGCGGCCCCGGCGCCTCCGGCGTCGCCACCCTGCCCGCCTTCGGCACCGAGTACGACAAGCTGCGCACCCGCTACGACCTGGTGAGCTTCGACCCGCGCGGGGTCGGCCGCAGCGACGGCGTGCGGTGCGAGACCGACAAGCAGCTGGACGCCCGCTACCAGGCCGACGGGACACCGGACGACGGCGCGGAGGAGAAGGCGTTCACCGACGACACCAAGGCGTACGCGGCCGCCTGCGAGAAGAACTCGGGCAAGGAGCTCCCCTTCGTCGGGACCACGAACGCCGCCCGCGACATGGATCTGATGCGCCAGGTGCTGGGCGACCACCAACTGCACTACTTCGGCATCTCGTACGGCACCGAACTGGGCGGTGTCTACGCGCACTTGTTCCCCAAGAACGTGGGCAGGTCGGTGCTGGACGCGGTGGTGGACCCGACCGAGGACGCCGAGCAGTCCTCGCTCGGCCAGGCCAAGGGGTTCCAGCTCGCGCTGGACGACTTCGCCGAGGACTGCGCGAAGCGGGGCGACGCCTGCAAGCTGCCGGGTTCCGACGCCGACGGGGTCGAGCAGGGGATCTCCGGCCTCCTGGACCGGCTGGAGAAGCGGCCCGTGGCCGGGCTCGGTGCACGCAAACTGACCCAGACCCAGGCCACCACCGGCATCGCGGCGGCCCTGTACTCCAAGGAGACCTGGCCGCTGCTGGAGCAGGGCATCGACGAGGCAGACGGCGGCAGCGGCGGGCTGCTGCTGGCGCTGGCCGACTCCCTCAACGGCCGCTCCGACAACGGCCACTACGACAACTCCGCCGCCGCCAACACCGCCATCAGCTGCGCCGACTCCAAGGAACGGTTCACGCTGGAGGAGACCAAGGCGAAGCTTCCCCGCTTCCGCGAGGCCTCACCGGTCTTCGGTGACTACCTGGGCTGGGGCCTGATGGCGTGCACCGAATGGCCGGTGGCCGGTGTCTGGGCGCACCCCGATGTCAGCGCCCCCGGTTCGGCGCCCCAGCTGGTCATCGGCAACACCGGCGACCCGGCGACCCCCTACAAGGGCGCGAAGGCGATGGCCGAGGAGCTCGGCAAGGGCGTCGGCGTGGAGATAACGTACAAGGGTGAGGGGCACGGCGCGTACAACAGCGGCAACGCCTGCGTGCAGAAGGCGGTGGGCGGCTATCTGCTGGACGGCAAGGTGCCACCGGCCGGAACGGTGTGCGGGTAAGGCCGTCCCGGCACCGTCCTACGCCGTCCTACCCCGTCCCAGCACCGTCCTACGATGGGCGAACTGCCGACCGGGCAGGGCGAACACGGGGGGACACAGGGGAGGGACGCACGTGGTCTCATACGCACGGGCCGGGGCGCTGGCAGCCGCCGCGCTGCTGCTGGCGGGGGCGCTCGCGGGCTGCGACGACGGTACGGACGACAAGCCCGGCAGGGCGGTGGACGGCGGTACGGCCGACTCACCGTCCGCCGCGGCCTCGTCCACCGCGGACGGGAAGCCCGCGGGGCTTCCCGCACTGCCCGGCTCGCTCACCTCGCAGCACCCGGACTGGAAGCGCTGCGAGGCACCCGAGGGCGGGACCGCTCCCGGTGCGGACTGGCGCTGCGCGACGGTCCGCGTCCCGCTGGACTACGCGAAGCCGGCGGGCGACACGATCGGGATCGCGCTGATCCGCAAGGAGGCCCGCGACAAGGGCCGGCGCCTCGGCTCGATGCTGTTCAACTTCGGCGGCCCCGGCGGTTCCGGCGTCTCCATCCTGCCGCGTGCCGCCGGTTCGTACGAGAAGCTCAACACCCGCTACGACCTGGTGGGCTTCGATCCGCGCGGGGTGGCAGGGAGCGCCGGAGTGCGGTGCCGCTCCGACCAGGAGCAGGAGGACGCCGCCCGGAAGGTGGACATGACTCCGGACACGGCGGCGGAGGAGGCGGCGTTCATGAAGGACGGCGCGGACTTCGGCGCCGGCTGCGAGCGCCGCTCCGGCAAGGTCCTGCCGTTCGTCGGCACGTCGAACGCCGCCCGCGACATGGACCTGATCCGCGAGGTGCTCGGCGACCGGAAGCTGACCTACTTCGGCATGTCGTACGGGACCGAGCTGGGCGGCACGTACGCACACCTCTTCCCCGCCAACGTGGGCCGCGCCGTCCTGGACGCCGTCGTCGACCCCACGGCGGACGCCGTCGGGCACGCCCGCAACCAGGCGACCGGCTTCCAGCGGGCGCTGGAGAACTACCTCAAGGACCGCGGCCAGGACCCGAAGGCCGGCACCCTGCGCATCGCCCGGCTGCTGGCGCGGATCGACAAGAAGCCGCTGCCGACCGGCACGTCCCGCGAGCTCAACGAGTCGCTGGCCATCACGGGCATCGTGATGCCGCTCTACTCCAAGGACAGCTGGCCGTTCCTGACCCAGGCACTGGACGAGGCGGAGGGCGGCCGGGGCGGCATGCTGCTCCAGCTGGCCGACTCGTACAACAGCCGTGACGAGAAGGGCCATTACGGCACCGAGAGCCACTCGCAGCGGGCCATCTCCTGCGCGGACAGCGACGCCCGACCGACCGTGGCCGACGCGAAGGCGCTGCTACCCGAGTTCGAGAAGCTGTCGCCGGTCTTCGGTGCCTTCCTGGCCTGGGACACGGCGGGCTGGTGCTCGGACTGGCCGGTGAAGGGTGAGCGCGACAACCCGGAGGCGAGCGCTCCGGGGTCCGGTCCGATCCTGGTCGTGGGGACGACGGGCGACCCGGCGACCCCGTACGAGGGTGCCCGGAAGATGGCGGACGAGCTGGGCAAGGGCGTCGGCGTGCTGCTCACCAACAAGGGCGAGGGGCACGGCGCCTACGGCCGGAACACCTGTGTGACGTCGACGGTGGACACGTACTTCCTGGACGGGAAGGTCCCGGCGGACGGCAAGACCTGCTCGTAGCGACGAACGGTGGACACGCCGAAGGGGCCGGCCCGCGTGATGCGGATGCTGTTGGCGAATGCCCCTTCGTCGTGACGTCGGCCTGATCCATCTCGTTGGTGGGTCAGGCCGACGTTGTGTTTGGGGTGGGCAGATGTCGTTGCGTCCTGGTGTGCCTGGCGAGGTGCCGGCGGAGACGGTCAGGGTGGCCCGCGCGGCCTTCCCGAAGGGGTGCTTGGCAGTCCGGGTGAGAGATGTGCTCGGGCCGGTCTTCACCGATGTGGAGTTCGCGGGTCTTTTCTCGGGTCGGGGGCGGCCTGCGGCGTCGCCGGGCCGGTTGGCGATGGTGCTGGTGTTGCAGTTCGCCGAAGGGATGTCGGACCGGCAGGCCGCTCACGCGGTGCGCTCCAGGATCGACTGGAAATACGCGCTCGGGCTGGAGCTGACCGATCCGGGCTTCGATTTCTCCGTGCTGAGCGAGTTCCGTGGACGGCTCATCGCCGGTGGCGTCGAGGCCGGGGTGCTGGATGCGGTCCTGGAGAGCGTTTCGGCGGCCGGGCTGCTCAAGGCCGGTGGACGTCAGCGCAGTGATGCCACGCATGTGCTGGCGGCGGTGCGGGAGGTGAACCGGCTGGAGTCCGTCGTCGAGGCGATGCGAGCGGCACTGAACGCACTGGCGGTCGCGGCTCCGCAGTGGCTGGCCGAGCGGACGCCGCCGGAGTGGTTCGACCGGTACTCCGCCCGGCCGGAGGACACGAAGTTCCCCAGCCGCTGGGCTGCCCGGCTCAGCCACGCCGAACAGGTCGGCCAGGACGGCATGACGCTCCTGCAAGCTGTGTGGTCCGTTGACGCGCCTGCCTGGCTGCGGGAGCTGCCGGCCGTGGAGTTCCTACGGCGGATGTGGGTGCAGGAATACCAGGTCAGCGGCGGTGAGGTGAGCTGGCGCAAGCCGAAGGACTGCCCGCCTGGGCAGTTACGGATCCGCTCGGCCTATGATCCGGACGCCCGCAACGGGGCCAAACGCGACCGGGCCTGGTGCGGCTACAAGGTTCATCTGACCGAAACCTGCGAACCCGATGCCCCACACCTGATCACCGAGGTCATCACCACCACCGCTGCCACTGCCGACGTCCAGGTCACCGACCAGATCCACGACGCTCTCGCCCGCCGGGACCTGTTGCCTGATGTCCATCTGGTCGACGCCGGCTACGTCGATGCCGCACACCTGGTCGCCGCCCGCCGTGACCATGGCATCGAACTGGTGGGACCGGTCGGGGCCAACACCGGCTGGCAGGCCGCCGCGAACAACGGCTACAGCATCGACGCCTTCGCCGTCGACTGGGACAACAAGCAGGTGACCTGCCCGAACGGCAGGACCAGCAGACAGTGGCAGCACGACGGGCGACGCTCGTCAGGCCCCGTGATCCGCGCCCGATTCTCACCCGCGGACTGCCGCCCCTGCCCCTCACGCGACCAGTGCACCCGCGGCGTCGCCTACATGGGACGCGAGATCACCCTGCGGCACCGCGACGAACACGAAGCCCTCCGCACAGCCCGGCTCGACCAGCAAACCGACCCATGGAAACAACGCTACAAGCACCGAGCCGGCATCGAAGGCACCATCTCCCAGGGCGTCCGCGCCTTCGGGCTGCGCAGGTCCCGCTACCGAGGCCATCCCAAAACCCACCTGCAACACCTGCTGACCGCAGCCGGAATGAACCTCACCCGCCTCGACGCCTGGCTCACAGGCACCCCACTCGCCCCAACACGCACCTCACACTTCGCAGCACTCCGTCCCACCGGATAAATCCGATGGGACGGAGTGAAGGGGCATTCGCCAACAGCGTCCGCGTGATGCGGACCGGCCCCTTCGAAAACGTTCTAGTACACCGGCTTCTCGGGCTCGATCTGGTTGACCCAGCCGATCACGCCGCCGCCGACGTGCACCGCGTCCGCGAAGCCCGCCGACTTGAGGACCGCGAGGACCTCCGCGCTGCGGACACCGGTCTTGCAGTTCAGCACGATGCGCTTGTCCTGCGGGAGGTCCTGGAGGGCGTTGCCCATCAGGAACTCGTTCTTCGGGATGAGCTTCGCGCCGGGGATCGCGACGATCTCGAACTCGTTCGGCTCCCGGACGTCGATCAGCTCGATCTTCTCGTCCGCGTCCATCCACTCCTTGAGCTGCTTGGGAGTGATCGTGGAGCCGAGCGCCGCCTCCTGGGCCTCCTCGGACACGACGCCGCAGAAGGCCTCGTAATCGATGAGTTCGGTGACGGTCGGGTTCTCGCCGCAGACCGCGCAGTCGGGGTCCTTGCGGACCTTGACCTGGCGGTACTGCATCTCCAGCGCGTCGTAGATCATCAGCCGGCCGACGAGCGGGTCACCGATTCCGGCGAGCAGCTTGATGGCCTCGTTGACCTGGATGGAGCCGATGGACGCGCAGAGCACGCCCAGCACGCCGCCCTCTGCGCAGGAGGGAACCATGCCGGGGGGCGGCGGCTCCGGGTAGAGGCAGCGGTAGCAGGGGCCGTGCTCTGACCAGAAGACGGACGCCTGGCCGTCGAACCGGTAGATGGAACCCCAGACGTACGGCTTGTTCAGCAGCACGGCCGCGTCGTTGACGAGATAGCGGGTGGCGAAGTTGTCCGTGCCGTCCACGATCAGGTCGTACTGGGCGAAGATGTCCATCACGTTCTCGGCTTCGAGCCGTTCCTCGTGAAGGATCACGTTGACCAGGGGGTTGATCCCCTGCACGGTCTCCTTGGCCGACAAGGCCTTGGACTTGCCGATATCGGCCTGGCTGTGGATGATCTGGCGCTGCAGGTTCGACTCGTCGACCTCGTCGAACTCCACGATGCCGAGCGTTCCGACACCGGCGGCGGCCAGGTACATCAGGGCCGGCGAGCCGAGACCGCCGGCGCCCACACAGAGCACCTTCGCGTTCTTCAGCCGCTTCTGCCCGTCCATCCCGACATCGGGGATGATCAGGTGGCGGGAGTACCTGCGGACCTCGTCGACGGTGAGCTCAGCAGCTGGCTCGACCAGGGGTGGCAGCGACACAGGAACCTCAACAATGCAGGTGGTCGGTTTCTACGTACTTCGACTACGTACGGTTGTTCTTGCGGTAACACTGCCACGCCCCCTCTCATTCCGAGATACCAGGTCCGATCCGCGAGACGATTTCGTCCCAGTAGCTGGGCAGCGTCGCGAATGGATTGGTTTGTCCACGCCTGTGCGCCGGATCCGCCGCCCCGGTGCGGTCGGTGAAGAAGATCGTCCCGGCGCCCTGCCAGCGCGCGATCCGCATCGCCTCCTCCAGATGGCTGCGCGGGACGCCGTGGACGAAGTGCGCGAACCGGCCGGGCGGATAGGCGGCGGTCCACTCCGCAACCTGCGACCAGCGGTAGTCGGTCCACGGGCCGCGAAAGGTGACGAGCTGGTCGGCGGCCTCCGCGTAGCCGGGGTACGGGTGGGTGTCGTGGCCGAGCACCAGGTGCCCGCCGTCCCGCGCGCTGTCGCAGTCCGCCAGGAGCGCGGCGAGCGTGCTGGTGAGCCGGCGCACCGCCGGGAGGCCGGGGCGGTCGGCCGGGCACCGGTCGAGGTAGAAGCCGTCGACGCGGTACCAGTCCAGGAAGGACCGGGCGTCGGTGAGCAGTTCGTCGAACGGCCGGTTGCCGAAGGCCAGATCGAGCCGGCCGAGCAGCCGGCCGGCGGAGGCCCGTACGGTGTCCAGCGCCTCCTCGCCGTGCACGGCCCGTTCACGGGCGTTACGGAGTCGGCCCGCGGCCTCCAGGCAGTGCGGGTCGGGACGGGTGCCGGGGCCGTTGTCGATGTCGAGGACGGCCCAGTGCAGCGGGGTGCCGGGGCGGGTCAGCTCGGCCCATTCGACGGGTGCGAGCAGCGGGTGGGCGTAGCCGGGGACGCCGAAGCCGAGCCGGTCCGCGCCGCTGGTGCGGCGGGCCGTACCGCTGCTGGTCAGATACGGCACGCCGCCTCCATCCAGATGTCCGCGAGGGACTCCTCCAGGTTGATCCGGGGGCGCCAGCCGAGCCGGTCCCTGGCCGTGCGGACGTCTGCCTGCTGCCAGGCGCCGCAGCCGTCCGGGTAGGGCGACGGGGTGGCCGAGAGGTGCTCCATGACCGATTCGGCGGAGGTGCGGGGGGCGCCGATGGGCAGCCGGGCAGGGGGCGTGTCCAGCTCGTGGAGCGCACCGGCGTACCCGGCGACCTTGGCGAGTACGGCGGCGGCGTCACGCAGGCGCACGGCCCGGCCGGTGCCGATGTTGACGACGCCCTGGGCGGCGGAGAGCGAGGCGGCGTGCACGGCGCGCGCGACGTCGCGCACATCGACGAAGTCGCGCTGCACGCCGAGGCCGCTGAGCTTCAGCTCGCCGTCACCGGACTGCATGGCGCGGCGCATCGCCTCCGCGAGCCGGCCGAGCGGGGAACCGGCCGGGGTGCCGGGGCCGACCGGCGAGAAGACCCGCAGCACCACCGCGTCGAGGCCGGAGCCGAGGACGAGTTCGGTGGCGGCGAGCTTGCTGACGCCGTACGGGCCGCCGGGGCGCGGGATGGCGTCCTCAGCGGTGGACGAGCCGGGCTGCGAGGGGCCGTACTCGGAGGAGCAGCCGACCTGGACCAGCCGGGCGGTGCAGCCGCTGCGCCGCATCGCCTCGCAGACGGTGGCGACGGCGACGGTGTTGTGGCGGGTCAGGTCGCGCGCCCCGCCGCGGGTGGCGCCCGCGCAGTTGACGACGACTCCGGGGTGGACGGCGTCCAGGAAGCGGGTGAGGGCTCCCGGGCTGCCGCTGGCGAGGTCGAACCGTACGTCGGCGTCGTCACCGCGGCCGAGCGCCGTGAGGTGTACGGCCGGGTCGGCGAGCAGCCGGTCGGCGACGAACCGGCCGAGGAATCCGTTGGCTCCGAGCAGCAGCACCCTCATCGTGCGCCCCCTGGGTGCCGACGGCGGGCTGCCGGTGCGAGGTATTGGGGGGTCATGTCCGGTGTCTCCTTGAGGCAGTTGCGTACGGTGCGGGAAGGGACCCGCGGCGTCGGCTCCGCGGGGTGTCGGTGGTGCGTCGTGGTGTGCGTCAGGCGGCGGTGTGGGCGGAGGCTCGGGAGAGCGCGACGGTGGCGGTGGTCAGCAGGCCGAGCGCGGCAGCGCCACAGGCCACGGCGGGTACGGCTCCGGCGCCCGCCGCCGCCACGAGGGCGTCGACGGGCCGGGCGAGGGGGTGGAGACCGGGCAGCCGCCCGGCCAGGACCAGGGCGGGGGCGGCGGCCTCGACGGCGCAGGCGGCGGCGAGTCCGGTGGCGGCCGGTTCGGGGAAGCCGTGGACGGTGAGGAGCCGGGCCAACAGGAGCAGTACCCCGAGTCCGGCCGCCCCGACGGGTGCTCCGCCCCCGGTCCCGAGTCCGGCCAGGTACAGCAGCCCGGTGACGGCGCAGAGGAAGGCCGTGACGGCGCCGAACAGCAGGGGGCGCACGCCTGCCGCGAACTCCTCGAGTGCGCGGCTGCCGTTGAGTTTGCGGTGCGCGTGCACCGAGAAGAGGTGCGCGCACCAGGCGGCCGGGGCGACCGCGACGGCGAGCCCGAGCAGCGGCGCCGGGGTGATGTCCCAGGGGCCTTCCGGTCCGCCGCTGAGCACCTGGTGGAGCAGGGCCTCGCCGTACAGGGCGTAGCCGAGCAGCCAGCAGCCGTACAGGTTGGCGGCTCCCGTGGCGCGGCCGCCGGTGGAGAGCGGCCCGGTGCGCAGGGCGACGGCGAGCCCGACGAACGCGAGGAGGGCACCGCCGCTGCCGATGGCGAGCCGTGCCTCGCCGCCGAGCACCCCGTCGGTGAGCCGCAGCGTGAGCAGGGTCGCCAGGCAGGCGGCGCCCGGCAGCAGCGCCCGGAGCGACCACGCGGCGCGCGTCCGGATGTCACGCGCCGGAGCGGAGAGCACCGCGACGGGCTCCCGCGGGATACCCGGTACCCGTGCGAACAGCTCCTCCGCGAGCGAGAAGACGTCACGGTGCCGGTAGCGGGCGGCGGTGCGGTCGGTGACGCCGTGGGCTTCGAGCCCGGCGGCGATCTCCAGCGGGTCGACGGCGCGTTCGCAGAGTTCGCGGTGCCGGTGCATGAGCGCCTTCACCGGGTCGGCGGGACCGCGCCGCCCGGTACTGAGCTTGCGCGCCGGGGCGGCGTGCGCGATCTCGGGGGCGCGGGGGGAGAGCGCGGAGGAGGCGGAGGAGGTGGAGTGCGCGCCGGGCGCGGCGGACGTGGAGTGCGCGGCGGGCTGGGTCACGTGCTCCGGGGCGACTTGAGCCGGCGTCTCGGGGGGCTCAGGGGCGGTCCCGGCCTTCGCCGTCCCCCCTGACCCGACCTTCGCCGTCCCCCCTGACCCGGCCGGTGAACCGGGGACGAGCGCCCGCGAGCGGGGGTCCCAGCCACTTCCGGTCGCCGGTGTACCGGGTACCTCGGTCGGGCGGCCCATCGTCGTTCCTCCGTGCTCCTCACCGGGGGCGCCGGGTGTCCCGGTCCGGTCCGTACGGCGGCCCGGTCCGGCCGCTTCCTGGTCACGCATCGCCGTCCCCCGCTCCGCGCGCCCCCGCGCAGACTCCGCTCCCGGCCCAGCTGGGTGTGCGCTCGGCCGGTCCCGGGGCGAGGCCTTCGTCCGGCTCCGGCCACAGGTCGAGGACATGGGCCTCCGGCGGGGTGGCGAAGGGGCGCGGTCCGCCGTCCTCGTTCGCCGTCGCCGCGCCCCTGCGCACCGGCGCCCGAGCGATCAGCTCCAGGTAAATGGAGCGAAATGCCGCGAGGTTCTGTTCGACCGTGAAGAGTTCGAGCGCGCGGGCGCGGGCGGCCGCACCCAGGCGCGCACGGCGCTCGGGGTCGCGCAGCAGCGCCAGACAGGCGTCCGCGAGCGCCCGGGGATTGCGCGGCGGCACCACGAGCCCCGTCCCGCCGATCACCTCGACGACCGCGCCGACATCGGTGGAGACCGTGGCCCGGCCGCAGAACATCGCCTCGACCAGGCTGATCGGGAAGCCCTCGACCACGCTGGAGAGCACCACGATCCCGCCGGCCGCGTACGCCTGGGCGAGGTCGGGGACCTCGGCCCCGCCGATCTCCTCGAAGGAGACCGGGTTGTCGCCCACGGCGTGCGCTCCGGCGGCCTCGTCCGGGAAGAGCTGGGCGGCGAGCGCCCGGCACTGGGCGAGGTAGCCGGCACCCTCCGGCCCCTGGGCCGCCGCGCCGATGATCCGCAGCCGGGCGTCGGGCTCTGCCCTGCGCACCTCCGCGAAGGCGTGCAGCAGGGCGACCAGGTCCTTGGCGGGCTCGATCCGGCCGACCCACACCAGGGCGTCCGGGCCGCCGTCGCCCTCGGTCTCGCCCAGCGCCGCGAACCGGCCCGACTCCATGCCGGGGTAGACCGTGCGCACCTTGGCGGGGTCCGCGCCGCAGCGCTCCTGCCAACGGCGGGCGTGGGTGTTGCCCGGGGTGATCAGCGCGGCCTGGCGGTACACCTCGGCGGCGAGCCGGCCGTGGAAGTTCGCGAGGAGGGCGCGCACCGGCGCACTGAGCGGGGTGCCGGCCGCCGCGAGGTAGTGCGACCGCAGGCGCACGGAGTGCTCCGTGACCAGCAGCGGCACGCCGAAGAAGCGTTTGGCCAGCAGGCCGGGCAGGGCGGCGGCGCCTCCGGAGGCGGCGTGGCAGAGGTCCACGGCACCGAGGCCCTCCTCGTCGTACCAGTCGAGGGAGAGCGGGCGGAGCACCCGGTCGAGTTCCGCGGCGAAGGCGAGGAGGTCGGGGACGGTGGCGGCCTGGACGGTGCGGCCGGTGCCGGGCGCGCGGCAGGCCGCCTCCAGGATCCGTACCGCGGTCTCGGAGCGGAGCGCCGCGGGAAGCCCGCCGTGTTCGCAGGCCAGTTCGGCCAGCCCGTAGAGGCCGTCCGTGAACCGCGCGTCATCGGTGAAACGCGCGTCATCGGCAAGCCGTCCGGCATCTGTGAAACGCGCGTCCCCATCCGGCCGCGCGCCCGCAACGGGCCGTCCGTCATCGCCGGGCAGCCCGTCCTCGGGGCCGTCGCCCCGCTCGGCCAGGGACGCGCCCGCGGCGCAGACCGCGGTCGCGAGCGCCGTGAAGTGGGTGGTGAAGCGCCGTCGTTCACGCCGTCCGTAGGAGTGCGCGCCCCCGCCGGTGAGCAGTCGTGCGAGCAGCCCCCTGGGGGCGTGCAGGCCCAGGGCGTCCTCGTCGGCGGTCCACAGCGGCGCCGTCCGCACCCGGCTCACCTGGAGGGGGAGCTGGACCCAGCCGCGCGCCTCCTGTTCGGCGTCCCGGCTCAGCGCGAAGAGATCGAACTCGTGTTGCGACAGCCCCCGCACCAGACGGTCGCACCAGAGTCTGGACTCACCGGTCGCATACGGATAACCACCGTCGGTGAGGAGTCCGATCCGCACGAGCACACCCCCGATCTCCCTTGTGGGCGGCCACCGTTGGATCGGCGACTCGCAGCGGGACGACCGTAAGCGGATACGCCGGTGGTGCGACGGACGGTTGTCCGTCGCACCACCGAAAGGGGTGAACCGGCGTAACTTTCCCACCCCTGTAGCGTTCCGTCGCGCTATAGAGGCGGTCGGCTACGTACGGTCAGGCAGCGGCGGCCTCCGCCCGCGCCGCACGGCGGACCACCGCGAGGGCCGGATCGAGCGCCGGAACGGCTGCCAGGAGCTGCCTGGTGTACGGGTCGCGGGGCGCTCCGTAGACCTGTTCCACCGGGCCCTCCTCGACGATCCGGCCGTGGCGCATGACGGCCACCCGGTCGCTGACCTGCCGGACGACCGCGAGATCGTGCGCGATGAAGACCAGCGCGAGTCCCAGTTCCCGCTGGAGTTCGGCCAGCAGCGCGGTCACCTGGGCCTGGGTCGTCACGTCGAGGGCGGAGACCGCCTCGTCGCAGACGATCAGCCTGGGCTCCGCGGCCAGCGCCCGCGCGATGCCGACGCGTTGGCGCTGTCCGCCGCTGAACTCGTGCGGATAGCGGTCGTACTGCTCCGGATCGAGCCCGACGCGCTCCAGCAGGTCCCGTACGCGCGCCCTGATCGCGCTCTCGTCGCGCTGCCCGCGCGCCCGCAGCGGGTCCGCGACGGACTCGCCCACGGATCGGCGCGGGTTGAGCGAGGAGACCGGGTCCTGGAAGACCATCTGCACCCGGTCCACCCGGCTGAGCCGGCCGGAGGTGGGCTCCAGGAGGCCGACGAGCATCCGCCCGAGGGTGGTCTTGCCGCTGCCGCTCTCCCCGACGATGCCGAGCGTCTCGCCGTGGCGGACGGTGAGGGAGACCCCGTCCACGGCGGCCAGGGCGGACTTCCCCCGCCCGAACACCTGCCGCAGGCCGTCGGCCTCGACGAGCACCTCGGCCGTGTCGGGGACAGTGTCCCCGGCCGAACCGCCCGTACCGCCCGGCTCCGGAGCGATGCGCGGAACCGCGGAGAGCAGCGCCTTGGTGTAGGGCTCGCGCGGCGCGCGCAGGACCTCGGCCACAGGCCCCCGTTCCACCGCGAGGCCCGACCGCATGACCAGCACCTCGTCCACCGACTCCGCCGCCACGCCCACGTCATGGGTGACCAGCAGCAGCCCCATGCCCGTCTCCCGGCGCAGGTCGTGCAGCAGGTCGAGGATCTGGGCCTGGACGGTGACGTCGAGCGCGGTCGTCGGCTCGTCCGCGATCAGCAGCTCCGGCTCGCAGGCCAGCGCCATCGCGATCAGCGCGCGCTGCCGCATCCCGCCGGAGAACTCGTGCGGCCGGGAGCGGGAGCGGCGTACCGCGTCGGGAATGCCGACCCGGTCCAGCACCTCGACGGCCCTGGTCCGGGCCGCCCGCCGGGAGACCCGGTTGTGGACCCGGTACACCTGGGCGATCTGGTCGCCCACCGCGTAGTACGGGTCCAGCGAGGAGAGCGGGTCCTGGAAGACCATCGCGGCCTTCGCCCCGCGCAGCCCGCGCAGTTCGGCGTCCCCGGCGGCCTGGACGTCCACGCCCGCGACCCGGACCGAGCCGCCGACCTTCGCGCCGGTCCCCCGGTGCAGTCCGAGCAGGGCGTATGCGGAGGCGCTCTTGCCGGAGCCGGACTCACCGACGACGCCGAGCGCGCCGCCCGCCTCCAGCGAGAACGACAGTCCGCGCACCGCGTGCACGTCGCCGAAGGAGATCGAGAGATCGGTGACCTCGACGAGGCTCATGACAGCACCACCCGACGGTCGGCCATCGCCTGCAGAATGTCCGCGACGGCATTGGCGAGGACGACGAAGAACCCGGTGACGAGCACCAGGCCGACGACGACCGGGAGGTCCACGTTCCGTACGGCCGCGACGAGTTCGCGGCCGACCCCCGGAATCCCGAAGAGGGACTCGGTGAGCACGGCGCCGCCGAACATCGCGCCGATGTCCACGGCGCCGAGCGCGATCACCGGGGCGAGCGCGCCGCGCAGGGCATGCCGTCCGACGATCACGCGTTCGCTGACCCCGTACGCCCTGAAGGTGCGCACATGGTCCTCCGCGAGCGTCTCCAGCATCGAGGCGCGGGTCATCCGCGCGTACGGGGCGGCGGAGACGAGTGCCAGGGAGATCCAGGGCAGCAGCAGGTTCCAGGCCCACTGCTCCGGATCGTCCGTGAACGGCACGTAGTCCGGGAACGGCAGGATCTGCAGCGCGGTGACGCAGATGATGATCAGCAGCAGACCGATCACGAAGACCGGCGTGGCCATGCCGGCCAGGGTGATCCCGGTGAGGACGCGCTCGGTGGCGCGGCCGCGCCGCCACACCGAGAGCACTCCGGTGCCGACCCCGAGCACCATCCACAGCACGAAGGCGCCGACGGCGAGCGAGGCGGTGGCCGGCAGCTTGGCGACGATCAGCTGGGTGACCTGCTGGCCGCTCTGGTACGAGAGTCCGAGGCAGGGGGCCTGGCAGTGCACCACACCGGTTCCGGTGGAGTAGTCGCGGCCGGTGACCAGGGCCTGGAGGAAGTGCGCGTACTGCAGGTACACCGGGTCGTCGAGCCGCAGTTGTTCGCTGACCTGGGCGACCTGGGCGGGCGAGCAGCGCGGACCGCAGGCGATCTGCGCGACGTTGCCGGGTGCCACGTAGAACGCGGCGTAGACGACGACGCTGAGGGCGAGCAGTACGAAGAGCGCTCCGCCCAGGCGCCGCAGCAGGAAGGACGTCATGCCCCGGCCTCCTTCTTCGCGCCGGTGCCGATCCGCAGCCGGGAGGCGGCGCGCGGGTCGAGCGCGGTGCGCACGCCCTCGCCGAGGACGGTGAGCGCCAGCACGGTGACGAAGAGCAGTCCGGCCGGGATCAGCAGATAGGTGGGCGCGGCCTGGTACCAGGTGTCGGCGTCACTGAGCATCTGTCCCCAGGACGGCGTGGGCGGCTTGATGCCGACGCCGAGGAAGGACAGCGCCGCCTCGACGACGATGTTGGACGGGAAGAGCAGGACGGCGTACGTGATGACGGGCGCCGCCAGCGCGGGCAGCAGCTCGCGCCGGGCGATCTGCCAGGGCCCCCAGCCGCTCAGCCGGGCGGCGGCGACGTGGTCGAGCGATTTCAGGGCGAGGGTCTTCGCGCGCACGATCTTGGAGATGTGGGTCCAGCCGACCAGTCCGACGAGCAGCGCGATCAGTACCGGGCGCGGGAATCCGGCCGGCACGACGGCGAGCGCGCCGAGGGCGGCGACCATGACCGGCAGGGCGACCATGACGTCGGTGATCCGGCTGAACACCTGGTCGACGAAGCGGTTGCCGAGTCCGGCCGCGAGGCCGACGGCGACGCCGATGGCGACCTGGAGCAGCGTCGCGCCGAGCGCCACGCCGAGCGAGACGCGGGCGCCGTAGACGACGCGGGCGAAGAGGTCGCGTCCGGTGAGCGGTTCGACGCCGAGCCAGTGCTCGGCGCTGATCCCGCCGAAGGAGCCGAGCGGCACCCCGCCGGTGGCGGAGTCGACGAGATCCGGGTGGTACGTGGTGGGGTTCTGGCCCTCGATGCCCGCGAGCAGCGGTGCGGCGAGGGCGGTCAGGACCAGCAGGGCGACGAGGACGGCGGCGACCAGGGCGGAGCGCCTGGTGCGCAGCCGCCGCCAGAACGGATGGGCCCCGGGGGCGGGGGCCTCGACGGCCCCCGCCCCCTTGACCAGCAGTGCTTCGGTCATGGCTACTTGACCGCGACCTGCGAGATGTCGAGCACGCCGGTCCAGTCGCTGATCACGATGTTCTTGACGGACTCGCCGTACAGGCGCTTGTAGACCGGGTGGAACAGCGGCACGGTCAGCGCCTGCTCACCGACCTTCTTGTCGAGCGCGCCCCAGCGCTTGGCGGCGGCGCTCAGGTCGGTCAGCTTGTTGATCTCGTCGATCTCCTTGTTGACCGCGGGGTCGTTCAGCTGGGAGGAGTTGAAGTTGTAGCCGGCCTTGACGATCTGGCGTCCGTCGAAGATCGGCGCGAAGAACGGGCCGCCCGAGGGCCAGTCGGCACCCCAGCCGGCGAGGAAGAAGCCGGGCTCGGTCTTCACGTTGTAGACGGTGTCCGAGTAGGCGTTGTCCTCAAGGCCCCGGAGCTTGACGGTGATGCCGGCCTTCTTCAGCGCCTCCTGGAGCGCGGTGGCGATCTCGGGGCTGGTGGCGAAGTTCTTCTCGTTGTCGTGCGTGAGGGTGACGGTCAGCCCCTTGGGATATCCGGCCTCCTTCAGCAGCTCCTTCGCCTTGGCCGCGTTGCCGTTCTTTCCGGCCGGGAAGGCGTCGTACGGCGTGTAGCCGAAGGAGGCCTGGTCGGGCAGGAAGGTGGTGGCGGGCTCGGCGAGCGAGGAGCCGCCCGCGGCGTTGACGACGGAGGTGCGGTCGACGGCGTACGAGATCGCCTGGCGCACCTTCGGGTTGTCGAACGGCTTCACCTTCGGGTTGAAGGCGATGTAGTTGCTGTAGCCGAAGTGGCCGGTGCCGACCCGGGCGGCGAGCTTCTTGTCACCGCTGACCTTGGCGAGCTCGGCCGGTCCGAGGTTGGTGTCGGTGGTGACGGCGGCGGCGTCGGCGCCCTGCGAGGCGGACAGCCGCTGGTTGATGACGGCGGAGTCGAGGCCGGAGCGGACGTCGATCCGGTCGGGGTAGGCCTTGCGCTCCTCGTCGGTGGCGGCCGACCAGTGGGTGTTGCGCTCCAGGACGAGGCGCTCGCCGTCGCCCTCGTTCTTGACGACCTTGTACGGGCCGGAGGAGAGCGGGTGCTCCTCGTACTTCGTGCCGGTGTCCTTGGCCTTGGGCACGGGAGTGGTCTGCGTCTGGCTGGCCAGGAAGGGGAACTCGCCCTCGGGCTTGTTGAGGTGGAAGACGATGGTCTTCGCGTCGGGCGTCTCGATCGAGTCGAGGCCCTTCTTGTCCTTGTACGGGCCCTGGTAGCCGGCCCCGCCGATCAGCCAGTCGCGCAGGTAGGGCGCGCCGCCGGAGAGTTCGGCGGCGAAGGAGCGCTCGACGCCGTACTTGATGTCGGCGCTCGTGATCGCGGTGCCGTCCTCGTACTTGAGGTTGTCCTTGAGCGTGTACGTCCAGACGGTGGCGTTCTTGCTGGGCCTGCCGAGGTCGGTCGCCAGGTCGGGGACGACCTTCGAGCCGGCCGCGCCGTCCTCCCGGTTGCGGGTGGTGAGGGTGCGGAAGACGAGTGAGGGGACGTTGCCGCCGCCGGAGGTGTAGAGCCGGCCGGGGTCGAAGTCCTCCTGCGGGGCGCTGTTCAGGACGGTCAGCGTGCCGCCCTTCTTGGGCGCGCCCGCCGCGCCGGAGCTGTCGTCGCTCCCTTTGCCGCTGCCCTCTGGCCCGCAGGCCGCGGCGGTTGCGGCCACGACGAGTACTGCGGCGGCCGCTGCTGCGCGGCGCGATATGACGGACGGTTGACGCATCGGAAGATGACCTCTCGGAGAACTGCCTGGGTGGGGGATACGGGAACGGATCCGTGCAGGCGGCGAGAGGGACATGTGCGTACGACCGGTCGGTACCGGGACCGGAACACTGGTAACTGCCGCGCCTGCGGACGGAGTACGCCCGGTGCGGCAGTCGGGAAGGGGCCGGCGGGCCCGTCAGGGCTCGGACGGCGGGGGCCGACGCGCACTCGGGCAGGCGTCAGCAACAGTCGACGTCGGCGACACTGTGCCCGGTCACACCGATGAGCGCCAGCTCGATGGCTGCGCGTTCGGAGGTGAGGGGGCTGTGTGACATGCCGAGAAATATGCGCGACAGACGGCACGACGTCAACGCGACATGAGACGGTCGTCTCACCATTCGGACACGATGATCGGGAGATCACCCCCGGCGGTCCGGCGACCGGCCCCCCGGACACCGGACCCGCACCCCCTCACGCGACCGCGGGCCGGGCTCAACCCTTCGGGTACATCCAGGCGTTGGGCCGGCACTTAATGTTGTCGATATCGAGCGATTTGGTCTGCTGCTGCATCACCGGAGCGAGGGTGCCCGGCGTGCGGCAGCTCACATGGTTGTGACCCAGCCGGTGGCCCACCTCGTGGTTGATCAGCATCTGGCGGTAGGAGTAGAGCTTGTCCGGGCCGAAGGTGGACGAGCCCTGGGCCCAGCGATAGGCGTTGATCATCACGCGCTCGGTGGCGGCGGAGTCGCAGGAGACGTTGTCCACGGTCGTGTCCAGGCCCGACTTCTCGCACCAGACTCCGGTGGTTCCCGGACTGGCCAGCGTGATCACGAAATCCGGATCGCCGGTGGAAATCCGTTCGAAGGTCATCGCGCCGTCGTGCGCCCAACTGCGTTCATCATTAAGGGTTTTCTGGACCGCCTCGGCGAAGAGCGCGGAGTCGAGCCCGAGCCCCTTCTCGACATCGATCCGGTAGACGTGTGTGTGCCCCTTGCCCGGGGCCTTCGCCGCTCCGGGGACCGCTTCGAATTTCCCCGAACCCTTGAGTTTCGGTGCCAGCGGATAGGGCTTCGCCATTTTCTGCTCGTACGTCAGAGGCTTGACCGCCACCTTGGGCGCGGGGGTCTTCCTGCCGTCCGAACGGGAGGCGCCGCCGGTGTCGTCCCGGTCGACGCCCGCGGCCTGCGCGGCACCCGAGCGGCCACCGCCGTCGTGGGCGACCTGGCCCGCCACGACCACCGCGAGCACCGTGGTCACCGCGGCGGCCGCGATACCGGTGAAGGTGCGGCCCCTGCCGCCTCTGGAGTCCTTGGGCGCGTCGTCCTCGCCGCCGGGCGGCTGCCCCTCCCCCTCACCGGGGGAGCCGTACGGCTCGGCCGGGGCGTCCTGCTCCGGTGCCGGGCCGCGGGACGGCCGGGCGTCGAACGCCTCGACGAACTCCCTGCGCGGTCCCGGCAGCAGCGGCTTGGTGCCGGCCCCCTGAGCCTGCGGACGCGCGGGCGCCGGGGCCTGGACACCGGTGCGGCCGGGTCCGCCACGCGCCGGACCCGGCCGCTCGACGGTTCCGGCGCCCCAGCCGCCGCCGGGTTCACGCTGCTCCGGGTGGCCGCCGCGCACCTGGGGCGCGCCCTGGAACGGGGTGGGGCCGCCGGTGGCCGGTGGCGCCTCGCCCGGCCGCCTGCGTCGGCCGTTGCCGGGTGCCGGCCTGGTGGCCTCGCGCCCGGCACCCGATTCCGCCGGGGCGGACCCGGCCTCAGGGGCATTGAGCCCAGGGCCCTTTCGACTGTGTCGTCCCACGCCCCGGATCAGCTCCCGCCGTCTTCGTCGAGCAGTTCCCGGAACGCCTGGGCGACCGCCTCCGGGTACTCCATCATCGCCACGTGCCCCGCGTCGGGCAGGGCCAGCAGCCGCGAATCGCGGAAGGCCGCGGACGCCCTGCGTGCCATCCGGTACGAGACGAGCCGGTCCCGTCCGCCGTACACGAGCTGGGTCGGTGCGAGCACCCGCTCGGCCTGACGCCACAGCCCGTGCTGACCACCCAGCGTGTACGCATCGACGATGCCACGTGCCGAGCGCGCCATGGCGTCCCAGAAGTACGGCAGTTCCAGCCGCCGTTCCATTTCGGCCACCGCCGCGCGGAAGCCCGTCTCCGAGACGCGTGCCGGATCGCCGTAACAGAGTGCCATGACTCCGCGGGTGCGTTCTTCCGCGGTCCAGTCCCGGGTCATCCGGGAGAACAGGGATACGACGCCCGGAACGGCGAGCAGCGCGGTCGGCGCGGCCGACAACTGCACCCGGATCTCGGGGAGCGCGGGCGAGATCAGGGTCAGCGTGCGCACCAGGTCGGGGCGGACCGCGGCGACCCTGGTGGCCACCGAGCCGCCCAGCGAGTTGCCGAACAGGTGGACGGGCCCGCGCTCCTCCGCGTCCAGGAAGCGGATCACCGCGCGGGCGTGGCCGGTGACCGAGTAGTTGCCGTCGTCCGGCGGCGGGGAGTCCCCGAAGCCCGGCAGGTCCAGTGCCTCACCGTCCACCACGTCCTGGAGCAGCGGCATCAGCGCCGACCAGTTCTGCGAGGAACCGCCGAGGCCGTGGACGTAGAGCGCGGGCGCCAGGCCCGTCCGCTCCGGCGGCCGCGATCGGACGTTCAGCGTGAGTCCGGCCAGTGCGACGGAGCGGAGTCTCTCGCCCTCCGCGACCCTGACGGTGCTCACCGTGGGGGCCACCGCTGCGGCGGCGGCACGGACTCCCGGCAGCTCGGTCGAAGACATGCGGCAATGTTACGAGACGATCACACCGCGATTCGTGTGTTCGCCGTCACACATCGCATAGCGGCATCGGGGCCCTGCTCCTAGGCTCGGAGCAAGGAAGGGAGCCACCATGACGGTCGACCCCAGTGACCCGGAGTCCTTCGAGGACGTCCAGCCCGACGGACCCGGCCAGGAGACACCCGAGGCGGACGCCGCCGAGCAGCAGGCGGAGCTGCGACCCGGGAGCGACGAACCGCTGACGGAAGTCGACCGGAACCGTGCGAACGAGGCGGACGCCGCGGAACAGGCCCGCGCCGTCTCGCACGACGAGCACGACGAGGACGATTACCGCTGATACGTCCCGCTATACGGCAGAGGTCACCGGGAAATGCGGCTACCGCGGGCGTCCGGTCCGTGAAATTCTGCGTCCGCGCCGCGCATACCCCGGTTACCCGAAAGTACGATGGCGGTATGGCGCAGCGAGTACGGAACGGCTGTGTCGGAACACAAATTTGGGAGGCGGCGTGACAGCCATCGAGCAGACCGAGGCGGCGCGCCCGCGGGGCACTCGCCTGCCGCGTCGCGCCCGACGCAATCAGCTCCTGGGCGCCGCCCAGGAGGTCTTCGTCGCGCAGGGCTACCACTCCGCCGCGATGGACGACATCGCGGAGCGGGCCGGGGTCAGCAAGCCGGTGCTCTACCAGCACTTCCCGGGCAAGCTGGAGCTCTACCTGGCCCTGCTCGACCAGCACTGCGAGTCGCTGCTCCAGGCGGTCCGCACGGCGCTCGCGTCGACGACCGACAACAAGCTGCGCGTGGCCGCGACGATGGACGCCTACTTCGCGTACGTCGAGGACGAGGGCGGCGCCTTCCGGCTGGTCTTCGAGTCCGACCTCACCAACGAGCCCGCCGTGCGCGAGCGGGTGGACCGGGTCTCGCTGCAGTGCGCCGAGGCGATCTCCGACGTGATCGCCGGTGACACGGGACTGTCCAAGGACGAGTCCATGCTGCTCGCGGTCGGCCTGGGCGGGGTGTCCCAGGTGGTCGCCCGCTACTGGCTCTCCAGCCGGTCCGCTATCCCGCGCGACACGGCGGTGGAGCTCCTCACCTCGCTGGCCTGGCGGGGCATCGCGGGCTTCCCGCTGCACGGCATCGATCAGCACTGAGCGGGGCGGCCGGCGCCCGTGTTCGCTGCGGGCGTTGCCCGCGGACCCCTGGTCACCGTCCGCAGCGGGCTAATGTGTGCTGCGTACGGCGCGGTTCACCGCGCAGGGACTGACCGTCGGAGGGACATAGCCGTGGAGGTCAAGATCGGGGTGCAGCACACGCCCCGGGAGATCGTTCTGGAGAGCGGGCTTTCCGCCGAAGAGGTCGAGAGCGCGGTTTCCGAGGCTCTCGCCGGCAAGGCGCAGCTGCTCAGCCTCACGGACGAGAAGGGCCGCAAGGTCCTGGTGCCGGCCGACCGGATCGCCTACGTGGAGATCGGCGAGCCCAGCACACGACGGGTGGGGTTCGGCGCGCTCTAGCAACGCGCACGGACACAGTGACCGTGGAAGCGGCCCGGCGGGGGATTCCCCGCCGGGCCGCTTTCCGTTGCGCGTCCGGCCGCCGCCCCCGCGCGGCGGCCGGACGTTTCATGGACGCCAGTCGAATTCCTGTGCGTTCCTGTGCGACGGCTGGGCGAAGCCTGTCCGCGGGATGATTGTGTTCCGCGGCCCGGGGGTAGTACCGCGTAGACCGAGTTGCCCGCCCCGTACCTGCGAGGTGATCGTCTGTGATCTTGGAAACCCTGGGCTCCGTCGTGCTCGGACTGGCCCTCTCCTGGGCGGCACTGCGCTCCCTGTCGCCCCGTCTCCCGTCCCGCCGGACCGTCTTCGGTGCCGGAGCGCTGGGAGCCCTGTTCGGCCTGTATCTGATGCACTCGGTGCTGGGCCCCGGCCACGCGGCGGCGACGATGATCGGCGCGGCACTCATCTCCGCGGTGACGGTGTCCCTGTTGATCCGCCCGAGCAGCCGCCGGATCAACAGGTCGGCGGCCGCCTGACGCCGGGGGCGACCCCTGGGGCTTTCTAGGCCGCCAGCCCCAGGGTGGCCATCCGCTTCGTGTGCGCCTCGGTGATCCGCGAGAACATCCGGCCGACCTCGGCCAGATCGAATCCGCCGGCCACCCCGCCCACCAGCATGGTGGACAGCGCGTCGCGGTCGGCCACCACGCGCTGCGCCTGCGAGAGCGCCTCGCCCATCAGCCGCCGCGCCCACAGGGCGAGCCGGCCGCCGAGCCTCGGGTCCGCCTCGATCGCGGCGCGCACCTTCTCGACGGCGAAGTTGCCGTGGCCCGTGTCGTCGAGCACGGCGAGCACGAGGGAACGGGTGTCCGAGTCGAGCCTGGCCGCGACCTCACGGTAGAAGTCGCTGGCGATCGAGTCACCGACATAGGCCTTGACCAGGCCTTCCAGCCAGTCGGACGGGGCGGTCTGGCGGTGGAAGTCGTCGAGCGCCTTCGCGAACGGCTCCATCGCACCGGTCGGCTCCACCTCGATCGCCGTCAGCCGGTCGGTCAGCCGCTCGAAGTGGTGGAATTCCGCGGACGCCATCCTCGCCAGCGCCGCCTTGTCACCCAGCGTCGGCGCGAGTTTCGCGTCCTCGGCGAGCCGCTCGAAGGCCGCCAGCTCCCCGTAGGCAAGTGCGCCCAGCAGGTCCACGACGGCGGCCCGGTACTGCGGCTCCGTGGACGCGGTGGCCCAGTCCTGATCGGCGATTCGGGTGGATGCGGGCGTTTCGGTAGCGTTGTCAGGCGTCTCCATGGAGCGCAGAATAGCCCGCCCGCCGAGACACGGAAGGGTCCGGCCGCAGACTGACGTCACACCGTTCCGATGAATTCGCCCAACACAGATGCGCGAATCCGGGGTACAGTGGTATTGCGCTTACTGAGCATTTTGCAACTGCTCGTGGCGCGAAATTGAATGAGGATGCCCGGTCGGTGGCCCGATCGGCTCCGACCCGACAGCCCTCCACGCGAGGCGTACGCCACGTACGACCGCAGATGAGGGGCCCCCTCAGCGGCACGAGCGCTCGAGCGACGGCAGTGGTCCCGCGCCACCCGGCCCATCCACGGCCGGATGACCAACCCCGGCACGGTACGACCCCCTTCGTTCGCCTCGGACCGCGTTTCACAGAAGAGGCAATACCCTGACTACGTTCCGAGACCTCGGGATTCTTCCCGAGACGGCCGAGGCACTTGAGTCCGTCGGCATCATGTCCCCCTTCCCCATCCAGGAGATGACGCTCCCCGTAGCGCTCTCCGGCTCCGACGTCATCGGACAGGCCAAGACCGGCACCGGCAAGACGCTCGGTTTCGGGCTGCCGCTGCTGGAGCGCGTCACCGTCCTCGCGGACGTCGAGGCGGGCCGGGCCGCGCCCGAGAAGCTGACCGACGCCCCGCAGGCGCTGATCGTCGTCCCCACCCGCGAGCTGTGCCAGCAGGTCACCAACGACCTCCTGACCGCCGGCAAGGTCCGTAACGTCCGCGTTCTCGCGATCTACGGCGGCCGGGCGTACGAGCCCCAGGTGGAGGCCCTCAAGAAGGGCGTCGACGTCGTCGTCGGCACCCCGGGCCGGCTGCTCGACCTGGCGGGCCAGCGCAAGCTCGACCTCTCGCACATCCGCGTCCTCGTCCTCGACGAGGCCGACGAGATGCTGGACCTGGGCTTCCTGCCCGACGTCGAGCGCATCATCACGATGCTGCCGGCCAAGCGGCAGACCATGCTGTTCTCCGCGACCATGCCGGGCGCGGTCATCAGCCTCGCCCGCCGCTACATGTCGCAGCCGACGCACATCAACGCCACCTCGCCCGACGACGAGGGCACGACCGTCAAGAACACCGCGCAGTACGTCTACCGCGCGCACAACATGGACAAGCCCGAGATGGTCTCGCGCATCCTCCAGGCCAACGGCCGCGGACTCGCGATGATCTTCTGCCGCACCAAGCGCACCGCCGCCGATATCGCGGAGCAGCTGGAGAAGCGCGGATTCGCCTCCGGCGCCGTCCACGGCGACCTCGGCCAGGGCGCCCGCGAGCAGGCGCTGCGCGCCTTCCGCAACGGCAAGGTCGACGTGCTCGTCTGCACCGACGTCGCGGCGCGCGGTATCGATGTCGAGGGTGTCACCCACGTCATCAACTACCAGTCGCCCGAGGACGAGAAGACGTACCTGCACCGGATCGGCCGGACCGGCCGCGCGGGTGCCAAGGGCATCGCGATCACGCTGGTCGACTGGGACGACATCCCGCGCTGGCAGCTGATCAACAAGGCCCTGGACCTGAAGTTCCCGGACCCGCCGGAGACGTACTCCACCTCCCCGCACCTGTACGAGGAGCTGGACATCCCGGCCGGCACCAAGGGTGTCCTGCCGCGTACCGAGCGCACCCGCGCCGGTCTGCGGGCCGAGGAGATCGAGGACCTCGGTGAGACGGGCGGCCGCGGCCGCAAGTCCGCCGCCTCCGCCCCCGCACCCGCCGTCCGCGAGGAGCGCCCCCCGCGCACGCCGCGTCAGCGCCGTCGCACCCGGGGCGGTTCCGCCGCGGAGGAGAACGCCGCGACAGTGCCCGCACCGGCCGCTGAGGCCGTCGAGGCCCCGGTCGCCGTCGAGACACCGGCCGCCGAAGCACCCACCGAGCCGCGCACGCCGCGTCGGCGTCGGCGCGGACGCGTCGGTGTCCCGGAGGTCGCGGCCGAGGCCGTGGTGGAGGTGGCGCAGACCCCGGTCGTCGTCATCGACACCGAGCCCGCGGTGAAGACCAGGACCAGGGCGTCCAGGGCCAAGGCCGATGTCACGGTGGAGGTGGCGGCGGAGGCCGTGCCCGCCGCCACGAAGCCGCGTCGCAGCCGCGCCCGGGTCGTGAAGCCGGTGACGGAGGAGGTCGACTTCCAGACCGCCCCCGTGGCCGAGCCCGTCGCAGAGGCGAAGACGGTGACCAAGCCGCGCCGCCGCGCCCGGGTGATCAAGCCGGCCGAGGACGAGGTCGACTTCCAGATCGCGCCGATCGCCGAGCCCGAGAGCGACACCAGGGCGCGTCGTCGCCCCCGTGCGGCCGCGAAGCCGAAGACGGAGGCCGTGGCGGACGCCTCGGTCACCGAGGGCGAGGCCAAGCCGCGCAGGCGTCGGGCACCGCGAGCGGCCGCAGCGAAGACCGAGAGCTGAGACCGACAGCCGAGACCGGCGCCTGATGGCGCCGGAGTGCCCGAGGGGCCCGGGGATCTCCCCGGGCCCCTCGGGCGTTCACGACATAACCTCGTCCCATGAGCCGGCCACCCACCTTCGCCCCGCCCCCCGGTACCCGTGCCCGTGCGCTGCACACCGCGCGCGGGGACTTCGCCGTCCTGGACGCGTCCCCACCTACCGCACCACGCGGCACCGCGCTCCTGCTGCCCGGCTTCGGCGGCAGCAAGGAGGACTTCATCGCGCTGCTGGAACCGCTCGCGGAGGCCGGCTACCGCGTGGTCGCCGTCGACGGGCGCGGGCAGTACGAGAGCGACGGGACGGACCGCCAGGAGTCCTACGCGCAGGACGAGTTGGCGCGTGACGCCCTCGCCCAGACGGCCGCGCTCGGCCTCGGCGGCAGCGCGGTCCACCTGCTCGGGCACTCGCTCGGCGGGCTGGTCGCACGCGCCGCGGCCATCCTGGATCCGGCGCCGTTCCGGTCGCTGACCCTGATGTCCTCCGGGCCCGGCGTGGTCGTCGAGCCCCAGCGGGTCAAGCTGAAGATCCTGGGCGACGCGCTGGCGACCATGGGCATGGACCAGGTCTGGGAGGCCATGCGCGCCTTCGACCCGCCCGCGGAGGCCGAGGCGGACGGCGGCGAGGACCTGCGGCGGCGCTGGATGCGCCACCGGCCCGCCCAGCTGATCGCCACCGGCCGCCAGCTGGCCACGGAGCCCGACCGGGTGGCCGAGGTCGCCGCCACCGGGCTGCCGGTCCACGTGGTCTCCGGCGAGCGCGACGACGTCTGGCCGGTGCCGCAGCTCGACGCGATGGCCGAGCGGCTGGGCGCCCGGCGGACCCGGATCGAGGGCGCGGAGCACTCCCCCAACACGGACCGGCCGGGGCCGACGGCTGCCGCGCTGGCCTCCTTCTGGGACAGCCTGTAGGCAGCACGGGGCTCCCGGGCGGCCGCGGTTCGGTACCGCGTTCAGTACTGCGACTGGAGGTGCTGCCAGAAGCCGTCGCGCAGCGCCCGCCGCAGATGGGCGTGGCCGCGCAGCGAGTGCTGGAGCAGGCGTTCGGCCTCGACCAGCAGGTCCTGGTCGACGGAGCCCGGCAGGTACGGGTGTCCGGGGAGCAGGTCGGCCAGGGAGTCGCGGCCGCGGGCGGAGAGCCAGGTCGCGGCGATCTGCGTGCCGACGAATCGGACGTCGTCGCGCGAGGGTGCCGGGGAGTCGTCCTCGTAGGTGGTGACGGGCCGTCTGGTCACGTAGGGGCGGCAGAAGTCGAGGTCGAAGGTGCGCTGGCTGTCGACCTCCCAGAGCAGCGGCTCGGCCTGGTTGCGGCCTTCGCCGGCCTCGATGCCCCACAGGTGGACTCGGGCTCCGTACCCCTGTGCGGCCTCGACCGCGGAGACCAGGTCCTCGTCGCCGCCGACGAGTGCGGCGTCGCTGATGGCGCGGTGGCGGGCGAGGGATTCGAGGTCGGTGCGGATGAGTGAGTCGACGCCCTTCTGCTGGTTGTTGGCGTTGAGGTTGCCGAGTCTGACCTTGACGTCGGGGAGCTCCGCGATGGACTGCTGCTCGACGGTGTGGATCCGGCGCCTGGCCCCGTCGTACCAGTAGACGCGCAGGAGGCGGCTGTCCGCGAAGATGGTGCGGGCCTTGTCGATGAAGGCCTCGATCAGCCCCTCCGAGTCGAGGTCGAAGGAGCGCCGGTCCTCCGTGCCGGTGACGAGCAGCCCGGCCGCGGCGTACACATAGCCCGCGTCGACGAAGATCGCGTGGGTCGAGGGGGTCTTCGACACCTCGGCGAGCACCCGCTGGAGCAGCTCATTGGTGCGGTCCAGGCGCTCGCCGATCTCTGCCTCGTTCATACGGGCCTCGTCGCGGATGTAGTCGTCCGCGCATGCTCGGTTACCTGCTGGTACTTAGACATCCAAAAAATTTCCTTAGCGTAGGGAATGATTGCAGGGAGCAAGCCGTTGTACACCTCGTGGGGCGCGAGACGTACCAGCCTGGCGCTCCTCATCCTTGCGGACGGGTCACCCGTCCTCCCAGTAGTTCTCCAGCAGGAGGATCAGACGAAGGGAAGCCGTATGCGCTTCGAGATCATGCGACTCGACGATGTCGACGGTACCGCCGTGGACAGCACCGTCGTGGACGCCGCCTCCGTCAACCGGATCGTGCAGCAGGCCGCGGCATTGGGCCAGCGCATCTATATCCGCCCGGCCGACACCTCGGCTTCGTAACACCTTGCCGATATAAAGACGAGCGCCCCCGCACGGATCGATCGTGCGGGGGCGCTGTGCCGCGCGGGGCCGGGTCAGGCGTTCTGGATGACCTGGGTGACGCCGTTGATGATCTGCTGCACGGCGATGGCGGAGAGCATCATCCCGGCGAGCCTGGTGACCAGCACGACGCCGCCGTCCTTGATGACCCGGATGATCAGCAGCGAGTAGCGCATGGTCAGCCAGAGCACGACGTGCATGGCGACGATCGCCGTCCAGACCGAGAGCTGGCTCCCGACGCTGTCGGCGTGCTGCACGGCGAGGATCACCGAGACGATCGCGCCGGGACCGGCGAGCAGCGGCATGCCCAGGGGGACGAGCGCCACGTTGACGTCCTTCGTCTGCGTCGGCTCGTCGGTCTTGCCGGTCAGCAGGTCCAGCGCGATCAGCAGCAGGAGCAGTCCGCCCGCGATCATCAGCGCGGGTACGGAGACGTGCAGGTAGTCCAGGATCTGCTGGCCGAGCACTCCGAAGACGGCGATCACGCCGAAGGCGACGGAGACCGCCTGGAGCGCCATCTTGCGCTGCGTCTTGGCGGGGCGGCCGGCGGTGAGGGCCAGGAAGATCGGGGTGATTCCGGGCGGATCCATAATCACAAAAAGCGTGAGAAAAAGGGATCCGAAGACAGCGACGTCGAACACAGTGAGCCTTGCGGGGAGAGAGCGGGAATGCGGCGGGGGCAGCGCACCGGACCGTTGCCGGACCGGCTGCCGCCGGAGGGTTCCGGTGGCAGCCGCGGCAGGCCGGTGCGCGGGGTGGGACGGGCGGCGTCGCGATGCGTGCGCCGCCGGGGTGGAGGGGTCGCGCGTGGGCCGTTACGGGACGAGCGGTCCGCCGGCTCCCGGCACCGGGAAGGCCCCGGTGGCGCGCCGGGTGATCTCGCCGTAGATCTCGGGGTCGGTGACGTTCTCGCCGAGCCTTACGGTCTTGCGGCTGCCGTGGTAGTCGCTCGACCCGGTGGCCAGCAGCCCCAGCTCGCGGGCGAGCCCGCGCAGCCTGGCCCTGGTCGCCTCGTCGTGGTCCATGTGGTCGGCCTCGACACCGCCGAGCCCGGCCGCGGCCAGCTCCGCGATGGCGGATTCGGGGACCACGTGGCCGCGTTTGACGGCGCCGGGGTGAGCGAGGACGGTGACGCCGCCGGCGGCCTTGACCAGCCGGACCGCGTCGAAGGGGTCGAGCTCGTGCTTCTCGGCGTGCGCGCGACCGCCGTCGGCCAGCCACTGCGGGGTGAAGGCGTCGGAGACGCTCGGCACGACGCCGAGTTCGACCAGGGCGGTGGCGATGTGCGGCCGCCCGACCGATCCGTCGCCGGCGATCCGCGCGACCCGCTCCCACTCGACCGGCACGCCGAGCTCCTGGAGCTTGCGCACCATGGTCCTGGCGCGCGGCACCCGGTCGTCGCGCACCAGCTCGCGCTCGCGCGCCAGCTCGGGCTCGTCGGGGTCGAAGAGGTACGCCAGCATGTGCAGGCCGCCCACGCCGTCGAGCCGGCAGGACAGCTCGGCGCCGGTGACCAGGGTGAGTCCCTCGGGCAGTGCCGCGATCGCCTCCGCGTGCCCGCGGACCGTGTCGTGGTCGGTGAGGGCGACGACGTCCAGACCCGCGGTGGCGGCGTTCCGCACCAGCTCGGCGGGGGTGTCGGTACCGTCCGACGCGGTGGAGTGGGTGTGCAGGTCGATGCGCACGACGCGGACTCCAGTGCTCGCGGCCGGATGGGGGGACGCCCAAGGATAACCGGCGGACGCGTGGATTCCGGACCCGGCCGGAGGCCGCCCGGCAGCCGCTCAGGGCCCGCCGAGCAGCCGGGGGGTGAGCGCGCCGCAGGGCACCAGGTCGACCTCTCCCCCGGCGTCACGCAGATCGGTGAGCACCAGTTCGTCGTACATCAGGAGTCCGGACTGCTCGGGCCAGACGATCGCCCAGAGCCACAGGCCGCACGCCTCACCGGCGAAGACGGCCCGGTCGTCGGGGGCGTCCTTCACGTGCCAGAGCGGGGTCGGGCGTCCGGCGGCGAGCACCTTGACGTCCGGCGGGCCGTCCACCCGCAGATACGGGCCCGGGTCGGGGCCGTCGATCCCGGCGTACCGCGCACCGAGTCCGACGCCGAGCTCCTCCGCGACGAGCAGCAGCTCACCGATGCCGCCGAGCGGCCCCGGTCCTGAGCAGGCGACTGCGGTCGCCCGGCCGCCGCCCCGGTCGTCGCCCGCGCACGCCACACCGGTGAAGAGCCAGCCCACCGGCAGCGGCCAGGGCATCCACACCGGCACCCGGGCGCGGTGGACCACCACACCGAGCGCCTCGACGCTGGGCGGGATGACCGGCTGCATCGGCTGCACGCTGCCGTGCACGTCGCACTGCCAGGTGTCGTCGAAGAAACCGGGCGCCTTGACCCGGCCTCCGCACTTCGGGCAACTGGGTTCGCCCCTCATAACCACCAACCGTCCTCCCCGGCCGTCGCCGCGTCAAGGACGATCACCCTTCCGCCGCGTGGCTCTCATCAGGGGATTTAGATGTAGCTTGCATTTATTAGCCGCTCTAACTTATTCTGTGCATAACGCATCGATCTAGTGGAGAGCGAGTAGTCCCATGCAGGGAGAGGATCCGTTCGACCAAGGGACGGTCAGCATCCTGCGCCAGCCGAAGGCCGTCTGGGCCACAGCGGGCGCTTCTGTTGTCGCGTTCATGGGAATCGGCCTGGTGGACCCGATTCTGCCGTCCATCGCCAAGGGCCTCGAAGCGACACCGAGCCAGGTGTCGCTGCTCTTCACCTCCTACTTCCTGATCACCGCCGTCGCGATGCTGGTCACCGGTTTCGTCTCCAGCCGCATCGGCGGGCGCAAGACGCTGCTGGCCGGACTGGCGCTCGTCGTGGTCTTCGCCGCGCTGTCCGGCACCTCGTCCTCCGTCGCGGAACTCGTCGGCTTCCGGGCCGGCTGGGGCCTGGGCAACGCCCTCTTCGTGTCGACCGCGCTCGCGGTGATCGTCGGCGCGGCGGCGGGCGGCAGCTCGGCGGCGATCCTGCTGTACGAGTCGGCGCTCGGCCTCGGCATGGCCTGCGGGCCGCTGCTCGGCGCACTGCTCGGTGACGCCAGCTGGCGCTACCCGTTCTTCGGCACGGCCGCGCTGATGGCGATCGGCTTCGTCTGCATCACGGCGTTCCTCAAGGAACAGCCCAAGCCTGCCCGCAAGACCTCACTGCTGGACCCGATCAAGGCGCTCGGCCACGGCGGGCTCGCCTCCGTCGCCACCTCGGCGTTCTTCTACAACTACGCGTTCTTCACGATCCTGGCGTTCACGCCGTTCGTACTGAACATGTCGCCGTACAAGTCCGGCGCCGTCTTCTTCGCCTGGGGCCTGCTGCTCGCGGTCTTCTCGGTACTCGTCGCACCGAGGCTGCAGAAGCGCTTCGGCTCGCTCAAGGTGGTCGGCGCCTCACTGGTACTGCTCGCCGCCGACCTGGTGGTCCTCGGCTACGGGAACCACACCACGGCCATCGTCTGCACGATCGCCTCCGGCGCCTTCATCGGCATGAACAACACCGTCTACACGGAACTGGCACTCGGGGTGTCCGACGCGCCGCGTCCGGTGGCCAGCGCCGGTTACAACTTCGTGCGCTGGTTCGCCGCGGCCGCCGCGCCCTTCCTGGCCCCGAAGATCGAGGAGTGGAGCAACATCCACATCCCGTTCGTGGTCGCCGCCGTCGCCGCCGTCATCGGCGCGATCGTCATCCGGGTACGGCGCTCGGCCCTGAGCCACGAGGCGGAGGAGCTGGAGCCGAAGCACGCCACGGAGGACGGCGTCACGGTCTTCGCCAACTGAGCCGCCGGACCGGGGCCCGCACCGCCCCGGTCCCGGTCCCGCCCCCGTACCGCCCCGCCCGTGGCCACCTCCTCGCCGCGCGGCGGGGCTTTCGGCTGTTCCGCGCCCGGGTGTCCCAGCGCTCGTCCGGTGTCAGTCCAGGGCCACCGAGGCACGCAGCGGATCGCGCAGGTCCGTCCCCCGGGACAGCCACCGTTCCTGGAGCTCCTGCGCACCCCTGACCCGCTTCCAGGCCGCCTCGTTGGGCGTCATCGGCAGCAGCGGCAGGAAGCGCACCGCCTCCATCGGGGTCGCCAGCTCCAGATCCTCGACCAGCCCCCCGGACTCGGCGACGAGCACCGAGCTGAAGGGCGCTCCCGGCCACAGCGGTTCACCGAGGTCCAGCGAGGCGCCGGGGGCCACGATCACCCCCTCCACCTGCGGCGAGGCCGCCAGTACCGCGAGCTTGCGCAGCACCTGGTCGGTGTCCGCGAGGCCGGCCCGCACCGAGAGGACCAGCTCGGCCCGGGGCCCCTTCACCGGATCGGCGAACGGGTCGGAGGGGTCGGCCATCGGCTGCGCGGACATGCCGAGCGTGGCGTACCTCACCACGTCGCCGTCGATGAAGCGGAGCACCTCGATCCGGTCGGTACCGAGGAACGTCACTGCCGCGCGTGCGTCCGGTTCGCCCAGGGCCGCGCGCAGACGGGCCTCGACCGGAGCAAGAATTTCTGCCATGTGGCGAGCATAGGACGCGTATGGAACGGGCAAAGTAAGAGATTGGCCCTGTGCCTGCTGATAGCCTGGGCCCGCCGGTCGGGACAGCACGCAGAAGCGTCGCTCTCAAGTCCCGACGCAACGTCGTCCCTCACGGGGGACCGACCGGAGGAGGTGGGGCTGCGGTGGATCCAAGTCGACCGTGCAGTACCAACCGCTCTTCCGCCCGACACCTTTCTTCTGTGATCTGACGCCTTCCCGGCCACGGCCCATGGCGTTTCGCACGACGGAAGAGCACCCCCTTTTTGCCTGTCTGTAGCGAACGCCGTCATCGCGCCGCCGCGGTGCCGCCCGCTTTGCGGACGTGAGCCCACGTCCCCATTCCGGGCTGTTCCACGCCCTCGCCGACGGCCCTCCGTGAAGGAGCCAGCCATGTCGATGATCCGTGACCTGCGCGCTGTGGTGCGCCCGTCCCTGCGCAAGACCAACACCCTGCACAGCAGTTACGACGCCACGCGTGACCCGTCCGCCTCCAGCGCGGTGGTCGACTGCGCGGTCTACCGCGACGGACGCCGCGTCGCGGAGGAGGACGGCACCTGCCGTACGCCGCACGAGGCGATGCTCCGGGTACGGGAGAAGGGCGGCTTCGCCTGGATCGGCCTCCATGAGCCGACCGAGGAGGAGTTCGCCGGCATCGCCCGGGAGTTCGGGCTGCACCCGCTGGCCGTGGAGGACGCCGTCCACGCCCACCAGCGGCCGAAGCTGGAGCGGTACGACGACACCCTGTTCACCGTCTTCAAGACCATCCACTACGTCGAGCACGCCGAACTGACCGCGACCAGCGAGGTCGTGGAGACCGGCGAGGTGATGTGCTTCACCGGCCGGGACTTCGTCATCACCGTGCGGCACGGCGGCCACGGCTCGCTGCGCGCGCTGCGCCACCGCCTCCAGGACGACCCCGAGCTGCTCGCCAAGGGCCCCTCGTCCGTACTGCACTCCATCGCGGACCATGTGGTCGACGGCTACATCGCGGTGGCCGGCGCGGTGCAGGAGGACATCGACGAGGTGGAGATCGAGGTCTTCTCCACCCCCGACAAGAGCGGCCCACGCGGTTCGGACGCCGGCCGGATCTACCAGCTGAAGCGCGAGGTGCTGGAGTTCAAGCGGGCCGTATCGCCACTGCTGCGCCCGATGCAGCTGCTCAGCGAACGGCCGATGCGGCTGATCGACCCGGACATCCAGAAGTACTTCCGGGACGTCGCGGACCACCTCGTGCGCGTGCAGGAAGAGGTCATCGGCTTCGACGAGCTGCTGAACTCCATCCTCCAGGCCAACCTGGCGCAGGCGACCGTCGCGCAGAACGAGGACATGCGCAAGATCACCTCCTGGGCGGCCATCATCGCCGTACCGACGATGATCTGCGGGGTCTACGGCATGAACTTCAAGCACATGCCGGAGCTGCGCTGGACGTACGGCTATCCGATGGTGCTGGGCTTCATCGGAGTGGTCTGCTTCTCCATCCACCGCATGCTCAAGCGCAACGGCTGGCTCTGACCGTCCCTGCTACTGCCCGTATCCCTACCGCGGGCCGGTCTAAGCTCTGCTGCATGACTGCTGCTGACACGCTGCTCGGACCGGCCCTCGTCGAGGAGGCCACCAAGAAGTCGGGGCTGGTCTGGGTGCGCGGCACCGGGCCCGCGCGGGCGCTGTGGCACGTGTGGCACGAGGGAGCGGCGCTCCTCGTCGGGGACGGCCCCGGCGAGCAGCCGCTCCCGGCCGGCCTCACGGACGGCGGCAACGCGGAGGTGACCGTCCGCAGCAAGGACAAGGGCGGCCGGCTCGTCGCCTGGACCGCCTCCGTGGCCCAGCTCGCCCCGCACTCCGCGGAGTGGGAGGCCGCGGTGGCCGAACTGAAGGGCAAGCGGCTGAACGCACCGGACGCCGAGCAGCTGACCGAGCGCTGGGCGCGCGAGTGCCGGATCCTGCGCCTGACGCCGCTCGATTCCCGTACGGACCTGCCGACGGGCTCGGGGGCGGCGGCGCCGCTGCCCACCACCGCCACCACCCGGCTGCCGGTACCGGCCGGACTGCCGCACCTGCTGAAGCGCTCGCTCAGGAAGCGGTAGACCGGTCCTCGCCCGGCGGGTCTACGACATCTCCTCGCCCGGCGGGTCTACGACGTCTCCTCGCCCGGCGGCGGGTCTACGACGTCGACTTGGGCAGCTGCTGCCCGTAGTCGACCGTGTCGTCCTCGGCCGGGGCCTTCAGCGCGAAGTCCTTGCCCCAGTCCGCGAGCGTGATGACGCCCCCGCCGCCGCCGCGCGCGAAGCGCAGCGGGTACGGCTTGCCCTCCAGGGACACGTCCAGCGCACCGCCCTCGCCCTTGCCGCCGGTGATCCGGATGGTGCGCTCCCCGCCGACCTCGTCCCGGTCCCCCTTGCCGACGTCGCCGTGCAGCGTGAGCAGCCCGTCGAGCAGCACCTTCTTGTCGGTGAACCCGCGCAGCTGCTTGTACGTGGGGTCGTCCTCCGGAACCTTCACGTACTTGTCGTCCAGCTTGTCCGCCGCCGCCCCGTCGGCCTCGCTGGTCTTTCCGGCGTCCGCCGTGCCGTGGTTCCAGAAGCCGGCGTCCGCCTTGAGGTAGAGCACGTCCCCGATCCGGAGCAGCTCGAAGGTGCTGTTCTTCGACGTGACGGAGCCCGCCCCGCCCTTTTCCTTGAGCCGCATGTTCAGTTTGTACGTGCCGCCCTTGCTGACCAGGGTGCCGGCCAGCCGGACCATGTCGGAGGAGTCCGCCGCGGCCCGCGCCTTCTTCTCGATCTCCGGCGCGTCCAGTCTGCCGACGCCGTTGGTCCCCTTGTCCGGATCCTCGTCCGCGCACGCGGTCAGCGCCGCGGTCAGCCCGGCGCAGAGCACGACGGCGAGGGTGGCGGTCCGGCGGCGGGCCCGGACGGTCGGGACGAAAGAGGTCACAGGCGCACTGCCTCTCAGCTGCGTGGCGGTGGGTGGCAGACGGCAGCGTACCTGTGCGGCCTACACCTTCCGGCAGGGAGTCGCGACGACCGCTCTCCAGGGCGACCTGCGAGAGTACGGGCTAGCCTGATCCCGTCATAACGGTGCAATAAACGTCACAACAGACCGGATGCGTAAGCCGGCGACGAAGGAGGAGGCGCAGGCATGGCAGCAGGAACGCCCCGGGTCTTCGTCTCGCACCTCTCCGGTGTGCCGGTCTTCGACCCGAACGGGGACCAGGTGGGGCGCGTCCGCGACCTGGTCGCGATGCTCCGGGTCGGCGGCCGGCCGCCCCGGCTGCTCGGCATCGTCGTCGAGGTGGTGAGCCGGCGCCGGATCTTCCTCCCGATGACCCGGGTGACGGGCATCGAGTCGGGTCAGGTCATCACCACGGGCGTGGTCAACATGCGGCGCTTCGAACAGCGGCCCACCGAACGCCTGGTGCTGGGCGAGTTCCTCGACCGTCGGGTCAGCCTGGTGGAGACCGGCGAGGAGGTCACCATCCTGGACGTCGCGATCCAGCAGCTGCCGGCCCGCCGCGACTGGGAGATCGACAAGTACTTCGTGCGCAAGGGCCGGGGCGGCGCGCTGCGCCGCAAGGGCGAGACCCTGACGGTCGAGTGGTCGGCCGTCAGCGGTTTCTCGCTGGAGGAGCACGGGCAGGGCGCGGAGTCGCTGGTCGCCACGTTCGAGAAGCTGCGCCCGACCGACGTGGCCAACGCGCTGCACCACCTCACTCCGAAGCGGCGTGCGGAGGTCGCCGCCGCGCTCGACGACGACCGGCTGGCCGACGTCCTGGAGGAGCTCCCGGAGGACGACCAGGTGGAGATCATCGGCAAGCTCCAGGAGGAGCGCGCCGCGGACGTCCTGGAGGCGATGGACCCCGACGACGCGGCCGACCTGCTGTCCGAGCTGCCGGAGGAGGACAAGGAGCGGCTGCTGACGCTGATGCGCCCGGACGACGCGGCGGACGTCCGGCGCCTCATGTCGTACGAGGAGCGGACGGCGGGCGGCCTGATGACCACGGAGCCGATCATCCTGCGCCCGGACGCGACGGTGGCCGACGCGCTCGCCAGGGTCCGTCAGCAGGACCTCTCCCCCGCGCTCGCCGCCCAGGTGTACGTGTGCCGGTCGCCCGACGAGACGCCCACGGGCAAGTACCTGGGCACGGTGCACTTCCAGCGGCTGCTGCGGGATCCGCCGTTCACCCTGGTCAGCTCGATCGTGGACAGCGATCTGGTGGCGCTGACGCCGGACACCCCGCTGTCGGTGGTGACCAGCTATCTGGCGGCGTACAACCTGGTCTCGGTTCCCGTGGTGGACGAGAGCGGCTCGCTGCTGGGCGCGGTGACCGTCGACGACGTGCTCGACCACCTGCTGCCCGACGACTGGCGGGAGACCGACTTCCACGGGCGCGAGGGGGTGCTCCGTGGCCGGTGAGGAGCGCTCCAGGGCGTCGAACGGCTCGACGGCACTGACCCGTACCCCCAGGATCCGGCTCGACCAGCCGAAGGACCCGCGGCGGCGGCTGCTGCCGGAGTACGACCCGGAGGCGTTCGGCCGGTTCTCGGAGCGGATCGCGCGGTTCCTGGGAACCGGGCGGTTCATCGTCTGGATGACGCTGATCATCATCATCTGGGTGGTGTGGAACATCTTCGCGCCCAAGGAGCTGCGGTTCGACGAGTACCCGTTCATCTTCCTGACCCTGATGCTCTCCCTCCAGGCCTCCTACGCGGCCCCGCTGATCCTGCTCGCGCAGAACAGGCAGGACGACCGCGACCGGGTCACCCACGAGCAGGACCGGGCCCAGAACGAGCGCTCCATCGCCGACACGGAGTACCTGACCAGGGAGATCGCGGCACTGCGGATGGGCCTCGGGGAGGTCGCCACTCGCGACTGGATCCGCTCCGAGCTGGAGGACCTGGTGAGGGATCTCGACGACCGCCGGACACCGGCCGGGGCCGAGAGTGACGAAGACCGCTGACGGGGCTACCCGCGCGTAGGTGAAGGCGCCGTACCGCCCTCCCGTCGCCCGCCACCACCCTTTCAGGGAGCGCCGCGCGCACCCGTACTATCGAGGTATGGCTACGGAAGACGCGGTGCTTGAGGCACTGGCGACAGTGAACGACCCGGAGATCCACCGCCCGATCACCGAGCTGGGCATGGTGAAATCGGTCGAGATCGATCCTGACGGTGTAGTCGCTGTCACGGTGTATCTCACCGTCTCCGGCTGTCCGATGCGCGAGACGATCACCAATAACGTGACCGACGCGGTGGCCCGCGTCGAGGGAGTGTCGCGGGTCGAGGTCACGCTCGATGTGATGAGCGACGAGCAGCGCAAGGACCTGGCGTCCTCGCTGCGCGGCGGCACGGCCGAGCGGGAGGTTCCGTTCGCCCAGCCCGGCTCGCTGACCCGGGTGTACGCGGTGGCCTCCGGCAAGGGCGGCGTCGGCAAGTCGTCGGTGACCGTGAACCTGGCGGCCGCGATGGCGGCCGACGGACTCAAGGTCGGCGTCGTGGACGCGGACATCTACGGGCACAGCGTGCCCCGGATGCTCGGCGCGGACGGCAAGCCGACCCAGGTCGAGAACATGATCATGCCGCCGTCCGCGCACGGCGTGAAGGTCATCTCCATCGGCATGTTCACCCCGGGCAACGCCCCGGTGGTGTGGCGCGGCCCGATGCTGCACCGCGCGCTCCAGCAGTTCCTCGCCGATGTGTACTGGGGCGATCTGGACGTCCTGCTGCTCGACCTGCCGCCGGGCACCGGTGACATCGCGATCTCCGTGGCCCAGCTGGTGCCGAACGCGGAGATCCTGGTCGTCACGACCCCGCAGCAGGCCGCGGCCGAGGTGGCGGAGCGGGCCGGCTCGATCGCCGTGCAGACCCACCAGAAGATCGTCGGCGTCGTCGAGAACATGTCGGGCATGCCGTGCCCGCACTGCGACGAGATGGTCGACGTGTTCGGCTCCGGCGGCGGCGCCCGGGTCGCTGAGGGGCTGACGAGGACGGTCGGCGCCGAGGTGCCCGTGCTCGGTTCCATCCCGATCGACCTGCGGCTGCGCGAGGGCGGCGACGAGGGCAAGCCGGTCGTCCTGTCCGACCCCGACTCCCCGGCGGGCAAGGCCCTGCGCTCCATCGCGGACAAGCTGAGCGGCCGTCAGCGCGGCCTGTCCGGCATGTCCCTGGGAATCACCCCGCGCAACAAGTTCTGAACCGGGACGGGCCCGTGGCGGGCCGGGGCTGATGCTCCCGGCCCGCCACGGGCCCGTCGGCGGCTACGCGTACGACGTGATGTCACCGACGACCGAGAAGCCCAGCCCGTACGCACTCATCCCGCGCCCGTACGCCCCGATGTGCACTCCACCGTGGGCGGAGCCGGCCAGCACCCAGCCGAACTCGGACTCGCGGTAGTGGAACGCCACCGGCACACCGTCGACCGGCAGCGAGAGCGCCGACCACTCGGGGCCGTCCAGATCGTCGGCCAGCTCGAAGGCAGTCTCCGTCTGCTGGTCCAGCCAGTCGTCCCGCAGGGTGTGGTCCATCTGCGCGGGCCAGGTGTAGGCCAGCAGGCCCGAGCCGGCCAGCCAGGCCGCGGAGGAGACCGTCGTCGCGTCCAGGACGCCCGTGCCGTCGCCGCTGCGCCGCACCGGGCTGCTGGCCACGGTGACGACGACCGCGAACCGCTGTCTGTCCTCGCCCGCGTCGCTCCGTACCGAGGGCTCGTCGCCATGGCCGGTGGAGCCGTGCTGCACCGTGCCGTCCGCGGCGGTGCCGACCTGCATCAGCCAGCGCGGCCCGGTGAACGCCTCGTCAAGTCCGTACCAGGGGAACGGTGCCTGCAGATAGCCGTCGACCGTGAGCCGGGCCGCCGGCACCCCCTCTGCCGTGCCTGTGTCCGGCGCACCATCCGCGCCCACCCGACTCGTTGTCTCCATCTGTCCGGCCGCCTCCTCGATCCGTAGGGTCCGGAGCGGCCCGCCCCCCTCGGGCGTCCTCACAACCGGACAGATGGAGAATAGCCATACCGTCCGGACGAGTCGGGATTGACGGGGGTCAGGTGGCGTCTGCGTCGAACGGCGGGTGATCGTCCTTCGTCGGCTGCTCGCGCTTCTTCAGCAGGTCAGGGCCGCCCGCAGAGCCGTTCGCCGCGGTGACCGCGGAACCGCCCGACACGCCGCTCTTCGCCTCCACGGACGAGGTCGCGCGGCCGTTGACCGCGTCGGTGACCTCGGAGACCTCCTTGCGCAGGTCGAAGCTCTCGCGGATCTCCTTCAGCCCCAGGTCGTCGTTGCCGTCCATGAGCTGCTTGCGGACGAACGTCTTGGGGTTGAGGTCCTCGAACTCGAAGTCCTTGAACTCCGGGCCGAGCTCCGTACGGATGTCCTCCTTGGCGCTCTCCGAGAACTCACGGATCTTGCGGATGAAACGCGAGACGTCCTGGATGACCTTGGGCAGCTTCTCCGGACCGAAGATGAGCACGCCGATGATCGCGAGCGCCACCAGCTCCAGCGGGCCTATGTCATTGAACACCTTGCGGCTCCTCGTGTTCTCCGCGACCAGGTCGGATGAGGTCCGGACCCGGACCACGGTACCCGCCGAAGCCATCCGTGCGGTAGCTTCCCGTGGCCGTCACGTGCCTGTTGCCGAGCCGAGCGTCAAACTCATGGTCAGGTCTTTACCACCGCGGGTCAGCTTGAGGTCCAGTCGGTCACCCGGCCGGTGCGAGCGGATCTTCACGATCAGCTCCTCGCCGCTGTGCACCCGCCCGCCGTTCACCTCGGTGATGACGTCACCGGGCCGGATCCCGGCCTTGGCGCCCGGACCGCCCTCCGTGACGGAGGACTTGCCGTCCGCGCCCTCCGGTCCGACCTTGGCGCCGTCACCGGTGTACTTCATGTCGAGCGTGACGCCGATCACCGGGTGGGTGGCCTTCCCGGTGTTGATCAGCTCCTCCGCGACGCGCTTGCCCTGGTTGATCGGGATGGCGAAGCCGAGGCCTATGGAACCGGCCTGGCCGCCCTCGGTGGTCGAGCCGCTGTCCGCGGCACGGATGGCGCTGTTGATCCCGATGACATGCGCGTCGGTGTCGACCAGCGGTCCGCCGGAGTTGCCCGGGTTGATCGGGGCGTCGGTCTGCAGCGCGTCGACGTAGCTGATGTCGCTGCCGTCGCCCTTCTCGCCGCCCGCCGTGATCGGCCGGTCCTTGGCGCTGATGATGCCGGAGGTGACCGTGTTGGACAGGTCGAACGGTGCGCCGATGGCCACCACCGGATCGCCCACCCGCACGTTGTCGGAGTTGCCGAGCGGCAGCGGCTTGAGCCCGGAGACACCGCTGACCTTGACCACGGCCAGGTCGTAGCCGCTGTCCTTGCCGACCACCTCGGCGTTGGCCGTCTCGCCGCCGCTGAACGTCACGGTGATCTCGCCGGACGAACCGGCCGGTGCGACGACGTGGTTGTTGGTGAGGATGTGGCCCTTGTCGTCGAGGACGAAGCCGGTGCCGGTGCCGGATTCGGTGCTGCCGCTGACATGCAGGGTGACCACGCTGGGCAGCGCGCTGGCCGCGATACCGGCGACGCTGTCGGGGGCACGGCCGCCGCCGTCGCGTTCGTCCTGGTCCAGTTCGATCTGGGTGAGGCCGCCGTTGCGCTCTATGTACGCGCCGATCCCGCCGCCGATGCCGCCCGCCACCAGGGCCAGCAGCAGCGCCCCGACGAGGACGGAGCCGCGCCGGTTCTTCCGCTTGCCGCCGTCGGTGGCGAGCGGCGGCCCTGGATTGGTGATCAGGGGCTGCCGGGGCGCACCCCAGGGGTCGTACTGAAGCCATTGCGGCGACGGGGGGTGGTGGGGCTGGGGCTGGGGCTGGTGGTGTGGCCGGGGCTGCTGCGGAGGCTGCTGAGCCTGCGGCTGCTGGTAGGGCTGGTGGGGCTGCTGCTGCTCGTGGCCCTGCGGCTGCTGGGGCAGTGGGGCGGCGGGCGGGAAGTCGGCCGGTGGGGCGGGGGCCGGGGCGGGAGCCGTCGCGATGCCCGCGCCGTTCGTCCCCGAGTAGGGCGGCGGTACGGGGGTGCCGTGCGCCGGTGTCTGGACCGGTCGCTGTACGGGGGGTGCGGGCGCCCAGGGGCCGGGGCCACCGTAGGGCGGGGTGCTGTACGGGTCGGGCTCGTGGAGCGGCTTCGACGCCTGCGGCACGGGCTCAGCGGTCACAGGCTCCACCGTCGCGGACGCCGTCGGCTCCGCGTCCGTGACCGCATCCGTCGCGGCGCTCGCCTCGGTCGGGTCCGACGGGGGCACCGCGTCCTCGACGGGCGACGGCTCCTGAGGCGCTGCGCTCGTACCGCGCCCCGGCGTGGGCCGGCTCCACCACTTCGCCTTCGGCTCGGTGGGCTTCCCGTCGTCCATGCTCTCCCCGCAACTGCCTCAACTGGCCTCTGCACGCCCCGCAGGGGGCGTCCCTCCCGGAAATCCTGCCGGAATTCAACCAGGTTTGTGCATGCCCTGCGCCGGGTGTGTCAGCGACGGGGAAGGAGCGGCAGTCCGTGGTTGGCGGGAACCGGCATTCCGGCGGCCGCGGTGGGGGTCCGGGACGGCTCGGGGGAGGCCGTGGAAAGTCCACTGCCCAGTGCCTGTGCGAACAGCGGGCTGGTGCCGTTGGGACGTATCAGCGAAGGCGCGGACACATCGGTCCGGACGGGAAGCGCGTACCGGCTTCCGGTGAGGCCGCCGGTGCCGAGCAGGGAGGGTGCGGAGGAGAACGCCAGTGGCGCGGCGTTCATGGTGAGGGACACCGGGCGGTCGCCGGCACCGGCCGCCGCGAGCGTGCCGTGGCCGCCGCCGCGGCGGCTCACGGTGGTGCCGCGCTCGGCACGCGCGTCGGCGTCCAGCGGTGCGACGCTGCTGCCCGGCCCCTCGGCCCGGGTCGGGGAATCGGGTCCCGCGTCCGTCGGAAGAGCGCCGCCCAGCGCGATGGCGGCCAGCGAGACGGCGCTGGCGGCGGCGAACGCGAACCTGCGGCCCCGCCACGGCGAGCGGTCGGCCTCGCGGCTGACCTCGTGGATACGGAACGTGGGCCGGTCCGGTCCGGCCGGAAGGATCGCGGCGGAACCGTGCGCGGTCGGAAGGTAGCCGAAGCCGTCCAGCGGGGAGCCGCCGGAGGACGAATCCGCCCGGCCGCCGGAAGGACGCGTCACGGGGAAGGCTCCGTCACCGAAGCGGCCCGAGCCGCCCATTGGTCTTCCCCGACTGTCGCCGTCACCCCCCGGTCCACCGGGAAGGCCCTGCAACCGGGCAAGGAAGCCCTCGGAGGGACAGGGCGGGGCCGACTCGGCGAAGACACTCTTCAGGCGCCGCTGGGCGGCAGCCTCGGCCTTGCACTTGGCGCAGGTCGCGAGGTGGGCGAGCACGCGGTCACGGGCGTCGTGTTTGAGCTCGCCGTCGACAAGCGCGGCGAGCCTGTCCCCCAGGTGTTGTTCCGCGGAGGTCGGACCTGTGCCACTCACGCCGCTCCGCCCTCCCCTGCCGCGAGGACCCCGGTGAGCGAGCGCTGCTCCGCGCGGGCCTCCGGCGAACGGTGCTTCAGCGCCTTGCGCAGGTGGGAGCGCCCGCGGTGGATGCGGCTGCGCACGGTGCCGAGCTTCACGCCGAGCGTCGCGGCGATCTCCTCGTACGAGAGTCCCTCGATGTCACAGAGCACGACCGCGGCCCGGAACTCGGGCGCGAGGGTGTCCAGCGCCTGCTGGACGTCGGCGTCGAAGTGGGTGTCGTTGAAGACCTGCTGCGGCGAGGGCTCGCGGCTCGGCAGCCGCTCGGCGGCGTCGTCACCCAGGGAGTCGAAGCGGATCCGCTGCTTGCGGCGCACCATGTCCAGGAACAGGTTGGTCGTGATGCGGTGCAGCCAGCCCTCGAAGGTGCCGGGCGTATAGGTCGACAGCGAACGGAACACCCGGACGAAGACCTCCTGAGTGAGGTCCTCCGCGTCGTGCTGGTTTCCCGTCAGTCGATAGGCAAGGCGGTAGACACGACCGCTGTGCGTGCTGACGATCTCTTCCCATGAGGGCGGCGTCCACGCCTGGGAGGCATCCGAGGCAAAGGTCGCGGTCGTTGCGGAGTCGTTGGAAGAACGGTCAGCAATGTTGGTCACGGATTTCGGCTCACCCGCCGACCTGAGGAAGCGCCACAGCACTCCTCCCCGATCCACAGGCGCAGCCGCACCTCCCCTGTCGGCTCTGGTGGTGTCCAGTGGAGCCCCTACCATAGCCACCTCGCCCGTTAGCTCCGGATAAGCCTTTTTCCTGCTGGGGCCGGGGACAACCCCGGGAACCGCCTGCCCGTGATCCCGGACCCGATCTGCGGGACGGATCCACGGGCTTTCCCCTCACCTTTCATAACGCCCGGTCCCATCTGCGGGTTCCCGGGTGCAGCGGATACAGTCACCGTTGCGTCAACTACGGGGACAGGAGAGGGCCATCACAGCCAACCGGCAGACGAGCTGGGCGTTCGCCGACGCCTTTGTCGCCGAGGACGAAGCACTGCGCTGGGCCCGGGACCGGGCCCGGGACGCGGGGCTCCGCTCGGTGTCACCGGGCACCGGCGCTGCGCTGCGCCTGCTCGCTGCCACGACGGACGCCAAGGCGGTCGCCGAAATCGGCACCGGCACGGGCGTGTCCGGCATCTATCTGCTGCACGGCATGCGGCCGGACGGGGTGCTGACCACGGTCGACCCGGAACCCGAGCGCCAGCAGTTCGCCCGTGAGGCCTTCCGGGCGGCGGGCTTCGCCGCCAACCGGGCCCGCTTCATCCCCGGCCGCGCCCTGGACGTACTCCCCCGGCTCGCGGACGGCGGATACGACCTCGTCTTCTGCGACGGCGACCGCATGGAGAGCCTGGACTGCCTCGCTGAATCGTTGCGCCTGCTGCGACCTGGTGGCCTGGTGTGCTTCGAGGGCGTCTTCGCGGACGGCCGTACGGTCGACTCCGCACCCCAGCCCCCGGAGGTACTGCGCCTGCGCGAGTTGCTGCGCGCGGTCCGCGAGAGCCAGGAGCTGATGGCGACGCTGCTGCCGGTGGGCGACGGTCTGCTCTGCGCGGTACGCCGCGGCTAGGGCCCCGCTTCCCGCTCACCCGCTCACCCGCCGGCGCTTCGTCACATGTCACCTGGATCACACCCGGATCACCCGGCACCGAACGCACTACTGCCCCGGCACGGATTCCGTGCCGGGGCAGTAGTGAAGTGTGGGCTCCTCTGCGTCAGCCGACGACCTTCTTGAGGGCATCGCCCAGCGCATCGGCCTCGTCCGGAGTCAGCTCCACGACAAGCCGACCGCCGCCTTCGAGCGGAACGCGCATGACGATGCCCCGCCCCTCCTTTGTCACCTCGAGCGGGCCGTCGCCCGTCCGCGGCTTCATGGCCGCCATGCTCGTTCCCCTTCCTGAAACCAGCTCATCGCAACCGGCGGCCCCATGACAGGCGCTGCCTCACCGGCATCGAACACATTGCTTCCAGGCCATTATCCCGCATCAGAGACCCCGATGACCAACATCGCTCTGCATCGCTTGCGCAACGCACTCGCTCAAAACCACCCAATTCGGCGAAGGGACTGCGATACTCCGTCCCCCTCAGCCCCCCATCGGGGCGGAATTGTTAGACGCAGGTCACATGTTCGCCTCCGCCGAAGTCGGCCATGCTTGCCTCGACAGACTTTGGACGAGGCGGAAAAGGGGACCCCACATGGCCGACGACGTGCTCTGCGACGTGAGCGACGGGCTCGCGACGATCACGATCAACCGTCCCGACGCGATGAACGCGATGAACACCGCGACCAAGGTGGCGCTGCGTGACGCGCTGACGTCCGTCGCCGACGATCCCGCCGTGCGGGCGGTACTGCTCACCGCCGCGGGCGAGCGCGCCTTCTGCGTCGGCCAGGACCTCAAGGAGCACGTCGCCAAGCTGGCGGAGGCCCGCGAGTCGGCCGGCGGCAACGCGCTCAGCACCGTGCGGGAGCACTACAACCCCATCGTGCGGGCCATCACCGAGATGCCGAAGCCGGTCGTCGCCGGGGTCAACGGGGTCGCGGCCGGTGCCGGTTTCGGTTTCGCGCTCGCCTGCGACTACCGGGTGGTCGCGGACACCGCGTCGTTCAACACCTCGTTCGCCGGTGTCGCGCTCACCGCGGACTCGGGCGTCTCCTGGACGCTGCCCCGGCTGATCGGTCAGAGCCGCGCCGCCGACCTGCTGCTCTTCCCGCGCTCGATCTCCGCGAAGGACGCCCATGACCTGGGCATCGTGAACAAACTGGTACCCGGCGCCGAGCTCGCCGCCGAGGCCGCCGCGGTGGCCCGCGCGCTGGCGGACGGCCCGACCGTGGCCTACGCGGCGCTCAAGGAGTCCCTCGCGTACGGGGCGGGTCACACCCTGGGCGAGGCGCTGGAGAAGGAGGACGAACTCCAGACCCGGGCGGGCGCGTCGCAGGACCACGCGATCGCGGTGCAGGCCTTCCTCAACAAGGAGCGGCCCAAGTACCTGGGGCAGTAGCCGCCCCAGGACCGGGCCCGGCCCGATCCGATCCGAACGACAGGCCCTACGCCTCGGTGCCGCGTGCCACGCAGTCGACGAGGTGGTCGTCGACCAGCCCGCACGCCTGCATCAGGGCGTAGGCGGTGGTGGGGCCGATGAAGCGGAGTCCACGCTTCTTGAGGTCCTTGGACAGCGCCGTGGACTCCGCCGTGACCGCCGGGACGTCCCCGAGCGTGCGCGGAGCGGGCCGGGTGGCCGGGTCAGGGGCGTACGACCAGATCAGCTCGTCCAGCTCACCGCCCTGCCAGTCGGCCAGCACCTTGGCGTTGGCCATGGTGGCGTCGATCTTCGCGCGGTTGCGGATGATTCCCGCGTCGGCCAGCAGCCGTTCCCGGTCGGCGTCGGTGAACAGCGCCACGGCGGGGATGCTGAACCCGGCGAACGCGGTACGGAAGCCTTCCCGGCGGCGCAGGATCGTCAGCCAGGACAGCCCGGACTGGAACGCCTCCAGGCACAGCCGCTCGAAGAGCGCGTCGTCACCATGGACCGGGCGGCCCCATTCCGTGTCGTGATAGGCGAGGTAGTCCTCTGTGGACAGGCCCCACGGACAGCGCAGCCCGCCGTCCGCCGCGGCTTCGGCTCCGCTGCTCATCGCCCGCCCTCCTCGTCCGGCCGCGGTGCGGCGCCGCCGGTCCCCGGGCTCCCCGGCTGCTGCTCCTGCTGCTCCTGCTGCTGCGACGGCGACTGCGGCTGCCAAGGCGCCTGCCAGGGCGTCTGAGACAGCTCCTGGGGCTCCTTGAGGAGATCCGGGCCGCCCGCCCTGGTGGCCTGCGCACCGGCGAGCGCCGACTCCAGCTCCGCGATCCGCGCGTCCCGCTCGGCGAGCTCGGCGCCGAGCCGGCCCAGCGCCTCGTCGACATCCGTCATCCGGTAGCCGCGGACGGCGACCGGCAGTCTCAGCGCCTCGACATCCGCGCGGCCGACCGGGCGCGTCGCGGGCAGCGGATCCGTCAGCTGCTCGGGCGCCACGTCCTGAAGGATGGCGCTCCTCCCTCCGCCGATCACCGCGAGGGTGACCGCGGCGACCACAACCACCATCGCGAGCAGCAAGAACCAGAACACGCGCATCTCCCCGGGAGCGGAATTTCGTCCGGGTCCGATCGTGCCATGCGGCACTGACAGTTAGGGTCGCAGTCAGTCCCGGCGGGCGTTCTGCCGGGGGATTCACAGGGAGAAGACACGGGATGCGAAGCGGTGCGCTCAGGCTGGGGCGGCGCGAGTTCGGTGCGCACGAGCCGGTGATCATGGCGATCGTGAACCGCACCCCGGATTCCTTCTACGACCAGGGCGCGACCTTCCTCGACGAGCCGGCGCTCTCCCGCGTGGAGCGGGCGGTGGCGGACGGTGCCGCGATCATCGACATCGGCGGGGTGAAGGCGGGGCCCGGCGAAGAGGTGACCGCCCAGGAGGAGGCCCGCCGGACCGTCGGATTCGTCGCCGAGGTGCGTCGGCGTCACCCGGACGTGGTGATCAGTGTCGACACCTGGCGCCACGACGTCGGTGAGGCGGTCTGCGAGGCCGGCGCCGACCTGCTGAACGACGCGTGGGGCGGTGTCGACCCGAAGCTCGCGGAGGTCGCCGCGCGGTACGGGGCGGGGCTGGTGTGCACGCACGCGGGCGGCGCGGAGCCGCGGACCCGGCCGCACCGGATCGGGTACGAGGACGTGATGGCCGACATCCTCCGGGTGACCGTGGGGCTGGCCGAGCGGGCCGTCGGGCTGGGGGTCCGGCCGGACGGCATCATGATCGACCCGGGTCACGACTTCGGGAAGAACACCCGCCACTCGCTGGAGGCGACGCGCCGTCTCGGTGAGATGACGGAGACGGGCTGGCCGGTGCTGGTCTCGCTGTCCAACAAGGACTTCGTGGGCGAGACGCTCGACCGCCCGGTGAAGGAGCGCCTGACCGGCACACTGGCGACGACCGCGGTGTCCGCGTGGCTGGGGGCGCGGGTGTACCGGGTGCACGAGGTGGCGGAGACCCGGGACGTCCTGGACATGGTGGCGACCATCGCCGGGCACCGGGCACCGGCCGTGGCGCGGCGCGGGCTGGCGTAGCGGGGCCGGTGGGCCGGTGCGGGCGGGTGCGCCTGCGGCGCTACCGGCCGACCTCCTTCGTCACCAGGTTCACCGCCTCGTCCACGTCGTCCGTGACGTGGAACAGGAGCAGGTCCTTCGCGGACGCCTTGCCCTGGGCGATCACCGTGTCCCGCAGCCAGTCGACCAGGCCGCCCCAGTACGCCGTGCCGAACAGCACGATCGGGAAGCGGGTGACCTTGCCCGTCTGGACCAGCGTCAGCGCCTCGAAGAGCTCGTCCAGGGTGCCGAGTCCGCCGGGCAGGACGACGAAGCCCTGGGCGTACTTCACGAACATCGTCTTGCGGACGAAGAAGTAGCGGAAGTTGACGCCGATGTCGACGTGCGGGTTGAGGCCGGACTCGAAGGGCAGCTCGATGCCCAGGCCGACCGAGACCCCCTTCGCCTCCCGCGCTCCCTTGTTCGCCGCCTCCATCGCTCCGGGTCCGCCCCCGGTGATCACCGCGAAGCCCGCTTCGACCAGCGCCCTGCCGATCCGTACGCCCGCCTCGTACTCCGGCGAGTCGGCCGGGGTCCGGGCCGAGCCGAAGACGCTGATGGCGCTCGGCAGTTCGGCCAGCGCGCCGAACCCCTCGACGAACTCCGACTGGATGCGCATGACCCGCCAGGGGTCGGTGTGCACCCACTCGGAGTCGCCCTCGGAGTCCAGCAGCCGCTGATCGGTGGTGCCGGGCTGTACCTGGTCCCTGCGGCGCAGCACCGGGCCGAGTCGCTGTTCCTCCGGCCTGACCGCGCCCTCGGGGATCTCCGTACCTTCGGGGATCCGCGCATCCTCGGGGTTGCCCATGACCTGCTCCCTCCGCCGACATCGGAGGCGCCCTGCGGCGCCCCGTCTCCCGCCAGCGTAGATCGCCGGAGGTTACGGACAGGGGAATGCCGGACGTCAGGTCGTGAGCCAGGAGCGCAGCCGCTCCTCGCAGTGGGTGATCCGCTCGACCGCGACGTGCTCGTCGCGCTTGTGGGCGAGGATCGGATCGCCGGGGCCGTAGTTCACGGCGGGGACGCCGAGCGAGCCGAAGCGCGAGACGTCCGTCCAGCCGAACTTGGGCCGGGCGGTGCCGCCGACCGCGTCCATGAACGCCTTGGCCGCGGGGTGCGAGAGGCCGGGCATCGCCGCGCCGGAGTGGTCGTCGACGACGAACTCGACGACGCCGCAGTCGGCGAAGACCTCGTGGACGTGGGCCAGTGCCTCGTCGGGGCCGAGGTCGGGGGCGTAGCGGTAGTTGACGACGACGGTGCAGGCGTCGGGGATGACGTTGTTGGCGACGCCGCCCTCGATCCGTACGGCGTTGAGCCCCTCGTGGAACTCCAGTCCGTCGATCACCGGCTTGCGCGGCTCGTACGCGGCGAGCCTGGCCAGGATCGGGGCGGCGCCGTGGATGGCGTTGGACCCCATCCAGCTGCGCGCGGAGTGCGCCCGCTCCCCCGCCGTACGGAGGAGGACCCGCAGCGTGCCCTGGCAGCCGCCCTCGACCTCGCCGTTGGAGCCCTCCAGGAGGACGGCGAAGTCGGCCGCCAGCCAGTCGGGGTGGGCGTCCGCGATGTGTCCGAGGCCGTTGAGGTGTGCGGCGACCTCTTCGTTGTCGTAGAAGACGAACGTGAGGTCGCGGTTGGGCTCCGGCACCGTCGCGGCGATCCGCAGCTGGACGGCGACGCCGGACTTCATGTCGGAGGTCCCGCAGCCCCACAGGAGCCCGTCGGCGTCGAGCCGGGAGGGCACGTTGTCCGCGATCGGCACGGTGTCGATGTGCCCGGCGAGCAGGACGCGCTCGGCGCGGCCGAGGTCCGTCCTGGCGACGATGTTGTTGCCGTACCGCTCCACGGTCAGGTGCGGGAGGGTCCGCAGCGCCGTCTCGATGGCGTCGGCGAGGTCCTTCTCCTCCCCGCTGACCGAGGGGAAGTCGACGAGCCGGGCGGTGAGCGCGGGTCCGTCCAGGGTGAGGTCAAGGGTGCTTTCGGCCATGGCTACGAGCCTAGTGCCTCGCGTACGGTGGCCCCGTGCCCCGGACCGATTCCTCTGCCCGCCGACACACCGGCCGCCGCCGCAGCCGCCGGCTGCGCGTCGCGGCCGCCTTCGCCGTGCTCGCGGCCGTGGGCGGCTATCTGACCGTCTCGTACCTGTCGGGCGGCAAGAGCTCCGACCAGTGCACCGTGCACTCCGCGGACGGTTCGTCCGGTGAGGGGCGCACCTACCGGCTGAGTCCGGAACAGGCCGCGAACGCCGCGACGATCTCGGCTGTCGGCACCACGCGCGGGATGCCGGAGCGGGCGGTGACGATCGCGCTGGCGACGGCTCTCCAGGAGTCCGGGCTGCGCAATATCGACCACGGTGACCGGGACTCCCTGGGACTGTTCCAGCAGCGCCCTTCGCAGGGCTGGGGCACCGGACAGCAGATCCTGGACCCGGTCTACTCGGCCGGGAAGTTCTACGAGCACCTGGCCGAGGTCCCGGGCTACTCGCGGCTGCCGCTGACGGTGGCCGCGCAGCGCGTGCAGCGCAGCGGTTTCCCGCAGGCGTACGCGAAGCACGAGCCGGACGCCGCACTGCTGGCGGCCGTGCTGACCGGCCGGACGCCGGCCGCGCTGACCTGTGCCCCGCCTCGCGCCACGGCCGGGACGGGCGACGTCACGAAGGTCAGGGCCGCGCTCACCCGTGCTTTCGGCAAGGGCGCGCTGCCGGCCGTGGACGCGGCGGACGACCGGACCCCGACGGCGGGCGCGACGGCTCAGGGATCGCTCTCGGTGCCGGTACGGTCGGGCGGCGCGGCCACGGAGGGCGGCGTTCCGCAGCACGGCTGGGAGCTCGCGCACTGGGCGGTGGCGCAGTCCGAGGTGCTGGGCATCGACGAGGTCGCGTACGCGGGCCGGGCCTGGAAGGCCGGATCGGGCTGGCGGACGGAAAGCGGGAAAACGGGCACCACAGAGGTCCGTATGCGCTTCGTGCATTAGTGCGGCGGGTCCCTCTTACAGGGGGTCCGGGCATTCCCGTAACAACCTCCGCACGCGGGTTCGCGCGCCCCCTTCCGGACGGCCCGATTTCCTTGCGGTCAAAGGGAAGTGACGGGCCATCGCACGGCCGGGGAATGCATTGTTTGCCCGGGTTCCTCCGTTGCGGATTATCTGACGCATTGCCGACTCTTTACGTCGGTTCACCGCAACCTCCCCCGCCCCCAAGACGGTTGTCATGGCGTCCGGTCCACGGACAGACAGATTCCACATCCCGTCGAAGGAGCATCATGTCCCTCCCCCTGACCCGTCGGATCGCCCGTACCGCGCTGCTGATCGCGGCGGGTGCGGCCCCCGTGGTCGGTGCGGCCGGCGCGGCCGGTGCCGCTGAGCTCCCGCAGGCCTCTCAGCTCGGCGGTCTCACCTCCGTCGACGGCGCCGGTCTCGACAAGGCCGTCGACGGCACCGGTCTCGGCAAGACGGTCGACGGCGTGTCCAAGCAGGGCGCAGAGACCGGCGGCAAGGTCGTCGGGACCACGCTGCCGGTGGCGAGCAAGACCCTCGGCGAGACGGCCGGCAAGGCCGCCCCCGCCGTCGGCAAGGCGGCGACCGGCGGTGCGACCGGCAGCCTGGGCGGCCTTCCCACGCAGGGCCTGCCGCTCGGCTGATCCACGCCGCCCAGTGCAGTGACGCGCGAGGGCCTGAGGGGTGCGCACCCCTCAGGCCCTCGCGCGTGTCAGTCGGCAGGCGCTCAGCCCAGCCGCTTGACCGCCGCCGCCACCCGCTCGTCCGTGGCCGTGAGCGCCACGCGCACGAAACGGTCGCCGGCCGGCCCGTAGAAGTCCCCGGGCGCCACCAGGATGCCCAGCTCCGCCAGGTGGGCCACGGTGTCCCAGCACGGCTCGTCGCGGGTCGCCCAGAGGTAGAGGCTCGCCTCGCTGTGCTCGATGCGGAAGCCGTGGGCCTCCAGGGCCGTGCGCAGGGCGGTGCGCCGGGCGGCGTACCGGGCGCGCTGCTCGGCCACGTGCGCGTCGTCACCGAGCGCCGCGACGGTGGCGGCCTGGACCGGCGTGGACGTCATCATCCCGCCGTGCTTGCGGATCAGCAGCAGCTCGCCCAGGACGGCCGCGTCGCCCGCGATGAAGGCGGCCCGGTACCCGGCGAGGTTGGAGCGCTTGGAGAGCGAGTGGACGGCGACGACGCCCTCGTACGTACCGCCGCAGACGTCCGGGTGGAGCACCGAGACCGGTTCGGCCTCCCAGCCCAGCTCCAGGTAGCACTCGTCGCTGAAGACCAGCACCTCGTGCTCGCGCGCCCAGGCGAGGATCCGGGTCAGCTCGTCCTTGCCCAGCACCTCTCCGGTGGGATTGGACGGGGAGTTGAGCCAGAGCAGCTTGAGCCCGGCCGGGTCCAGCTCGGTCGGGTCGTCGTACGCGACCGGCTCGGCGCCGCAGAGCCGGGCGCCGACCTCGTAGGTCGGGTAGGCGAGCCGCGGGTAGGCGACCCTGTCGCCGGCGCCGAGGCCGAGCTGGGTCGGCAGCCAGGCCACCAGTTCCTTGGAGCCGACGACGGGCAGCACGTTCTCGTGGGCCACGGAGACCGCGCCGAGCCGCCGCTCCACCCAGCCGGTGAGCGCGTCGCGCAGCTCGGTGGTGCCCCACACCGTCGGATAGCCGGGGCTGTCGGACGCGGCGACGAGCGCCCGCTGGATCAGCTCGGGCACCGGGTCGACGGGGGTGCCGACGGACAGGTCCACGATGCCGTCCGGGTGGTCCCCGGCCGTCGACTTGTAGGGCGCGAGCCTGTCCCAGGGAAAGGTGGGGAGGCGGGAGGAGACTGCTGCGGACACGGATCTCTGCTTTCTCGTACGGGGGTTCGGGCGGGAGCCCCGGCGGCACGCACAAACGCCTCGGTCCCGCACGGTGACGAGCCGTACGGGACCGAGGTGACGCACGTGCCGGACGCTGTTACTGGTTCTGCGGCGGCAGTGCCGCGATGAACGCGTGGTCGCGCTCGATCAGACCCAGCTTGGAAGCCCCACCAGGCGACCCGAGGTCGTCGAAGAACTCGACGTTCGCCTTGTAGTAGTCCTTCCACTCCTCCGGGGTGTCGTCCTCGTAGAAGATCGCCTCGACCGGGCAGACCGGCTCACAGGCTCCACAGTCGACGCACTCGTCCGGGTGGATGTACAAGGACCGCTGGCCCTCATAGATACAGTCGACGGGGCACTCTTCGATGCAGGCCTTGTCCTTTACGTCGACACAAGGCTGCGCGATGACGTAGGTCACGCTGTCGTTCCTCCTCGGTAGGGCGTTGGCTCTCGCGCGGGAGCGCGGCGTCGTCGATGCCCGCACCTAGTATCTCCGTTCCCGGGCACGATCCGAACAGGAGGGGCGGACAGAGCTGTGGAATTCACCATCGGCGGACGGCTGGAGATCCGGATCACACCGGCTGACGTGGGCAAACGGGTCTCGGTCCGGTGTCTGCTCCAGGAGGGTCCGCCGGGCCCGAAATTCACTGACACGGTTGGTGTTCTCACATCGTGGAACGACGGTGTGCTGTCCGTCACACCCAAGAGCGGTGAATCCGTCCGCATCGTGGAATCGTCCCTGGTGGCGGGTAAGACCGTGGCTGCCGCGCCGCCCCGGCGCCGCGGCCCCGCGGCCTCCTTCGGTGAGCTCGCCCGGGTCTGCGCCCGCGCCTGGCAGCCGGTGGAGAGCGAGCCGCTCGGTGACTGGCTGCTGCGCGCCTCCGCGGGGTTCACCCGGCGCGCCAACTCCGTGCTGCCGCTCGGGGATCCGGGCGTTCCGCTCGGCACCGCGCTCGCGCGGGTCCGGCAGTGGTACGCGGACCGGGGGCTGGTGCCGTACGTCCAGACGGCGACCGGCGCCGAGGGCACCCAGGAGGAGCTGTGCGCGGCGCTGGAGAGCGCCGGGTGGCGGCGCGAGGTGACGGCGGAGGTGCGGATCGCGGCGCTGGCCCCGATCGGTGATCTGGCGGCCGAGGTGTCGCGGGTGCGGCTGAGCCGTGCGGTGGACGCGGCGTGGCTCTCCCGCTACCAGCGCTTCGAGAGCCCCGGCCCGGAGGTGGCGGCGGTGCTCGGCAGTGGTCCCTCTGTGTGGTTCGCGACCGTGCCGGGCGACGGCGGTGACGCCGCGCCCGCCGCGATCGGCCGCTGTGTGGTGGACGGGCGGTGGGCCGGGTTCATGGCCGTCGAGGTGGCTTCCGAGCACCGGCGCAGGGGGCTCGCCACCGCGGTGATGACCGCGCTGGCACGGCAGGCGATGGACGAGGGCGCGTCGGCCGGGTGGCTCCAGGTCGAGGCGGAGAACGAGGGCGCCCGCGCGCTGTACGACGGGATGGGGTTCGCCACCCATCACCGGTACCACCACTTCCGGCCCTCCGGCCCGGCGTAGCGCGATGGCTTCCGGGAGGCACGACAGGGAAGAGATCCGCCGCCGGTTCGCGGCGGAGGCGCGGGCCGAGCGGCCGGACCTGGCGCTGCTCTGCCTGCTGCTGGCGGCAGAGGCGGATCCCGCGCTGGACGCCAACGGCATCGACGCGGCGCAGATCGAGCTGGACCGGCTCGCGGGCCTGCTGCCGTACGGGCTGCGCGGCGGCCGGGCCTGGGCCTCCGCACTGGCCGAACTGCTCGGTGAGCGGTACGGGTTCGAGGGGTCGTCTGGGGAGTACCAGCGCCTTGAGTCGTCGCTGCTGCACGAGGTGCTCCGGCGCCGGCGCGGGCTGCCGATCCTGCTGTCCGTGGTGTGGATCGAGGTGGCCAGGCGGGCGGGCGCCCCGGTCTACGGCTTGGCGCTGCCGGGCCATTTCGTGGTCGGTTTCGGTGATCCGGAGGAGCGGGTGCTGGCCGATCCGTTCGCCGGCGGCCGTCCGCTGTCGAGCCAGGACGCGGAGCTGCTGGTGACGAGCACCACCGGGGAGCCGCTCGAACCGTCGATGCTGGTGCCCGCGCGGCCGCTGGAGACGGTGCTGCGGATCCTGAACAACATCCGGGCCTGGGCGGCGGCCCGCCCGGAGCGCTCCGACGTGGCGCTGTGGGCGGTGGAGCTGTCCCTCCTGCTGCCGTCGCACCCGGCCCGGCTGCGGTACGAACGGGCCCAGCTGCTGGTCCGCAGCGGGGAGTTCCTGCGCGGGGCGGCGGAGCTGGAGGAGTACGCGGACGTGGTCGCGGACGTCGAGCCGGAGGCCGCGGAGGCGGTCCGGCGCAGCGCGCGGGCGGCCCGTGCCCGGCTGAACTGAGGCCGCCCCGGCTGAACCGGAACCGGGAGGGCTGCGGGCCGCCTCGCGTGCCGTCAGCCCTCCGCCCTCAGCCCTCAGCCCTCAGCCGTCAGCCCTCAGCCGCCGGACGGGCCCGGACGCCGCAGTGCCGCGTGCAGCAGGTACTCCTTCCGGTCGAGCGGGTTGTGGTCGGTGCGGGAGCGACTGGGGTTACCGCCGACGACCGCACGGTGCGAGGCGAACACGGATTCGAGTACCCCTTCGCCCCGGGTCAACGACGGGAGCCGCTGCTGCAGTTCATGCACCCTGGCCGCCGGGATCTCGCCCTCCAGCACACAGTTCGCGCCGTCCAGGGACGGGGGGCCCGGGACGGCCGTCAGGTGGGCGAGGACCGGCAGGAGCGGGCCGAGCGCGTCCGCGGGCAGTTCCAGCCTGAACCGGTGCATCGGCTCGTACACCGTGGTGCCCGCCCGCCGGAGCGCGGTCATCAGGACCAGCGGGGTCAGGTTGCGGAAGTCCCCGGCGGTGCTCGACATGGACTTGTCGAACGTGCCGTGCGCGTGGCTCTGGCGGGGCCAGTAGCCGGAGTGCGTCATGGTGACCGTGCAGTCGGTCACCTGCCATCCGTTCAGGCCCTGTCCGAGCGTTTCGAACACGGTCTCCTCGACCGCCCGCATCAGGGAGTACGGCATGGAGCCGAGCTCCACCTCCAGCCGGTAGTCCACCCCGCTGCCGGCCGGGGCGGGATCGACGCGCAGGCCGACCGTCGCGAGGAAGGGATTGTCGTCCTTGTCGATGATCTCGAATGCGGCACCGGTACCGGACGGCCGTTCCAGACAGATGGTGGTGGTTTCGCGGAAGGTGACGTCGATACCGAATTCCTCCGCGAGCGTCGCCTCGATGACCTCCTTCTGGACTTCGCCGTAGAGCGATACGGAGACTTCCTTGCGGATGTCGTCCTGCCGCAGATCGATCAGCGGATCCTGTTCGGCGAGCTGCGCGAGAGCGAAATGCAGTTCCCCCCTGGAGGCGGGCGCTTCCGGCACCACGACGGATTCCAGGGTGGGCGGGGCGAAATGGTGTTCCCTGGCCCCTTCCGGCGCGACACCGACCGCGTCCCCGATCCGGATGTCACCCAGTCCGCGGAGCTTCGCGATGCGTCCCGGTCCGACCGATGGACGGGGCCCGTCCGAGCCGTCCGCGAAGACGTTGATCCCGGTCACCCTGCCCTCACCGGCAGCGCCCGGCCCGCGCCCGAACGGCAGCCGGTCGCGGGTGCGTACGGTCCCGGAGAACATCCGGACGTACGCGAGCTTCTCGCCCGCCGAGCCGCGTTCGACCTTGAAGACGGTGCCGGAGACCGGGCCGTCGGCATCGCCCCGCGCGCCGGGCAGCAGTTCCTTGATCCCGCTGGTCAGCGCGGCGATTCCGGCGCCCGTCACGGCTGAGCCGAAGTACACGGGGTGGACGAGCGCCTGCCCTGTCCGGGCCGCCAGCTCCTCGTGGAGCCGGCCGGGCGCGAGCGTGTCGCCACCCTCGACGTACGCGGTCAGCAGGGCGTCGTCGTGCTCGGTGAGCAGGTCCGTCAGCCGGCCGGTGAGCCGGGGGTCGTCGGGCGCGTAGGACGGGCAGTGCGCCTCGCGGGTGCCGAGACCGGTGACGGCAGGACCCATCGCGACGGCGTTCGGCGTGAGCTTCTCCGTGATGCCGCGCAGTACCTGCTCGTACCGGGCTCCGGCGCGGTCGGTCTTGTTCACGAAGACGAGTGTCGGGATGCGCAGCCGCTGGAGCGTCCGCATGAGGACGCGGGTCTGCGCCTGGACGCCCTCCACGGCGGAGATGACCAGCACGGCGCCGTCGAGCACGCTCAGCACCCGTTCCACCTCGGCGATGAAATCCGGGTGACCGGGGGTGTCGATCAGATTGACGGTGACGTCGTCGATATCGAACGAGACGACCGCGGACTTGATCGTGATACCGCGCCGCCGTTCGAGCGCGAGGGAATCGGTCCGGGTGTTCCCGTCGTCCACGCGGCCCAGCTCGTCGATGATTCCGGCGGTGTGGAGCAGCCGCTCCGTCAGGCTTGTCTTACCGGCGTCGACATGCGCCAGAATGCCAAGATTCAGCGTGTGCACAGAACTCCATGTTCTCAGTTTCGGTGTGAATTCCCGTCTGAACGAACACGTGAGATCGGCGCATGGAAGTCTCCTGGATCTGTCGGCTTGTGCGGTGAGTACAGCAGTCGGCCCGACGGCGGTGCAAGCGAATTACCGGGACGCGGACCGGGCTCCGGCACGGTGAGGAACTGTCAGCGGACGCCCCGTCCGGAAAAGTCCAAACCTCACCCCGGCGCGGCGTGCCGTCCAACGGGTGATTATCCGTGCTCCGCCACTCGATGAGCCCATGGCGTAGCTCCAATGCGGCGCTCTCCGATGGCGCGCTCCGGTGTTCCGACTGACGGTGGATCACGTAGCCACTGCGCCACTACGAGTCGGCATTCCGTCACTCTTCGCAGTCGCGACGAAAGGAAATGTGTTCAGATGCGCTCTGCCCGCACACTGTTCGCTTCGGCCGCCGTCACGGCGGTCCTCACGGTCACCGCTCCCTCCGCCTACGCCATCGCCGTCTCCAACGACGGGGGCCACGACAGCGGCTCGTCCTCCAGGAGCGAGGACCACGGGAAGTCCGACGAGGGCGGCAAGTACAAGGACAACGACAACGAGAAGCCCCGCGGTGGCGTGCACACCGGCGGCGGCGCCCTGTCGATGACGGTCACCGGCGACCGCGACGAGCACGGCAAGTCGGACGAGCACGGCAAGTCCGACGACGAGGGCTGGAAGAAGGACAAGCCGCACGGTGGCGTGCACACCGGTGGCGGCGCGCTGTCGATGACGGTCGCCAAGGAGTGGCAGCCCGGTGACGAGGGCGGCAAGTACAAGGACGAGGACAACGAGAAGCCCCGCGGCGGCGTGCACACCGGCGGCGGCGCCCTGTCGTCGACGGTCGCCAAGGAATGGCAGCCGGGCAGTGACGAGGGCGGCAAGTACAAGGACGAGGACAACGAGAAGCCCCGCGGCGGCGTCCACACCGGCGGCGGCGCCCTGTCGATGACGGTCGCCAAGGAATGGCAGCCGGGCAGTGACGAGGGTGACAAGTCGTCGAAGTCGGACGACGAGGGCTGGAAGAAGGACAAGCCCAGCGGCGGCATGCACACCGGTGGCGGCGCGATGGCCATGACCGGCAGCGGTCTGGCGGCCGGTTCGCTGCTGCTGCTCGGTGGCGTCGGTGTCGGCGCCTACAAGCTGCGTCGCCGCCAGGCGACGGGCGGCGCGATGGCCTGACCCGACCGCACTGCCGGCCGGTAGCTCCACTGTCGCGGCCGTCGTCCCCCCGGACGGCGGCCGCGGCGCCTTCGTTTCCCCACTCCCCCCAGCGCCTCGCTCCCTCGCTCCCTCGCTCCCTCGCTCCCTCGCTCCCCGCATCCTCGCCACCGTTGTCCCGCGCAGACGAAAGGCTCGTTCCCATGGCCGCCCCGCAGTCGCCCGGTTCACCCTCCTCCCGGACTGCCTCCGACACCGTCACCCTCGGCCGCGCCCTGCTCTGGCCCGCCGCGGCGGCCGGTCTCGGCATGCTGCTCATCTACAACTCGGTCGGCTCCCCGGCCGACGACAAACCACCCGCCCCACCCGCGGCGGCCGCGCCCGCCGCCCCGGTCCCCGCGCCCGCGTCGGCCTCCGCCGCCCCGAAGACGGCCGACCCGGGACCGTCCCTGCCCCGCTCCGTGCCGCAGCGGCTGCGGATCCCGGCCATCGCGGTGGACGCGCCGTTCACCCCCCTGTCGATCGGCTCCTCCGGCCGACTCGACGCGCCTCCCCCGAACGACAAGAACCTGGCCGGCTGGTTCAAGGACGGCGTGACGCCGGGCGAGCGCGGGGCCGCGATCGTGGCGGGTCACGTGGACACGACGACCGGGCCCGCGATCTTCCTGCAGCTGCGGTTCCTGCAGGCCGGCTCCACGGTCGACATCACGCGCACGGACGGCACGGTGGCCACGTTCAAGGTCGACACCGTCGAGACGTTCAGCAAGGCGAAGTTCCCCGACAAGCGGGTGTACGCCGACACCCCGGACGCCCAGCTGCGCCTGATCACCTGCGGCGGCAACTACGACAAGACCGTCAAGGACTACGAGGACAACGTGGTCGTGTTCGCCCACCTCGACTCGTCCAAGAAGGGCTGAGCACCGGACCGCCCCCGGCGTCCCGCGCGGAAATCCGCGCGCGGAACGCCGGGGGTCCCTGCTAACGTCCGCCGCATGAAGCGTGCCGCTATGACGACGACGCCGGAGAGTGTCCCGGCGCGCTGACTGCTGACCAGTCCGAAGCCCCGGGGCGAGTGCCCCGGGGCTTCTGCTTGCGGTGACTCGCCCCTCCGTCCGCGAGGAGACCGCCATGCACGACCACCGCAAGCTCGGCCGCGAGCTGGAGCTGTTCGACACCGACCCGCTGATCGGCGCGGGACTTCCGTACTGGCTGCCCGACGGCGCGGCGCTGCGGCACACCCTGGAGGAGTACATCCGCGCCGCAGAGCGGCTGGCGGGCTACCGGCACGTGTACTCGCCGGTGCTCGGCAAGCGGGAGCTGTACGAGATCTCGGGGCACTGGTCGCACTACAGCGACGACATGTTCCCGCCGATGGACCTGGGCGGCGAGCAGGTGGTGCTGCGGCCGAGCCTGTGCCCGCACCACGCGGTGATCTACCGCTCCCGCTCGCACAGTTACCGCGAACTTCCGCTGCGGATGGCCGAGCTGGGCGGCATGTACCGCTCCGAGCTCTCCGGCGTGCTGGGCGGGCTGACCCGGGTGCGGGCCATCCAGCTGAACGACGCGCACATCTTCTGCACCCTGGACCAGGTCGCGGACGAGGCGCGGGCCGCGCTCGACATGATCCGCCGGGCGTACGAGGCACTCGGCATCCGGCCGGTCCGCTTCCGGCTCTCGCTGCCGGGGGCCGGCGGGAAGTACGTCGCCGCGCCGGAGATGTGGCGGCGCTCCACCGCCCTGCTGACCGAGGTCCTCGACTCGTCCGGGCTGCCCTACGAGTCGGCCGAGGGCGAGGCCGCGTTCTACGGGCCCAAGATCGACGTCCAGGTCGCGGATCCGGCGGGCCGCGAGTCGACCCTGTCCACCGTCCAGATCGACTTCCACCAGCCGGAACGGTTCGATCTCCACTACATCGGGGCCGACGGGGCGAAACACCGGCCGGTCATGGTGCACCGCAGCATCATCGGCAGTGTGGAGCGGGCCGTCGCCCACCTCATCGAGCAGCACGGCGGCGCCTTCCCCGGCTGGCTCTCCCCCACCCAGATCGTGATCCTGCCGGTCTCGGACGCCGAACGCCCGAACGCCGAGGCGCTCGCCGCCCGTTGCACCGGGCTCGGGCTGCGCGCCGAGGTCAGCGGCCGGGAGCGCGGCAGCCTGGGCGCACGGATCCGGGAGGCCCGTCTCGTCCCGTACCAGGCGGTCATCGGCGCGGCGGAGGCCGCGGACGACCGCGTCGCGCTGCGCCTGCGCGACGGGCGCCGGCTCGACCCGCAGCCGGCCGGGGAGGCGCTCGCCCGGATCGGCGCACTGGTCGGGGCGCACAGCACCGCGCTGTGGGACTAGCTGTATCGGAAGGGCCCCCCGGCGCTATGGGGTGACCGGGGCTGGCTCCTCGGCGGCGCGCCGGCCGGAGCCGAGCGCCCCGGCCAGCGTGGCGGCGACGATCAGGAAGGCGAGGACGACGGTCATGGCGAGCCGGAGTCCGATGTGGTCGGCGAGGAAGCCCAGTCCGGGCGGGCCGACGAGGAAGGCGAGATAGCCCGCGGTGGAGACGGCGCCGACCCGTGCCGCCGCGTCGTGCGGGTGGTCGCCCGCCACGGACACGGTGACCGGAAACCCGAGCGAGGCGCCCAGCCCCCACAGCACCGTGGCGGCGCCCGCCATCGCCGGGCTCGGCGAGACGATCACCACCGCCAGGCCCAGCGCGGCGACGACCGCGCTGATCCGGACGGTCCGGGCTCGGCCGAAGCGCTCCAGGATGGGGCCGCCCGCGAAGCGGCCGAGGGTCATCGAGGAGGCGAAGACCAGGAAGGTCAGGGAGCCGGCGGTGGCGCTCACCTCGTAGCCGTCCACCATCAGCAGCGGCAGCCAGTCGTTCGCGGCGCCCTCCGCGAAGGCCATGGCCAGCACGATCACCCCGATCAGCACCAGCCGCCGGTCCCGCCACACCGCCAACTGGCCGCGCAGGCCGCCCGGTCCAGTGGTCTCGGCCGCCTCCTGCCTGCCCGTGCCGTGCGGGATCGCGAGGACGGCCTTGACCGCGGCGGCGGCTATGAGCACCGCGACGACGGTGAGGTGCCATCCGACGGGGAACGCGGCGGCGGTCAGCCCCATGCCCAGCAGCGCCCCGACCACGGTGCCGAGGCTGAAGCAGCCGTGCAGCACCGGCAGCACGGGCCGGCCGATGACGCCCTCGACGGCCGCGCCCTCGATGTTGAACGCGACCTCGGCCAACCCCATCCCGCCGCCGAACAGGGCGAGCCCGCCGAAGACCCCGGCCGCCAGCGACAGGCCCGTGCCCGCCGCGACGACCAGGAGACCGGTCACGATCAGCGACGCGCCCACGCCGATCGCCGCCCGGCCCCCGTAGCGGCGTACCAGCGGGCCGGAGGACGTGACACCGGCCATCGAGCCGACGGACAGCCCGAACAGCACGAGGCCCATCGAGCCGGTCGAGACGTCGAGCCCGTCCCGGACGGCCGGGGTGCGCGCCACCCAGGACGCCATTCCGACACCTGCGGCGAGCATGAAGAGAAACAGTGCGGTGCGCCAGCGGCGCGTAGCGGCATCCATGGCAGGCGGGGCCTCAGCAGACGGATCGAGGAAGGACGGGAACAGGAGCGTACGATCGTACGCCTTGAGTGTACGATCGTACGCATGAAGGATCACTTCGCGGGAGACCCCCGTACCAACCATGAGCGGATGCTGGCCGGAGACCTCTACATCTCCGATGATCCGGACATCGAAAAGGCCCAGCAGCGCGCCGTGCGCCTCGCCGCCCGGTACCTCGCGGCGTACACGGAGGACGCCGGCACCGCGCAGCCCCTGGTCGCCGAACTCCTCGGCGGTGTCGGCGCGGGTGCGCACATCCGGCCGCCGCTGTACGTCGACTACGGCACGTACATCACGGTCGGCGAGGACACGTTCATCAACTACAACCTCACCGCCCTGGACGTGGCCCCCATCACCATTGGCCGCGACTGCCAGATCGGGCCGAACGTACAGTTGCTCACCCCGACCCACCCGGTGGAGCCCGAGCCGCGCCGCGACAAGCTGGAAGCGGCCAAGCCGATCACGATCGGGGACAATGTCTGGCTCGGCGGCGGAGCGATCGTGCTCGCCGGGGTGACCATCGGGGACAACAGCGTCATCGGCGCCGGAGCCGTCGTGACGAAGGACGTCCCCGCCAACGTGGTAGCCGTGGGCAATCCGGCCCGGGTGATCCGCTCGATCTAGATCCAGCAGCAGAGGAAGCACCGTGGCGACCGGCAGGAACGACCCCGAGCGGCGGGAGCGCATCATCACCGCCGCGCTCGACCTGATCGCGGAGGAAGGGGTCGCCGGGACGTCGCACCGCAAGGTCGCCGCCCGCGCCGGGGTGCCGCTCGGATCGATGACGTACCACTTCGGCGGCATGGACGAGCTGCTGCGAGAGGCGTTCATCCGCTTCTCCAGCAGCATCGTCGCCGTGTTCGAGGAGCGGCTCGGCGCCGCGGACACGCCCGACGAGGCCCGCGAGGCGGTGGCAGGTCTCGTTCACCACTTGTCGAGCGGGAATCAGCGCGAACTGGTCCTCACCCACGAGCTCTACACGCTCGCGGCCCGGAAACCCGCCTACCGCGAACTGACCCGGGAGTGGATGCGCAGGAGCCGGCGCGCACTGGAGTGGCACTTCGACCCGGCGACGGCCCGGCAGCTGGACGCGCTGATCGAGGGCCTGTCCATCCACCGCGCCCTGGAAACCGAGCCGCACGACCGCGCACTGACCGTCGAGGCCATCGCCCGCATCACGCGCGGCACGGGCGGGAGTTCCTGACCCGTACTCCCAGGTACCCTGCCCCGCACCCCCAGATACCCTGCCCCGCACCCCCAGATCCCCTGGCCGGCACCCCACCTGACCAAGGTGCCGGCCAGGCCTGCGTCCGGAACCCGGATCACGGCCGCCCGTGAGGCATGCCGACGAACATCAACTCCTAAAGTCAACCGCACCCGGAACTGATCCCAGAACGGGTCAATTGCCTTTCTGTCGCCGTTAATTGTTGCGCACAGGCGGTTCGGCTGAGGCTCTTGATGCACACCTCTTGACGTTTCCCGGGTGACGGCGGAAGCATCAACTCCCGTCGGAGAGCGCTCTCTGGGCTCTCCGAGAAGCTCGTCGTGTCACCCGTACCACGACTCAGGAGACGTACGTCTATGCATGCTCCCCCCACGGAGACGCCCATGGCGCCCCCCACCGCACCCCGCCGCAGGCGCCGTACCCGCACGTTCGGGTTCGCCGCGTTCGCCGTCTCGCTCCTCATGGCCGTCCCCACCGCGCAGAACGCCTTCGGGGCGGACGCGAAGGCCATCGAGGGCGGCGGCGACCTCGGCCCCAACGTGATGGTGTTCGATCCGTCGATGCCTGACATCCAGGCCAAGGTCGACGAGGTGTTCAAGAAGCAGGAGTCGGCGCAGTTCGGTGACGGCCGCTACGCGCTGATGTTCAAGCCGGGCACGTACAACAACCTCAACGCGCAGATCGGGTTCTACACCTCGATCGCCGGTCTCGGGCTGAACCCCGACGACACCACCTTCAACGGTGACGTGACCGTGGACGCGGGCTGGTTCAACGGCAACGCCACCCAGAACTTCTGGCGTTCGGCGGAGAACCTGGCGCTCAACCCGGTCAGCGGCACCGACCGCTGGGCCGTCTCGCAGGCCGCCCCGTTCCGCCGGATGCACGTCAAGGGCGGGCTGAACCTGGCCCCCGACGGCTACGGCTGGGCGAGCGGCGGGTACATCGCCGACAGCAAGATCGACGGCCAGGTCGGCCCGTACTCGCAGCAGCAGTGGTACACCCGCGACAGCTCGATCGGCAGCTGGGGCAACGGCGTCTGGAACATGACCTTCTCCGGCGTCGAGGGCGCCCCCGCCCAGAGCTTCCCGGAACCGCCGTACACCACGCTGGAGAACACCCCGGTCTCCCGCGAGAAGCCGTTCCTGTACCTGGACGGCGACGACTACAAGGTATTCGTGCCCGAGAAGCGCACCAACGCGCGCGGTGTCTCGTGGGCCAACGGCGCGCCCAAGGGCGAGTCGATACCGCTGGACCAGTTCTACGTGGTGAAGCCCGGCGCGACCGCGGAGACGATCAACGCAGCGGTCCAGCAGGGTCTGCACCTGCTGTTCACACCCGGTGTCTACCACGTCGACCAGACCATCAACATCGACCGCGCCAACACCGTGGCGCTCGGTCTGGGTCTGGCCACGATCGTCCCGGACAACGGGGTCACGGCCATCAAGGTCGGTGACGTGGACGGGGTGAAGCTCGCAGGTCTGCTCGTCGACGCCGGCACCACCAACTCGAAGTCGCTGATCGAGGTCGGCACCGAGGGTTCGACCACGAGCCACGCGGACAACCCGACGTCCCTGCAGGACGTGTTCGCCCGGGTCGGCGGCGCGGGGGCCGGCAAGGCCACCACCGCCATGGTGATCAACAGCAACGACACGATCATCGACCACACCTGGCTGTGGCGCGCCGACCACGGCGAGGGCGTCGGCTGGGAGACCAACCGGTCCGACTACGGCCTCCAGGTCAACGGTGACAACGTGCTGGCCACCGGACTGTTCGTCGAACACTTCAACAAGTACGACGTGCGCTGGTCCGGCGAGAACGGCAAGACGATCTTCTTCCAGAACGAGAAGTCGTACGACGCCCCCAACCAGGCGGCCGTCCAGAACGGTGACACCAAGGGGTTCGCGGCCTACAAGGTCGACGACTCCGTCACCACCCACGAAGGATGGGGCCTGGGCAGCTACTGCTACTACAACGTGGACCCGACGATCGTTCAGGGCCACGGCTTCGAGGCCCCGGTGAAGCCCGGAGTGAAGTTCCACGACCTGCTCGTCGTCTCGCTCGGCGGCCAGGGCCAGTACGACCACGTCATCAACGACACGGGTTCGCCCACGTCGGGGACGGACACCGTCCCGTCGCAGGTGGTGTCCTTCCCGTAGGAAGGCAGCTGGCGCGGACCGGGTCACGGGCCTTCGGTGGTCCCGGCTCCGTCCGGACAGCGCGGTGAAGTGCAGCGCAGTGAAGTGCAGTGCAGCGCGGTGTGCCCCGTCGATACACGCGACGGGGCACACTGCTGTCCTGCCTGCCGGGGTGTCCGGGCTGTCGGGGGCCGTCGGTGCTGTTGGCGCTGTTGGTGGGCTGTTGGTGCTGTTGGTGGGCTGTCGGTGCTGTTGGTGGGCTGTTGGTGCGTCCGGGCCGGTCAGGGCAGGAGTTCGATGTACCCGTCGGTTCCGTGCACGCGGATCCGCTGACCGTCCCTGATCAGCCGGGTGGCCCCCGCCACGCCCACGACGGCCGGCAGTCCGTACTCCCGGGCGATCACCGCACCGTGCGTCATCAGGCCGCCGACCTCCGTCACCAGGCCCGCGATGCCGACGAACAGCGTCGACCAACTGGGGTCCGTGAAGGCCGTGACCAGGATGTCGCCCGCTTCGAGATCGGCCTGCGCCATGTCGAGCACGACGCGGGCCCGGCCCTCGACGGTCCCGACGGACACCGGCAGACCCGCCAGGGCGCCGTCCGGCACGTCGTCGCGCCGGTACGCCCCGCTGACCGCCTCACCGTCCGACGTGAGCACCCGCGGCGGGGTGAGCGCCAGGTACGAGCGGTACGCGTCCTTGCGCTCCCCGATGAGCCGGTGATCGGCCTCGTCGGAGCGCACGACGTCGCGGAGTTCCTGGAACGTCAGGTAGAAGGCGTCCTCCTTCTCGGCGAGCACCCCGGCCCGCACGAGGCGCTCGGCCTCCGCCATCAGGGCCTGCTTGTAGACGAAGTAGCGGCTGACGATGCCGTACTTCGGGTACTCCCGGTACCCGATGAAGGCCCTGACCCGGTCGATCATCCGCTTGGCCTCGTCGGCCTTCCGGTCTCCGTCGGGCAGGGCCCGCAGCCGGGTCAGCACGTCCTGCTCCTTGTGCAGCGCCCTCTGCCGCCCCTGCTCGAAGCGCTGTTCGGCGGCGCCAGGGCCGAAGTTCCGGACGTTGTCGAGGATCGCCGGTGCGAGGGTGGTGGGGCACTCGCTCCACCGCGGCCGCGTGATGTCGATCTCGCCGGCACAGCGCATGCCGTACCGGCCGAGGTAGCCCTCGATGGCGTCGCGCGCTTCGGGGCCGCCCGGGACCTTCGCCAGTTCGTCCAGGAAGACCGCGTCGTCGACGGACTCCGCGTCCCGCAGGAACGCCACGACCTCAGGGCGGGGGCGGACCACGTCCGCGACGTCGAGCAGCGCCAGTCCCATCTCCGACGTGATGTTGCCGGGGGCGGACAGCGTCAGGGTGTCAGCCGCGTTCTTCTCGCCCAGCCACTCCAGCAGCTGGTCGTTGAGCCACCATGTGGCCTCCATCCCCGCCATGATCGCCCGGAAGTTCAGCGGGTCCCCGAGGACTCGTCGGTGCTCCTCGAAGGCCTCCAGCAGGAAGTCGAACAGCGCCGGTCCGCTCTTCGTCCGGATGTCGCGCTCCAGGGCGGCGACGGATCCCCGGCTGCGCTCGATCAGCTCGGGGACGATGCCCGGCTCCGGCCCGTCCGGGACGGCGTCCCCGTGCGCCGAAGGGCCGCCGGGAGCCGCGTCCGGGGCCGGCGGACTGCCGGGAGCCGCGTCCGGGGCCGGCGGGAGCAGGCCGTCGCGGTCGAGGACGGTCTCCAGGGCGTCCCTGACCAGCGGGTCGCCCTTCCCCATGACGTCCAGCAGGGCGGCGCGGCTCTCGGGTGAGGCGAGGCGCTGGGTGACGTCGACGAACAGCCTCCCGCCCGCCTCGTGCATCGCGACCATGGCCGTCAGCTGCCACATGGAGTACCCCAGGGGCTTCATGGGGTCGGTCATCATCTGCTGATGACCGACGGAGACGTAGATGTGATGCTCCTGGTCACCGGCCTCGGGAATGGGGAACAGCGTCGTGATGGGCCGGCTCTGAACGATCTGGAAGTCGTCGTCCGCCAGGCACCATTCGATGTCCTGCGGGCGGCCGAAGTGCGCTTCGATCCGTCGCCCGAGGTCTACGAGCCGCACGGCCTGCTCATCCGTCAGCGCGGGCCGCTCCTGCTGCCGGGGGTCGATCTCCACTTCCCTCGTACCGCCACCGGGCAGGGCGTGGATGGCGCGCTGTTTGGCGGCGATCGTCCTGGCGACGACCTCGCCGTGCCGCACCGTGAAGACGTCCGGGTTCACCAGGCCGGAGACCAGGGCCTCACCGAGGCCGAAGCCGGCGTCCACCGTGGCCGTCTTCCGGTTGCCGGTGACGGGGTCGGCCGTGAACAGGATGCCGGACGCGTCCGGGAGGACCATCCGCTGTACGACCACGGCCATCCGGACCGTGCGGTGGTCGATGCCGTTCCGCCGGCGGTAGATGACGGCCCGCTCGGTGAACAGCGAGGCCCAGCACCGGCTGACGTGCCGGAGGACCTCCGCCGGCCCCACGACGTTCAGATACGTGTCCTGCTGGCCGGCGAACGAGGCCGTCGGCAGGTCCTCTGCCGTCGCGCTGGACCGGACAGCGCAGGCGGCCCCCGCACCGAGCCGACCGAGCGCGCGGGTGATCTCCGTCGCGAGATCGTCCGGGACGGGGATCTCCTCGATGGTGCGGCGGATCTCCGCACTGAGCGTGCGGACCGCCTCCCGGTCGTCCGGGTCCAGGCGCGACAGCTGATCGAGCCGGGCGTCGAGCGACGGTGCCTGCGCGATGATCCGCCGGAAGGCGTCCGTCGTCACGCAGAAACCGTCCGGCACCCGGATGCCCTCGATCCGCGACAGCGAGCCCAGATGCGCGCCCTTGCCGCCGACGGCCTCGGTCCGCGTCTCGTCGACGTCATGAAGATCCAGCACGCAACTATCGGTCATCGCCACCATTCCTGCCTGTTCTTCCCTCCGACGGGCCGGGCGCCGCGCACTCCTGCGACCGCGCTGCCGGTCCCACCACTGATTCGACGTCACCGTGTCCCGCCCACGTCGGCAGCAACACACGCGCGGCCGCAGATTTCCGCAGGTCGCGGCAACGAGCAGCGATTGTGCGCCTTGAACCGGGCCTTGCCGCAAGCCCCCCTGTGCGCTATAAGTTAAGAGCGGCAAGGAGAGACTTCTCCTTGCCTTTGTCTTTTTCCGTCTCATTTCTGTCCGTTTCCGGCTTCCCCCGCGCTCAGCGCGCCTCTCACGCCCGTCTCACGCCCGTCTCACGCCCCCTCACGCTTCGCCCGGTGGCGGACTTGGCACGCGCTTTACACACCACCCGCAACCGCGCCGGGCGACTCCATGTCTCTATAAATGTTGAATCCTTGAAGTAGTGACGCGAGCGGAGCAGGACATGCGGCGGGGCAAGGGCGTTATAGGGATCGCGTTGCTGGTGAGCGCGGTACTCGCGGGAACGAGCGCTTGCGGTGGCAAGGGATCGGCCTCGGCCGACTCCGGAGACTGGAAGGGCGGCTCCTCCGGCGGGGCGTCCGCGAGCGCGCACCCGTCGCCGTCGCACACGCATCCCTCGGGTCCGCCGATGCTGCTGGAGACGATCGCGCCACTGGATAAGGCAACGGTCGGCGTCGCCATGCCGGTCTCCGTGATCTTCACCAACCCGGTGGCGACCTCGGCCCGTTCGAACATCGAGAAGCACCTCAAGATCTCCGCGTCCGTCCCCACGACCGGTGCCTGGCACTGGATGGGTGACAAGCGGGTCGACTGGCGTCCGCAGAACTACTGGAAGTCCGGCACCAAGGTGCGCATCGACGCCGACCTGAAGGACGTCTCCAACGGCAGCGGCCGCTACGGCACGCACGGCTACACCCACTCCTTCACCATCGGCGACGACGTCCGGGCCGACGCCTCGGTCACCGGTCACACCATGAAGGTCACCCGTAACGGCGCCGCTGTCCGCACACTCTCCATCAACGCGGGCAGCGCCCAGTACCCGACCTGGAACGGCACCATGGCAGTGATCGACAAGCAGGAGAAGGTCCACATGACGTCCTGCAGCGTCGGCATCAGCTGCAACAAGGGCGATGCGAACTATTACGACCTGACCCTCCCCTGGGACATCCACCTCACCCAGTCGGGCACCTACGTCCACTTCTCCACCGGTGACACCAACCCGGGCAGCGGCAGCGCCCTCGGCTCGCACGGCTGCGTGCACCTCTCGCTGGCCGACGCGAAGTGGTTCTACGGCCAGGTGAAGCAGGGCGACCCCATCACGGTCACCGGCTCCCCGCGCGCCAAGGCGTCCGCCGACAACGGCTACGCGTCCTTCAACCTGTCGTGGTCCCAGTGGCTGGACGGAAGCGCGAGCGGCGCGAAGACCACAGCCGCGCTGTAGCGGGACACGCACTGCCCGACTGAGCGTTCCCGCCCGGCAGGCGGGGTCCACCAGGACCCCACACCTGCCGGGCGGCGGTGCGTGTGCCGGAGGAGCGGCTCAGGCATGCAGGGCCAGCGCGCCCTTCGCCGGGACGGCCGCCGTCACGGTGCCGTCGTCACCGACCTCCACGGTGTGGCCGTCGCAGGCGTCCGGGGCGGCCTGGGCCACGTTGCAATAGGTGCCCGCGGCCAGCGAGGTGGTGAACGTCTGCTGGAGGGCGTCGTCGCCGATGTTGATGGCCACGAAGCCCTTGTCACCGCGGCCGAAGGCGATGGCCGACGAGCCGTTGTCCCACCAGTCGGTCAGCTGGGCGCCCTCGGTGGCGTTGTGGAAGCCGACCATGCCGGTGATGGCGGTCTGTGCGTGCGTGCAGGTCCAGCCGTCGCTGCCGCAGGCCGCCGCGCCGCCGTTGGGCGGGCCGGCGTCCTTGTCCGACCACTCGTAGCCGGAGAAGACGTTCGGGGAGCCGTAGGGCGAGGCCAGCATGAAGACGTTGGCCAGGGTGTAGGCCGCGCCGTCCTTGTACGTCAGCGTGGAGCCGTTGCGCTCGGTGTCCCAGTTGTCGACGAACGTTCGGGCGTTCGCGCTCGGCAGCTTGCCGTCGGCTATGTCCTTCAGGCCGGTGATACCGCCACCCTGGAAGGCGCTCTTGAGGTGGCCGCCGTAGCGGAACTCGTCGACATCACCCACGCCCGTGTACTCGTCGGGCTGCACGGCCTCGCCGCCGCCGTAGATGACCTCGGTGACCCAGAAGCCCGGGTCGGCCATCTTGCCCTTGATGGCGGCGATGTCATCCGCCGCCATGTGCTTGGCGGCGTCGATGCGGAAGCCGTCGACGCCCATGCCGCGCAGGTCGGAGAGGTAGCCGGCGATCGTCGTACGGACGGCGTCGCTGCCGGTGTCGAGGTCGGCCAGACCGACCAGTTCGCAGTTCTGGACGTCGGCGCGGTCTCCGTAGTTGCTGATGTCCTTGCGGCAGGCGTGGAAGTCCTGGTCCTGGAAAAAACCGGGGTAGTCGTACTTCGTGTACGCCGTCCCGCCGGTCCCGGTGCCGGAGCCGGACGACATGTGGTTGATGACGGCGTCCGCGACGACCTTCACCCCTGCCGAATGGCAGCTCTCCACCATCGACGTGAAGGCGTCGCGGTCACCGAGGCGACCGGCGATCCTGTAACTGACGGGCTGGTACGAGGTCCACCACTGGTCGCCCTGGATGTGCTCGGACGCGGGCGAGACCTCGACGAAGCCGTAGCCGGCCGGACCGAGCGAGTCGGTACAGGCACGGGCCACCGCGTCGTACTTCCACTCGAACAAGGTCGCGGTGACGGTCCTTTCGCCCGGTGGGGTCGCCTGGGAGGTCCAGGGGGCGAGGGCGGTGATACCGGCGGCTGCGAGCAGTCCGGCCAGTGTCGCGCGAGCGGCGCGGGAACTCATCTGCGGCTCCTTCGGTCGCGGGTACGGGCAGGGCCCGCACCCGGCGTGGGCAGCCACGCGCCTGGCCACCGTGGGGGGAGTTCGGAGCCTGCCGCTCCAGAGATGGACACGTCAAGAGGTGACGCAAGGGTTTCCGGAATGTTTCTGAAATAACTTGCAGGGAAGGTGAGTTGGACAACTGGATACAGTGGGCCGCCCGGCAGCCGCCCGTCCATCCCCCGCCACCACTGGTTCCGCCGGTCCGCCGCCTTCACGGGGCTCGACGGCTCCCCGCTGTCGCTGGTCCCGGCGTCACTGGTCCCGCAGTCACTGGTCCCGGCGGTGCACCGAGACCACCGTCAGTACGCCTGCCGCCAGTGCCCAGAGAGCGTAGACCGCCCAGGCTCCGCCGGTCCCCCACGGGAAGAGTTCGTTGGAGCGCTGCGTCTGCGTGCTCGTCAAGCGCTCCCACGCACTGAAGGGCAGGGTGTGCTGGAGCACCGCCGTCAGGTGGCGGCGGGAGCTCAGGACTATGGGAAGCAGGAGCAGCACCACCACGCAGCCGACTATGGAGCCCCCGGTATGCCGGATCACCGAGCCGATCGCCAGTCCGGCGAGCGCGGCAACCGGCGCGAGCAGCGCGGAGGCCACGATGACGCGTAGGGCATCCGGATGGCCGAGGGGCACCGAGGCGTCGCGGCCGGAGAGGATCGCCTGGGTCGAGGCGAACGAGGCGGCGGCGACGAGTGCGCCGAAGACAGTGGTGATCGCCGCGAGGACGAGTGCCTTGGCGGCCATCACCGAACGCCTGGCGGGGACGGCGGTGAACGTGGTGCGGATCAGTCCGGTGCCGTACTCGCCGGTGATCGACACGGCGCCGATCGCGGCCAGGGCCAGGACCAGCACCATGGCGGAGTTCGCGGTGAAGGCGTCGACGAGCGGGATGCCGTTGGCGATGAACGAGGTACGGCTCTGCGCGTCGTACTGGTACCAGTACTTGTAGTGGTCGTACGCCGTACCGGCGTTGAACGCGATGACGGCCAGGGCGGTGACCACGTACAGCCAGGGGGTCGAGCGCAGCGACCACGTCTTGAGCCACTCGGCGGCCAGCAGATCACCGAAACGTGCGTGGGGCTCGTCGTGTGTCTCGTGGCCCGCGGGGGCGGTCGTCACCGTGGTCATCGGGGGTCTCCTGCGAGGTAGTCGACACTGTCCGCGGTGAGCTCCATGAACGCTTCCTCCAACGAAGCGCCTGACGTGGTGAGTTCGTGCAGCATCACGCGGTGCCGGAAGGCCAGTTCACCGATCCGGGTGGCGGTCAGGCCGGTCACCGTGAGCCGGTCGCCGTCCCGTTCCACCGAGGCGCCCTCGGCGGTGAGCAGCGGGGTGAGGGCGGCGGTGTCGGGCGTGCCCACGGTCACGCTCAGCCGGGTGCCCCGGGCGGCGAACGCGGAGAGGCTCTCGGCGGCGATGAGTTCGCCGCGCCCGATGACGACGAGCCGGTCGGCGGTGTGCTCCATCTCGGTCATCAGGTGGCTGGAGACAAATACCGTACGGCCCTCGGCCGCCAGCCGCCGGAAGAGCCCGCGCACCCAGAGAACTCCTTCCGGATCGAGGCCGTTGAGCGGTTCGTCGAAGAGCAGGACCGGCGGGTCGCCGAGCAGTGCGGTGGCGATGCCCAGCCGCTGGCGCATCCCGAGCGAGAAGCCGCCTATGCGTCGACGGGCGGCTCCGGCGAGGCCCACTTCCTGAAGCAGTCCGTCCACCCGGGCGCGCGGGATGGCGTTGCTCCGGGCCAGCATGGCGAGATGGGCGTGGGCGGTGCGGCCGCCGTGGACGTCGCCCGCATCGAGCAGGGCGCCGACGTGGCGCAGTCCGCGCGGATGGTCGCGGAACGGCCGGCCCCGGAGGGTGGCCGTTCCGGCGGTGGGTTCGACGAGACCCAGAAGCATGCGCAGGGTGGTGGTCTTGCCGGCCCCGTTCGGTCCGAGGAAGCCGGTGACTTCGCCCGGCCGTACGGTGAAGGTGAGGTCCTTGACGGCGGTTGCCGCGCCGTATCGCTTGGTCAGCCCGTTGACTTCGATCACGCTCCCAACGGTGCCGTCCGCCAACCGCGTTCGTCATCGGACCGTCGGTGACACCTGCCGGGGCGGGTTGTCAGCCAGGGGTGTACAACCGTGGTCCGATGCCGGGCCGGGGCGGCGCTGGTTACGATCGGCGCATGTCCCCCTCACTCTCCGTTCCCCTGCTCAAGCGCGTACCGCCGGGTTGGTGGGTGGGCATGGCCTGGTACACGGGCGTGCTGCTCACGTTCCTCGTGCGGGTGCGGCTGCCCGGGGAGTTCGAGCCTTCCGTCCGGCCCGGGATGCTGCTCTACCGGTGGGACGGTCTGCTGACCCAGCTGCTCGCCACGGCCCTGGCCGCGGGCGGCTGTCTGGTGATGGAGCGGCGCCCGCTGACCGGCCTGGCGCTGGTGCTGGGCGCCGCGACGACCGCCACGTTCTCGCTGAGCGTGGGGGAGATACCGCTCGCCCAGTTCCTGGCCGCCGATGTGGCGCTGTACTTCATCACCGCCTCCCGGTCGCGCCGGACCGGTCTCGTCGCCCTCCTGATGGCGCTGGGCGTCGTCGCCGGATTCCTGGCTGTCCGGCTGCTGGCCGGGTGGCACGTCGGTACGTCGGCGGAGCTCGTCGTCGCGCTGACCGCGATCGTCGCCTGGCTGGTGGGCGGCTCGACGTACGAGACCCGCCGGCACGGCGAGAAGCTGGCCGCGCGGGCCGCCGACCAGGCGGTCATAACGGAACGGCTGCGCATCGCCCGCGAGATGCACGACATGGTCGCGCACAGCGTCGGCATCATCGCCCTGCAGGCGGGAGCGGCGGCCCGGGTCGTGCACACCCAGCCGGATGCCGCCCGCGAGGCGATGCACGCGGTGGAGACGGCCGGCCGGGAGACGCTGTCGGGGCTGCGCCGGATGCTCGGTGCGCTGCGGCAGGACGTGTCGGCGCCCGAGGAGCCGGGGCGGGAGGCGGTGCCGCTGCACCCCACGGAGGGGCTCGCGGACATCGACCGGCTGGCGAGGGCCACCACCGCGGCCGGGGTCCGGGTCGATGTCCGGTGGCAGGGCGCGCGGCGGCCGTTGCCCCCGGACATCGACCTGTCGGCGTTCCGCATCATCCAGGAGTCGGTGACCAACGTGGTCCGGCACGCGGCCACCGGTTCCTGCTGGGTGTCCGTCGAGTACGGCCGCGAGGAGCTCGCCATTGAGGTCGCGGACGGCGGCCGGGGCCTCGGCAAGGTCGCGGACGGCGGGTTCGGACTGATCGGCATGCGGGAGCGGGTCGCCCTGCTGCACGGCGAGTTCACCGCCGCACCGCGTCCGGAGGGCGGTTTCCGGGTGACGGCCCGGCTTCCGGTACCCGAGGAGTACGCGGCATGAGCGACCAGGACGCGACGGCCCCGCCCCCGGTCCGGGTGCTGCTCGCCGACGACCAGCCACTGGTCCGGGCCGCCCTGCGCATGGTGATCGCCGACCTCCCGGACATCGAGGTGGCGGGCGAGGCGGGCACCGGCGACGAGGCGGTGCTCCTGACCGAACAACTGGCCCCGGACGTCGTCGTGATGGACATCCGGATGCCGGGGCTCAACGGCATCGAGGCCACCGAGCGGATCACGGCGGGGAGCGGCGGCACGCATGTGCTGGTCCTGACGACGTTCGACGACGACGACTACATCTACGGGGCGCTGCGCGCCGGGGCGGCCGGGTTCCTGGTCAAGGACATGGCGCTGGACGACATCCTGGCGGCGGTCCGGGTAGTGGCGGCCGGCGATGCCCTGATCGCGCCGAGCGTGACCCGACGGCTGATCAAGGAATTCGCGGGCCGTCCCGCCTCCGCCTCGCCGTCGCGGCCACTCACCGCGATCACCGACCGGGAGCGCGAGGTGCTGGTGCTGGTCGGCAGCGGGCTGTCGAACGCGGAGATCGCGGAGCGGCTGTTCATCAGTGTCGCCACCGCGAAGACCTATCTGACCCGGCTGCTCGCCAAGCTCGACGCGCGGGACCGGGTCCAGCTGGTCATCATCGCGTACGAGGCGGGGCTGGTGTCACCTGGCCGGTGAGGCCCCGGCCCCGCGCGCGTCCGCGGCTACGGCTACGGCTACGGCTACAGCTACAGCACGGCCGGGCCGCCACGCTACCGAGCTGCCGCACGGACGAGCTGCCGAACTATCGGGCTGCCGAACTACCGAACTACCGCCCGGCCGAGCCCCGGTCAGAGCCACCCCTTCTCCCGTGCCATCCGGACCGCCTCCGCACGGTTGCGCGCCGCCAGCTTCTGGATCGCCGTGGAGAGGTAGTTGCGGACCGTGCCCTGGGACAGGTGCAGCACCGCGGCGATCTCCGCGTTGGTGGAACCGTCCGCCGCCGTGCGCAGTACCTCGCGCTCCCGGTCGGTCAGCGGGCTGGCCCCGTCCGCGAGGGCGGCGGCCGCGAGGGTCGGGTCGATGACGCGCTCGCCGGCGAGCACCTTGCGTACCACTGCCGCGAGCTGGGACGCCGGGGCGTCCTTCACCAGGAACGCGTCGGCGCCCGACTCCATCGCGCGGCGGAGGTAGCCGGGCCGGCCGAAGGTGGTGACGACGACGACCTTCACGCCGGGGAGTTCGCGGTGCAGCTCGGCCGCCGCCTCGATGCCCGTCATGCCGGGCATCTCGATGTCCAGGAGGGCCACGTCGACCCGGTGTTCCCGGGCCGCGGCAAGCACCTCGTCACCGCGGGCGACCTGCGCGACGACCTCGATGTCGGGTTCCAGGCCGAGGAGCGCCGCCAGGGCTTCGCGCACCATTGACTGGTCCTCGGCGAGGAGGAGTCTGATCATGCTCATTCCGGGAATCCTAGGTCCGATTCGACCGGCACGCTGAGGGTGATGGTGAAGCCCTTCCCGGAACGGGGGTCGGTGGCCCGGGTGGTCAGCGTCCCGTCGACGGTGGCGAGGCGCTCCGCGATGCCGGTGAGGCCGTTGCCGACTGCCGTACCGGAGGCGCCGCGGCCGTCGTCGGAAACGGTGAGTTCGAGGACCCGCCCGTCCAGGGTCTGGCGCGGGGCGAGGGTCACCTCGCAGCTGCGGGCACCGCTGTGGCGTACGACGTTGGTGACGGCTTCCCGCAGGGCCCAGGCAAGCACCTCCTCCGGCTTCTCGGGGAGGTCCTCGGGCGGCTCGGCCGGAATGGCGGCGGTGATCCCGGCGGCGGCGAGCGCGGTCCGGGCACCGGCCAGTTCACCGGGGAGGGTCGGGCGGCGGTAGCCGGTGACCGCGCTGCGCACGTCCACCAGGGCCTGCCGGCTGACCTGTTCGATGTCCGCGACCTGAGCGGCCGCCTGCTCCGGGTGGTCGGGGAGCATCCGCCCGGCCAGTTCGCTCTTGAGGGTGATCAGCGAGAGGGAGTGGCCGAGCAGGTCGTGCAGGTCCCTGGCGAGCCGCAGCCGTTCCTCGTTCGCGGCGAGCTGGGCGACGGTGGCGCGGGCCTCGCGGAGCTGGATGGTGGTGAGGATCATCTGCCGGATGCCCGTCATCGAGAATCCGCCGAGCAGCGCCGGGAAGACCAGCGCCGTGATGATCTCGCGGGGGTGGCCGCCGGTGAGACCGATGGCGACGAGCACGGCGGTGGCCGCGGGGATCAGCCAGCGGGCGGTCCGCAGGGGCAGCGCGGCCCCCGCGGAGACCGAGACGTACACGAACAGGACCAGCCACGAGCTGCCGAGCGTCAGGGACAGCGTGACCGCGAGGGCGCTCAGGAAGGTGAGCGCGATCCGGACCTGTACCGGGCTGAGCATCCTCGGTGAGGGGCGGAAGACGAGGAGCAGGTAGCAGCCGACGAAGACCACCAGTCCGAGGGTGCCGAGCGCGGTCGCCCACGGGGTGTGGGTGCCGTCGGCGAGATCCTTGATCGGAGCGCTCATGAAGGCGAGCCAGACGCCGATCCAGAGGCTCTTGATCGCTATCTGCTTGCGGTTCCCCGGCGGGCGTCCGATACCCATGGACATCTCGTCGTCCTCGTTCACGCCTTCAGGGTGTCCTTACGGTAGAGCCAGGCCGCTCCGCCCGCGAAGAGCAGGAAGTAGACGCAGAGGATGGCGATGTCCTTGGCATGCGGCGCGCCGCCCATCTCGACGGACTGGCCGAGTGCAGCGTACGCGTGCGTGGGCAGCCACTCGGAGATGTTCTGGATCCACTGCGGGAAGGTCGAGGACGGCATCCACAGGCCGCCGAGGATCGACAGCACAAAGTAGATGATCATGGTGATCGGGCGGACCGCGTCACCGCTGGCGATGTAGCCGATGGCGACCCCGAGAGCGGCGAAGACGAGCGAACCCGCCCAGATGAGCCCGGTCAGGGCCAGCCACTGCCAGAGGTCGAACCGTACGTGCTTGGCGGAGGCGGCGACCAGGAAGACGACCACGATGCAGGGCAGGGTGACCATCGCGGCGCTGGCGATCTTGGCCAGGACGTACCCCCGGCTGGGCAGCGCGGTCAGCCGGAGCTGGCGGACCCAGCCCTTCTCGCGCTCCTTGGCGATGCGCTCGCTGTTGCCCATCAGCACGGCGGTCAGCGCGCCGAAGGAGGCCATCGAGACCATGAAGAAGGACTGCAGGGTCAGATCGGTGTGCGGCACCTTGTCGGTGGTGTTCTGGGTGCTGGAGATCAGCACGTAGAGCACCGACGGGTAGATGATCGAGAAGAACATGAACTTCTTGTTCCGCAGGGTGCGGGTCACTTCGAGCTTGATCAGCGTGTTCATCGGGTCCTGGCCTCCTCGGCCTCGGTGATGGCGACGAAGGCCTGCTCCAGCCCGAGACCCGCGACTTCGAGCTCGCGCGGGTAGAGGCCGAGGCCGTAGACGGCGTGCACGGTCGCGTCGGCGTTGTGCGACTGGATACGGACCCGGCGACCGGTGACGTCGAGTGCGGAGAGGAACGGCAGGGCGCGCAGGGCCTCTTCGTCGACCGGACCCTCCAGCTCGAAGGAGATCCGGCGGGCACCGGCCCTGGCCTTGATCTCGGCAGCGGTGCCATCGGCGAGGATCCGGCCCTTGTGCAGGACCAGGACGCGGTCCGCGATGGCGTCGGCCTCTTCGAGGTAGTGGGTGGCGAACAGGACGGTCCGGCCCTGGTCGGCCTGCTCGCGCATGGTGGCCCAGAAGGCGCTCCGGGAGGTGACGTCCATCCCGGTGGTCGGCTCGTCGAGCACGATCAGGTCGTTGGCCCCGGCGGTGGCGAGCGCGAACCGTACGCGCTGCTCCTGACCGCCGGAGAGCTTGTTGACCATGCGCCCGGCGATCGAGGCGATGCCGGCCCGCGCCAGCACCTCTTCCACCGGGTAGGGCCTGGGGTGCAGATCGCAGACGAGTCCGACCAGTTCCCCGACCGTGACCTCCTCCATCAGGCCGCCGGTCTGCAGCATCGCGCCGACCCGGCCGGCCGCGATGGCCGCCTGGGGGGTCGTGCCGAAGAGCCGGACCGTACCGGAGTCGGCGGTACGCAGGCCGAGGAGGAGGTCGAGCGCGGAGGACTTGCCCGCGCCGTTCGGTCCGAGGAGCGCCACCGTCTCGCCGGGGTGCAGGTCGAGCGTGAGCCCGTCCACGGCACGTACGTCGCCGTACGCCTTGCTGACCTGGTCGAAGCTGACCACGGCGGTCTTCGCCCCGGTGGCTTCGGGAGCTTTCGTTGTCATGGGTCCAGCCTGGCCGAGCGGGGTACGCGCGCGGCAGGGTCACGGGTCGTGAATCCGGGATGACAGATGTCATGCCGTACGCGTGACGGGCGCCGCGCGGTGCCGGATGCCGGGGGCCGTACGGGCGGACGACATCGCCCCCGGCCGAAGATCCGGTCGGGGGCGATGTCTGTGGCGCGGTGCGGGGCTGGGTCAGCCGTTGCCGTTCAGGTCGATCGTGACGGTGCGCTCGACGGGGGTCTTGCCCACCAGCGCCCCCTTCATGGCGAAGGCCACGTCGTCCGCGCTGAGCTGGTGCTTCGAACCGTCGCTCTTGGTGATCATGATGCCGTCGAAGACACCTTCGCAGAGGGTGTCGATGGCCTTCTTGTCGTAGTGGTCGACGAGCTTGCCGTCGACCGCCACCATCGAGAGGATCTTCGGCAGCGACCTGTCCGGGCCGAACTGGATCACCTTGGGGCCGGCCTTGATGGTGATCAGGCCGGACATCGCGGGCTCCGCGAACTCCTTCATCGCCCGGTCCAGCTCGGCCTGGCTGATGGTGGGCCGGCGGGTGGTGACGGGCAGCTCGACGCTGGAAGAGCGGCCCGTCTCGACCTGGGCGCGGTAGGCGTCGCGCACCGAGCCCATCGACTGGTTGGCGTCGAGCGCCTTGCCCGCCTTGCCGGGTACGGGGACGGCCTTGCCCGGAACGAACTTGATCGTGCCGTTGCTGGCAGAGCCGGAGGCGCCGGCCAGGTCGGTCAGCGCGACGCCGAGCTTCTCCTGGTCGACCGGGATCACCGGGTCGATGTCACGCTTGCCGCCGAAGAGCGAGCCGATGACCGAGACCGGGTTGTAGTCGCTGCCCGCCGCGGCGCGCACGGTCGCCTGGCTGTCCAGGGAGAGCCCGGCCCTGTCCGGTGCGAGCTGCGTCTTCTTGCCGTCCACACTCAGCTGGAGCGGGGCCTTGGCCCGTTCGCCGAGGGCGGCGTCCAGCTTCTCGACACCGTCCTCCTTGGTGCCGCCGCCGATGTCGACGCCGAGGACGGTGGTGCCCTTGGGGACGTCGGAGTGGTTCATCAGCAGCCCGGCACCGTAGGCGAGCCCGAGCACGCAGACGGCGGCCACGCAGAGCAGGACCAGCTTCGAACGGCCCTTCTTCGCCGGGGCCTTCGCCGCGGCGGGCTCCGGAGCGGTACGGGCGGCGGGCTCGGGCGCCTCCGCGCCGAACCCTCCCGGGCCGGCCGGTCCGGTGCCCATCGGGTTGTCCGGGATCCGCGGAGTGAGATCGGGGCCCTGGAACGGCGACTGGGGCCCCGCCGTGCGGCGCTCCGCCGGTACGACGGGGATGCCGCTGGTCAGCGTGTCACCCGAGACATTGTCACCCGAGCCGGAGCCGGGACCGGCGGCCAGGAACTGCGGGGTGAGCACCGCGGTGTCGTCGGACATCCGCGGCGGAACGCCACCGGCGCCTCCTGGGCCACCGGTACTCCCGGGGCCACCGGGTGCCTGCGGTCCGACCGGTCCGGAGCCCGGTGGCGCGAAGGCCCCGGCGAAGGGGCCCGGTCCGTCGAGGTTCGGGGTGAGCGGGGAGGTGCCGCCGGCCGGTCCCGTGGTGGGCCCGGACGGGCCCGGCGTACGGATGCCGAGGTTCGGCGTGGAGCGCGGCCCGCCGGGGCCGTCCGCTCCGAACTCGCCGGAGCCGGGCGCGCCCGGCTCGCCCGCGCGCTGCGGGCCGTCCGAGAAGTACGGCAGATCGGCACGCGGGGTGCCTGCGGGCGGGGTGCCCGGGTCGCCGCCCGGACCGTCCGACCGGTCCCCGGAACCGGTCGCGGAGAAACCGGCACCGTTCGTCCCGCCGCCGGAACCGGTCGCGGAGAAACCGGCACCATTCGTACCGCCACCCGAACCGGTCGCGGAGAAACCCGCGCCGTTCGTACCGCCACCGGGCGACGGCCGGCCCGTCGAAGCGTTCGCGGAGGCGTCCGCCGGGGCGGCCGCCGGGGGCTTGCGCGGTGCGAACCAGTCGCTGCCGCTCTTCTCCCGGGCCGGCTTCTCCGCGGCGGGTTCCGCCGCGGGGCCGGACTCGTCACCGGGCTCTGACCCCGGCGCCGCGGGGGTCCCCTGTGCGCCGTTGGACGCGGCCGGACCCGGGCGCGGGATGCTGCCGGTGCGCTCGTTGCCGGGGCCGCCGTCCGCGTCGCTCATGGGCGTACGCATGACAACCGGCGGGATCGGACGCGAGCCGGGGATGTTGATCCGGATCCGCGTCGTCAGCGTCGTCTCCGTCCTCGGCTCTTCCGGCTGGGGCGGGTCCGCAGGCTCCGGGGTCTCCTCCGGGGCATCCTGAGAAGGGTGCAGCGACGGATACTGGCGGGATCCGTACGGCGGCGTACCCGAGGGGTACGCGGCTCCTCCGCGGCCCTGGGGCCCGGAGGACGAACTGTCAGTTTCACGACTCAAGGCAGGTTCTCCCGATTGGCTCCGCCGCCCGTACTTCCCCCATGCCGCAGGCCAGGGGACGGCTCGGCGCGCGAACCACCTTACTGGCCGCGGCCGACAGACACCCCGCGACCGGGGGAAACGACTGCGCACCCCCCGGACGGACAGGGGGCATTACGGGATCGGACGTGGCACATTACTTGCCAGGTCGGCCGCTGTCGGCACCCGGTTGGGGTGACCGCGACATGGTGGCACAGATCACAGCGACGGCCATCCCGCCCAGCAGGAAGAGGACGAGGCCCAGTTCGTCACCGAATACATAGTCCCCTTCCGGGCGGCCACCCAGCAGAACGACGATCGAAATCAGCCACCCCGCAGCGGGCACCAGGGCGCCCGGCTGCGTACCCATGAGGCACCGGCCACCGTAGAAGAGTCCGCCGGTCGCCAGCAGCGCCAGCAGCAATCCACCCGGGAACCAGGCGGGTTGGACGAGGGATCCGGCGATACCGACCATCGCGCCGAGCACCGCGAGGCCCAGCAGGGCGGCGATCCGGCGCGGGTCGAGGGGAGCGGCCAGGCCGGTGGCCGGAATGTCCCTCGGGGGCGCGTTGGTCCGCGCGGCCCGCGACCTGCTGCTGCTCACTGGTCCGCCCCCGTCACACCGGCGAAGAGATCGTGTTCCCGCGCTCCGGGAGCCGCACCCGGGGTGCCGCACACCAACTCGTAGTACTCGGTGGTGAGAACAGGCTGGCCAAGATCGTTCGAAAGGGCGAAGAAGGACCCGCTCAGCGCGATCTGGGTGGCGTGCGCCCGCATCGCCGCGGCCTTGGCCGCCGCGTGGGCGGTGCCGTCGATCTCGGTGGTGATCAGGGTGTCGTTCACCACACCCGGCACGTCGTCGAGCGCGGCGATGCCGGGGAAGGTGTCGGGGGCGGTGGCCCGCAGGTTCGCGAAGGCCTCCTCCGCGGTGGTGCGCGGCACCCGGTTCCAGTAGATCTTGGCGATGCTGTGCGGGGCGCCGGAGTCCGCCCGGTACGCGGGGTCCGCTGCCAGTTCGGCGGCGCGCGTCGCGACCCGGTGCGCCTGGATGTGGTCGGGGTGCCCGTAGCCCCCGTCGGGGTCGTAGGTGACCAGGACCTGGGGGCGGACCGAGCGGATCACCTCCACGAGGTACCCGGCGGCCTCGTCCACGTCTGCGGACCAGAAGGCGCCCGGACGGTCGTTCTGCTCCGCGCCCATCATCCCGGAGTCGCGGAACCGGCCGGGGCCGCCGAGGAAGCGGTGGTCGGTGACCCCCAGCTCCTTCATCGCCGCCACGAGTTCGCGCTGCCGCCAGGGCCCCAGGGAGTCGTCCCGGTCGGCGGCCAGGTGTGCGAGCGCGGGCGGGATGACCTCGCCCTCCTCGCCGAGCGTGCAGGTCACCAGCGTGACCAGGGCGCCATCGGCGGCGTACCTGGCCATGGTGGCGCCGTTGTTGATCGACTCGTCGTCGGGGTGCGCGTGCACCAGGAGCAGACGCCGGGCGGGAAGGTCCGTCATGGGGACCACCCTACGAGCCGACGGCTCCGATGGCCGACGGCGCCCACACCCCGGGCGCCGACAAACCGCGGACGCTCGCCACCGTCACGGCCCGCACCGTCACAGTTCGCCACCGTCGCGGCTCGCCAACGTCACAGGTCGCCCCGCCGTCACGGCTCGTCGCCGTCACGGCTCGGCTCGGCTCGGCAGCACCTTCGCAGGCGGACGGCTGCCGCTGTCAGAACTTCAGCCCTCCGATCATGCCCGCCACGTTCGTCGTCACCTCGGAGATCGTGGGCGCGATGGACGAGCTGGCGAGATAGAAACCGAGCAGCATGCAGACCACCGCATGTCCGCCCTTCAGTCCGGATTTCCGGACCAGCAGGAAGACGACGATCGCCAGCAGCACCACCGCCGAAATCGAGAGTGCCACGGCGGTTCACCTCCATCAGTACGGTCGGGACGGGCAGCACGCATGGAGCCAGCAGGTTCATACCCACCGAGCGCTACGGATCATAACTATCCGTGGCAGGGCATTGATCGGGGCACAGCAGCACGAGGGGCGCACGGGCCGGGGGCGGCCGATAGGTTCGGCTCATGACTTCGTCAGAGATCACCTTTCCGCTCCAGCAGGCCCGGACGATGCGATTCACCCTCGGCGCACCCCGCGCCTTCACGGTGTCACCCGATGGTGAGCGGGTGATCTTCCTGCGTTCGGGCTCCGGCACCGACAGCACGAGCCGGCTCTGGGTACTGGACCTGACCGGCGACGGCGCACCGCAGGAGCGCGTGGTGGCCGATCCGGCGGTGCTGCTGGGCGATTCGGCGGAGCGGCTCTCGGCGCAGGAGCGGGCCCGGCGTGAGCGCAGCCGCGAGGGTGCGTCGGGGATCGTGGGCTACGCGCTGGACGCGGCGGCCGAGTTGGCGGCGTTCGCGCTCTCCGGGAAGGTGTACGTCGCACGGCTGCGGGCGGGCACGGCGCGTGCGCTGCCCGTGCCCGGCCCGGTGATCGACCCGCGCCCGTCCCCGGACGGACGACACATCGCATACGTGTCCAAGGGGGCACTGCGCGTCGTGGGGGCCGGGGGCGAGGAGGACAGGGCGCTCGCGGAGCCGGAGGACGCACAGGTCTCCTACGGCCTCGCGGAGTTCATCGCGGCCGAGGAGATGCAGCGCTCGCGGGGCTTCTGGTGGTCGCCCGAGTCGGACCGGCTGCTGGTCGCCCGGGTCGACGACAGCCCGGTGCGGCGGTGGTGGATCTCCGACCCGGTGCATCCGGAGCGCAAGCCCGCCGAGGTCGCGTATCCGGCGGCCGGTACGCCCAACGCGGACGTCCGGCTCTTCGTCGTGGACCTGGCGGGGCAGCGCACCGAAGTGGTGTGGGACCGGGCCCGGTTCCCCTATCTGGCTCGGGTGCACTGGTCCTCTGCGGGGGCGCCGCTGCTGCTGGTGCAGGCCCGTGACCAGCAGAGCCAGCTCCATCTCGCGGTGGACCCGGAGACCGGCGCGACCCGGACCGTGCACGTCGACGAGGACCCGGACTGGCTGGACCTGTTCCCGGGGGTGCCGGCGTGGGCGCCGGACGGACGGCTGGTCCGGATCGCGGACGAGGGCGGGGCTCGGGTCCTCGCGGTCGGTGACCGGCTGCTGACCGGGGCGCAGTTGCAGATCCAGTCGGTGCTGGACATCGGCGGCTCGGACATCCTGGTGGCGGCCTCCGCAGGGGAGACGGCGGCTGCGCCGGAGATCGGCGAGACCCATGTCTACCGGGTCAACGAGCTGGGCGTGGAGCGGGTCTCGGAGGGCGTGGGCGTGCACACCGCGGTCCGGGCCGGCGGGGTGACGGTGCTGGTGTCCACCTCCCCGGACCGGCCGGGAGCGACCGCCCAGGTGCTCCGGGACGGCAAGCGGATCACCACCGTGGCGAACCACGCGGAGCAGCCGGTGCTGTCCGTCCGGGCGCAGTTCACCGAAGGGGGCGCACGGCGGATTCCGTGCGCCGTGCTGCTCCCCACCGGATACAAGGAATCGGATGGTCCGCTTCCGGTTCTGATGGATCCGTACGGCGGGCCGCACGGCCGCCGGGTGGTCGCCACCCACAACACGCATCTCACCTCGCAGTGGTTCGCGGACCAGGGTTTCGCCGTGGTCGTCGCGGACGGCCGGGGCACCCCGGGCCGCTCCCCCGGCTGGGAGAAGGCGGTCAAGAACAACATCGCCCTCACCGTCGACGACCAGGTGGAGGCGCTGCACGCGCTCGCGGGGCGGTTCCCGCTGGATCTGGACCGGGTGGCCATCCGGGGCTGGTCGTTCGGCGGGTTCCTGGCCGGCATGGCGGCGCTGCGGCGGCCCGACGTCTTCCACGCGGCGATCGTCGGCGCCCCGGTGACCGACCAGCGGCTCTACGACACCCACTACACCGAGCGCTACCTCGGGGACCCGGCGAAGCAGCCGCAGGTGTACGCGGACAACTCGCTGGTCACTGACGAGGGGCTGTCGCACGCCGCCGAGCAGGCACGGCCGATGATGATCATCCACGGGCTGGTGGACGACAACGTGGTGGTCGCGCACACACTGCGGCTTTCCTCCGCACTGCTGGCCGCGGGGCGGCCGCACGAGGTGCTGCCGCTGAGCGGGGTGACCCATATGCCCCGACAGGAGAAGGTGGCCGAGAACCTGCTGCTGCTCCAGGTGGACTTCCTGAAGCGGTCCCTGCCGGACCCGGCCGCGTAGGGCCTCCGGAACGCCGGGCCCGGCCGCGTAGGACCTCCGTAGGTACTCCTCCGCACCCGGCCCCGCGCGGAACGCCCTCCCCGCTACCAGCCCGGCGGCGGCTGGGAGGGCGGCGGGGGCGGTCCGAAGCCGCCGCCCTGCGGGTATCCGTATCCCGGTCCCGGGGCGGGCGGCTGCTGTCCCTGGTTCGGGCCGGCGTCGTCCGGTCCGGGGTGCGCCTCGGAGCCGTATCCAGGTGTTCCGTACCCAGGTGTTCCGTACCCAGGTGTTCCGTACCCAGGTGTTCCGTATCCCTGCTGCCCGTACCCCGGCTCCCCGTATCCGGAGCCGTACCCCGGTGCGAACGGGCCGGGGACGTCCGCAAAGCCCCTGGGGGCCAGCGCGATGAGCACCAGGACCGCGACGAACGCCTCGAGGAACCAGCTGGCCATCGTGAGCTGGGACTCGGTCGACAGCGAACCGAAGTGGTCGAACAGTTCGTAGTGCACGGTCAGGGCCACGCCGGACGCCCCGCCGGGCAGCAGCAGCGCGGCGGCCACCAGGCCGAACGGCCTCGAGTGCACGGCGTGGGAGAGCGCGCTCACCCCCGCGAACAGGCAGATCAGGGCGGTCAGTACGCTCGCCCAGCCCACGGGTGGATCGATCAGCCCGTGCACGAGCCGGTCACCGCCCACGTACCAGTCGGGGAAGACCTCCGGGTACTTCACGACCTGGCGGATCTCCCAGGCGACCAGCACCGCGCCGGCCGCGCACAGCAGCAGGAACGCGGTGACAGAGGCGCCCGGTCCCGGCCGGGTGGGCAGTTGCTCATGGGAGCCGTCCGGCGGACGCCGCCCCGCCCCGGCGATGATGAGGAGCGCGATGCCCGCCGCGAGGGCGGCGAAGGCGCAGATCAGCGCCCGGGTGCGCAGGTCGTCCGAGTACGACGACTCCATCGCGCGGCCGCCGATGTTCCAGAGTCCTGGCAGCCGTACGGCGATCGTGACCACTCCGACGGCGACGAGCGCGGTGGCGGCGACGGCGGAGCGGAGCGCGGCGACGGCGGCGACCACGTAGACCACGAGCAGCACAGCGTCCGTGGCCGTGGTCGCGGGCAGCGCGTGCGGGCGGGCGTCGGGGAAACCGGCCCAGTACCGCAGCAGCTGGTCGAACTCCACTGCCCTGATGTCCCGTACGAGCCAGCTCGCGACGATCACCGCCAGCACGCCGCAGAGGACGGAACCCGTGACTCTTGCTCCCCGCGTGAGTATCACACCGGCGATACTCCACCGAGCCCGGCCTCGCGACAAGAGGGCCGTGACGGCGCGGTCCTGTCGGGCGGCCGGCCGGGGGACTTGACGTCCTCCGGCCGGCCCACGGCACCCGCACGGCCGTACGTCGTCCATGCTGACGGGTCCGTATATCGGACGTGCGACAGGCGAGTTGCCCGTGCGTTAACGCGTGTGCGGGTCAGTCGGCCCGGCTGCTGCCGGAGGGCGGCGGCCCCTCGTCGGACTCCGGAGGCCCGGTGTCCCCGGCGTCCCCGGCGTCCGCACCGTCCCCGCCGGGCGGGACCGGCGGTTGCGGGGACGAGGCCGGGGGCCTGCGGGCCTCCTTGTCCACCTGTTCCACGTCCGGACCGGGACCGCCCTCCCCCGGTGTCGCGTCCAGCGTGCCCTCCGGCGGCACCACGCGCTTCTCCTCCGCGAAGTGACAGGCCGAATCGTGCCGGGCCGGGGTGTCCGTCAGCCGGAAGACCGCCGGGACGGCCAGCAGCGGCACCTCCAGCTCGCACCGCTCCTGCGCCTTCCAGCAGCGGGTGCGGAAGCGGCAGCCGGAGGGCGGGTTGGCGGGCGAGGGCACGTCGCCGTGCAGGATGATCCGCTCGCGGTACTCGCGCGCCATCGGGTCCGGCACCGGCACGGCCGACAGCAGTGCCTGGGTGTACGGGTGCGTGGGGTGCTCGTAGATCTCCTCGTCGGTGCCGATCTCCGCGAACCGGCCCAGGTACATCACGCCGACCCGGTCGGAGATGTGACGCACGATCGACAGGTCGTGGGCGATGAACACGTAGCTCAGGTTGAACTCCGACTGGAGCCGGTCCAGCAGGTTGACGACCTGCGCCTGGACGGACACGTCGAGGGCCGAGACCGGTTCGTCCGCCACGATGATCTCGGGGTTGAGCGCGAGGCCGCGGGCGATGCCGATGCGCTGGCGCTGGCCGCCGGAGAACTGGTGCGGATAGCGGTTGATGTACTCCGGGTTGAGACCGACGACGTCGAGCAGGTCCTGGACCTTGCGCCGGCGGTCGCCCTTGGGAGCCACCTCGGGGTGGATCTCGTACGGCTCCCCGATGATGTCGCCCACCGTCATCCGCGGGTTCAGCGAGGTGTACGGGTCCTGGAACACCATCTGGATGTTGCGGCGCACCGCCTTCAGCGCGCGGCCGGACAGCTTGGTGATGTCCTCGCCCTTGTACCGGATCACTCCGGCCGTCGGGTCCTCCAGGTGCACGAGCAGCCGGGCGACGGTCGACTTCCCGCAGCCGGACTCGCCCACGATGCCGAGCGTCTCGCCGGCCGCCAGGTCGAAGGAGACCCCGTCGACCGCCTTGACCGCCCCGATCTGCTTCTTGATCACGATGCCCCGGGTGAGCGGGTAGTGCTTGACGAGGTCGCGCACCTCCAGGATCGGCTCCTTGCCCGCCTGGGCGCTCGTCTCGCGTGACTTGGCCAGCAGGGCGCGTGCCACCTCGCCCTCCTGGCGCGCTTCCCTGCGCCCCGAGTGATCAGCGTGCATCGAGCGTCTCCTTCCAGAAGTAGCAGGCGCTCTGACGGTTCTCGGCCACGTCGAACAGCGGCGGTACGTCGGTGCGGCAGACGTCCTGGGCCATCGGGCAGCGCGGGTTGAAGGCGCAGCCGGGCGGGATGTGCAGCAGGTTGGGCGGCAGCCCCTTGATCGCGTAGAGCTCCCGGCCCTTCTGGTCCAGGCGCGGGATCGAGCGGAGCAGGCCCTGGGTGTAGGGGTGCGCGGGTGCCTGGTAGATGTCGTGGACGGGCGAGGTCTCGACGATCCGGCCCGCGTACATCACGGCGATCTTGTCCGCGACGTCCGCGACAACGCCCAGGTCGTGGGTGATCAGGATCAGGCCCATGTTCAGTTCGCGCTGGAGCTCCGCGAGCAGGTCCATCACCTGGGCCTGGACGGTGACGTCGAGCGCGGTGGTGGGCTCGTCCGCGATGATCAGCGAGGGCTCCAGGGCCAGCGCCATCGCGATCATGATGCGCTGGCGCATACCGCCGGAGAACTGGTGCGGGTAGTTGCCGACGCGTTCCTTGGCGGCCGGGATGCGCACCCGGTCCATCAGCTCGACGGCCTTGGCCTTCGCGTCCTTGCGGGACGCCCCCCGGTGCACCACGAACATCTCGCCGAGCTGCTCCCCCACCGTCAGCACGGGGTTGAGGGAGGAGAGCGCGTCCTGGAAGATCATGGCCATCTCCTGGCCGCGGATCTTCCGGCGCTCCTCCTTCTTCAGTTTGAGCAGGTCGCGGTCCTTGAAGAGGATCTCGCCGCCGCTGATCTTCCCCGGCGGCATGTCGAGGATGCCCATGATCGCCTGTGCGGTGACCGACTTGCCGGAGCCGGACTCACCGAGCACGGCGAGCGTCTCACCCTCGGACACCGAGTAGTTGACCCCGTTGACGGCCTTGGCGACCCCGTCCCGGGTGTGGAACTCCACGTGCAGATCGCGCACTTCGAGCAACATGGCAGCGGACTCCTCAGCGCAGCTTGGGATCGAGGGCGTCGCGCACCGCGTCGCCGAGCATGATGAACGCGAGCACGGTGACCGCCAGCGCGCCGGCCGGCCAGAGGAGCATGTGCGGGGCGTTGCGGATGTTCTGCGAGGCGGACGAGATGTCGATGCCCCAGCTGACCGTGGGGGGCTTCAGTCCGACGCCGAGGTAGGAGAGCGTCGCCTCCAGCGCGATGTACGTGCCCAGCGCGATGGTGGCGACCACGATGACGGGCGCGACCGCGTTGGGGGCGACGTGCCGCAGCAGCATGCGCGAGTTGGACGCTCCGAGGGCCCGCGCCGCCTGGACGTAGTCGTGCTGCTTGGCGGTGATCACCGCGCCGCGGGCGATCCTGGAGATCTGCGGCCAGCCGAGCAGGACCATGAAGCCGATGACCGGCCAGACGGTGTTGCTGGTGACCACGGAGAGCAGGACCAGACCGCCGAGCACCACGGGGATGGCGAAGAAGATGTCCGTGACGCGCGAGAGGATGGCGTCCCAGGCCCCGCCGAAGAAGCCCGCGAGTCCGCCGAGCAGTCCGCCGAGCAGGGCCACGCCGAGCGTGGCGCAGACGCCGACGGTGACGGAGGCCCGCGCCCCGTAGACGACCCGGGTGTAGACGTCGCAGCCCTGCGCGTTGAACCCCATGGGGTGGCCCGGCTGGGAGCCCTGCTGGGCCTTGGCCAGGTCGCATTTGAGCGGGTTGCCGGACGCGATGAGCGAGGGCCAGATCGAGATGATGACCAGGAAGACGATGATCAGGGCCGAGGCGATGAAGACGGGGTTGCGCCGCAGGTCGCGCCAGGCGTCGGCCCACAGGCTCCCGGCCCGTTCCCTGGGCGCGCCGCCCTCCGGGCCCTCCGGTGTGCCCTCCAGGGTGGTGCCCTCGCTCATGGCCAGGTCCGCCGCTCCGCCGGCACCGGTCCCGGCGATCGCGTTCTGGGGCTCGGGCTGAGGTTCAGGCATAACGGATCCTCGGGTCGAGTACGGAGTACAGGAGGTCGACGACCAGATTCGCGATGAGGAAGACCAGCACCAGGATGGTCGCGAAGCCGACCACGGTCTGGGTGTTCTGCCGCAGGATGCCCTGGTAGATCTGGTATCCGACGCCATGGATGTTGAAGATGCGCTCGGTGACGATCGCACCGCCCATCAGCGCGCCGATGTCCGTACCGATGAAGGTGACGACCGGGATCAGCGAGTTGCGCAGCAGGTGGCGCACGATGACGCGGCGCCTGGGCAGTCCCTTCGCCACGGCCGTGCGGACGTAGTCGGCGCGGGAGTTCTCCGCGATCGACGTCCGGGTGAGGCGTGTGACGTAGGCCAGGGAGACCGACGCGAGCACCAGGCCGGGCAGGATGAGCTCGTCGAACGGCGCTTCCGAGGAGACCGTCGGGGAGATGACGGACCATTTCACCCCGAGCAGGTACTGGAGTACGTAGCCGGTGACGAAGGTGGGGATGGCGATCACGACGAGCGTCGCGACCAGGACCGAGTTGTCGACGACGCGGCCCCGCCGGAGTCCGCTGATGACGCCGAGCGTGACGCCCACGATGATCTCGAACAGGATCGCGACGATGGTCAGCCGCAGGGTGACCGGATAGGCGGACGCCATCAGCTCGGTGACCTTCTGTCCGTTGAAGGCGGTACCGAAGTCACCGGTGAACACATTGCCCATGTAGGTCAGGTATTGCTGCCAGACGGGCTTGTCCAGGCCGAATTCCTTCTGCAGCTGGGCGGCCGTCGTCGGGTCGCACTGCCGGTCGCCGCAGAGGCCCGCGATCGGGTCGCCCATCACGTTGACCATCAGGAAGAGCAGCAGCGTTGCTCCGATGAAGACCGGAATCATCTGGAGCAGACGACGGATCACATAACGCCCCATGTCACCCTCCGCGCATCGATCGGGCAGTGGACTCCGGCCGGCGCTCGCTCCGCGGTGGATCGGGACCTGATGAACGGTCGCATCACGCGGTCACCTCCCTGTTGCCGTGAACCAAATAACATCCCATTTCACACGAAATAGCACCTTCTGTGCACCCTCACGGGAACACGGACGCACCGGAAGGGGCCAACCGTGTGACGGGCCCAGGGACCGGCGGAACGCACCGCGGCCCGGCACGCCCTCACGGGGTGCCGGGCCGGGAGGACCGCTACCGGGTCACTTGACCTTGATCTCGCTGTAGACCGGCACGCTGAACGGGTTCAGCGCGACGTTCGAGACGTTCGTGGAGTAGCCGGCGCTGCCGTTCTGGTACCAGAGGGGAATGGCCGCCATGTTGTCCCGGACCACCGCTTCGGCGTCCTTGAAGGTCTTGACCGCCTTGGCCTTGTCGGACTCGGCGTTGGCCTTGTTGACCAGGTCGTCGAACTTCTTGTCCGTCCACTTCCCGTCGTTGGAAGAGGCGTTGGTGTAGTAGAGCGGCTGCAGGAAGTTCTGGATGAGCGGGTAGTCCATCTGCCAGCCCGCGCGGAAGGGGCCGGTCATCTTCTTCTGCGTGATCTTGTTGCGGAAGTCCGCGAAGGTGCCCGTCGGGCTGCCCACGCAGGCCTTGTCGTTGCCGAGCGCGTTGTTGATGCTGTTGCAGACCGCGTCCACCCAGTCCTTGTGGCTGCCCGTGTCGGCGTTGTAGCCGATCTTGACCTGGCCGCCGGGGATGCCGCCGCCCTGGGAGACGAGCTTCTTGGCCTCCGCGGGGTTGTAGTCGCACAGGCTGCCGCAGAAGCCGGCCTGGTATCCGCCCGCGTCACCCAGCACCGGGGAGGTCCAGTCCGTGGCGGGAGTCCGCGTCTTGTTGAAGATCGTCTCGGTGATCTGCTTGCGGTTGATGGCCATGGAGAGGCCCTTGCGGACCTTGTCGCTGTCCGCCTTGTCCCACGCCTTGTCGTAGAACGGGAAGGCCAGGGTCTGGATGATGCCCGCCGGGGTGTTGATGTAGCGGTCGCCGAGGTCCGCCTTGACGTTCTTGAGCTGCGCGGCGGGGACGTCGTCCACCAGGTCGAGGTTGCCGGCCACCAGGTCGGTGTAGGCGGTGTTGTTGTCGGTGTAGACCTTGAGGTCGATGCCACCGTTCTGCGCCTTGTCGGACCCGGGGTACTTGTCCCACTTGCGCAGGGACATCTGCGAGCCCTTGGTGTACGACTTGATGGTGTAGGGCCCGTTGCCGACCGGCTTCTTCAGGTAGGCGGCATGGTCGTCGAAGAAGATCTTCGGCAGCGGGGCGAACGCCGCGTAGCCCAGCGTTTCCGGCCACAGCGAGAACTTCTGGTTGAGCTTGACGGTGAACGTCCTGGCACCGGTGACCTTCAGCCCGGACATCGTCCCGGCGGCCTGGGCACCGGAGTCCGGGTGCACCTTGTCGTAGCCGTCGATCTGGCCGAAGAAGTAGGCGTTCTTCTGGTTGTTCTTGAGGCTCGCGCCGTAGTTCCACGCGTCCACGAAGGACTTGGCGGTGACCTTCTCGCCGTTGGAGAACGTCCAGCCGTCCTTGACGGTGATGTCGAAGGTCTTCGAGTCGGTCGTGGCGATCTTCTCCGCCAGCATGTCCTCGGCGGCGCCGGTCTTGGGGTTGTACCGCTTGAGACCCCGGAAGACCATGTCGAGGACCTTGCCACCCTGCACCTCGTTGGTGTTGGCGGGCTCCAGCGGGTTCTGCGGGTCACCCCACGAGGAACTCACCACCCCATTGGCACCACCACCGCCGCCACCGCTGTCGCCCCCGCCGCCGCAGGCGGTCGCCGCCAGGGCGACGGCGACCGCGCATGCTGCCCACTTCGCCTGTGTGGCTCCGCGCATGGAGTGCCTCCTCGTAGTGCTCGTCTTACGTCAGGTCAAATATCACCGCAGACCGGTCCTTACGCATATTTACCCCCGCCATCCGGGCACTCCGGAAGTCACCCGGACGGCGGGAGTGAGTGCCGAGCGGACACTTTTGGCCGGTGCATGCCAAGCGCGCGAGAGCCACGACCCCGGCCTGACAAGCGGCGAAGCGGTAACGGCAACACAACGAACGCGCATCGACCCAGGGGCGGCCCGACCGGATGCACGGATTCCGAGACATGACCGCCCGTATATCGGACTCATTGCCGGATTCCCGACGGTTCGCCCAGGAATTTCCCCTGGAAAAGGTAAAGGGAAGGTAATGGCACACTCTGCCATTGGTCATGTATAAGTCAAGCTTCCAAAGAGCAGCTCAAGGCGGTCCGACATTCATTGACCCTGCATGAATTGCGTTGAAAAAGTCCGGGTAGCCCGTAGGTGTGCCCTGCGGAGTCCTTCGACCCTCCGGGCCAGGAGCACCATGACGATTCCCACCTCGAACGCGGCAGCCTCTCTTGAACCGGCCAACGCGGATCCGCAGAAGACGCCGGAACCCACGGCACTGAAGGGCGGTGACGGGCGCTCTCCGGGCAAGCTGGCCTGGCGGCGCTTCAAACGCGACCGGTCCGGGGTCATTTCGGCCTATGTGGTCATCTTCTTCTTCCTGGTCGCCATCTGCGCGCCGCTGATCTCCAAGGTCTACGGCAAGGACCCGTACACCACTTACGGGCAGAACCAGGACGGCCTGCTCAACGACTTCGGCTTTCCCATCAAGCCCAACGGCGGTATCAGCGGCGACTTCTGGTTCGGCATCGAGCCGCAACTGGGCCGTGACCTCTTCACGTTCCTCACCTACGGCATCCGCAACTCGCTGTTCATCGCGGGCGTGACGACGCTCCTGGTGACCGTCCTCGGCATCGTGATCGGCGTGACCGCCGGCTACCTGGGCGGGAAGACCGACTACTTCATCGGCCGGGTCATCGACATCCTGCTGGCCTTCCCCTCGACGCTGTTCTTCATCGCGTTCTGGCCGGTGCTCATCTCGATCCTGGTCTCCCCCGAGGACGCCACCCCGGTCTGGCTCACCGTCACGAGCCTGATCCTGGTCATGACGGCCTTCGGCTGGGCGTCCATCGCCCGCCTGCTGCGCGGCGAGGTACTCGCCCTGCGCGAAAGGGAGTTCGTCGAGGCCGCGAAGGTGACCGGCGCCTCACCCGCACGGATCATCTTCAAGGAACTGCTGCCCAACCTGTGGACGCCGATCCTGATCCAGGCGACCCTCGCTCTCCCCATGTTCGTGAGCGCCGAAGCCGGACTCGCGTTCCTCGGGGTCGGACTGACGGCGAAGACACCCGACTGGGGCGTGATGCTCCAACGCGGCGCCGACGTCTACCAGGACGACATCACCTTCATGCTCTTCCCCGGAATCTCGATGGTGGTCTTCGTCCTCGCGTTCAACCTCCTCGGCGACTCGGTCCGGGACGCTCTCGACCCGAAGACCAAGCGCTGACAGTTCCGCCCCCGGACCGGAGCGACGGGGCTCCGCCGGATCATTCGACCCTCTTCCCTCTTCACCGACCAGGGCAGGTTGCCATGTCTCTCTCCCGCAGAAACTTCGTCATCGCCACATCCGTCGCGGCGGGCGGCTCGCTCGTCCTCTCCGCGTGCAGCAGTGGCGACTCGGGCGGCGGCGGTGGCAAGGGCTCGCCGAACGCCGGCGCGACCGAGTACACCGGCGCGACCGTCAAGATCGGTACCGCGGAGGACTCGAAGGGTCCCGCCGCCGAGATCGCCGGCGCCAAGAAGGGCGGGACGATCTACGGCATCTCCGAGGACGACTTCTCCCACCTCGACCCGCAGCGCATCTACTTCGCGTTCAACTCCAGCGGCGCCGCGCTGTTCGCGCGCGGCCTCACCGGCTACAAGGTCGACGACAAGGGCGGGATGACCCTCGTCGGCGACCTGGCCACCGACGTCGGCACGGCGTCCGCCGACAACAAGTCCTGGACCTTCACGCTGAAGGACGGGCTCAAGTGGCAGGACGGCAGCGAGCTGACCGTCGAGGACGTCCGGCACGGCATCGAGCGGGCCTGGGCACCGTTCATCACCGAGGGCGCCGCCTACGTGCAGCAGGCGCTCACCGGCAAGGGTGACTGGCGCAAGGGCTACGAGGGTCCGTACAAGGGCAAGCACCTGGACTCGCTCGTCATCGACAAGGCCAAGAAGACGATCACCTTCAAGCTGGCCGAGGCCCGCCCGGACTTCAACTTCACCCTGGCCATGAGCTGCTACGCGGCCACCTCGGTGAAGCTGGACACCAAGGAGAAGTACGACAAGCAGCCCGCCTCCTGCGGTCCGTACATCGTCAAGCACCGCACCATCGACAAGTCGATGACGCTGACGCGCAACAAGCACTGGGACCCGGCGACGGACCCGATCCGCAACGCCTACCCGGACACCTTCGAGTTCGAGTTCGGCCCCACCTCGCTGGAGTCCGCGGACCGCTTCATCGCGGACCAGGGCAAGGACCAGCAGATGATCTCCATCTACAAGTCCGTGCCCGCCGAGCGCATGCAGAAGGTGCTCACCGACCCCGACCTGAAGAAGCGGACCTTCAACGGCCTGCTCACCGGCACGTACTACTACGCGATCAACTGCAAGCGCATCACGGACGTCGAGGTGCGCAAGGCGCTCAACACCGCGTGGCCGCTGGAGCAGATCCGCAAGATCTACGGCGGACCGTCCGCGGGCGACTACGCGACCACGATCCTCAGCCCCGACATCCTGGGCCGCAAGGAGTTCGACTTCTACGGCAAGCTGAAGACGCCCAAGGGTGACGCCGCGGCGGCCAAGGCGATCCTCAAGAAGGCCGGCAAGGTCGGCCAGAAGATCGTCTACACCTACCCGCAGAGCCCCACCTACGACAAGACGGCCGTCGTCATCGAGAACGCGCTCAAGGCCGCGGGCTTCACGCCGGTCATCAAGCCCGTCGACTCGACCTCGTACTACGACCAGATCCAGCAGGTCGACAACAGCTTCGACGTCATGTGGTTCGGCTGGTCCCCGGACTGGCCGACCGCCTACACGATGATCCAGCCGCTGTTCGACAGCGCCAACATCGGCAACGGCCAGAACAACGTCTCCCAGGTCAAGGTCGACTGGATCGACGCGGCCATCAAGAAGAACGTCGTCGTCGACGACCAGAAGGCGGCCGGTGCCGCCTGGGCCGCGCTGGACAAGCGGATCATGGACGAGGTCGTCCCGGTCATCCCGGAGACCTTCCAGCGCCGCTTCTACCTGTACGGCTCCAAGGTCGGCGGCGCCATGATGGACCCGCAGTTCTCGGCGACGATCATCTACAAGACGTACGTCAAGGCCTGACGAACGGCCCCTGCGGGGCGCGGGCGGACCTCCGGTGAAGAGCCGCCCGCGCCCCTCCTACCCCTCGGCATCCGTCAGGAAATCCAACTGCCATGCTGCGCTTCCTTCTCCGCCGTACTCTCGGCGCCGCGGTCATCCTGCTGATCATCAGCGCCCTGGTCTTCTACCTCTTCTACGCCGCCCCCCGCGACCCCGCCCGGGTCGCCTGCGGCAAGGTCTGCACGCCCGAGACCCTCGCGCTGGTGCGGCACAACCTGGGGATCGCCGACCCGATACCGGTGCAGTACTGGCACTGGCTGCAAGGGATCTTCGTCGGGCGTGACTACGCGTCCTACGGGCACTGCCCGGCCCCCTGCCTGGGGTACTCGTTCATCAACCGCGAGCCCGTCTTCGGCACGATCATCGACCGCTTCCCGACCACCCTCTCGCTCTCCGTCGGCAGCGCCTTCGTGTTCGTCATCTTCGGTGTCGGCGCCGGCATGCTCGCGGCCGTCAAGCAGGGCAAGCCGCTCGACAAGGTCGCGTCCTCCGCCTCGCTGATCGCCTCCTCGATGCAGATCTACATCGTCGGTGTGCTCGCCATGTACTTCCTCACCGACCAGTGGCACCTGCTGGACCGGCCCAGCTACACGCCGTTCACCGACAACCCGGGCGCGTGGTTCTCGGGGCTCCTGCTGCCCTGGCTGGTGCTCTCCGTCATCTTCACGGCCAACTACACCCGCATGGCGCGCTCCCAGCTGGTGGAGTCGATGAGCGAGGACTACGTCCGCACGGCCCGCGCCAAGGGCCTCTCCCGCCGGACCGTGTTCTTCAGATTCGCCTGGCGCGGAGCCATGGGCCCCATCGTCACCATCTTCGGCCTCGACCTCGGCGTGCTCCTCGGCGGCGCGATCATCACCGAGAAGGTCTTCAGCCTCCAGGGCATCGGCACCCTCTCGGTCAAGGCCGTGTCGACCAACGACCTGCCGACGCTCCTCGGCGTGATGATGGTGGCCGCGGTCGCGATCGTGCTCCTCAACATCGTCGTGGACGCCGTCTACGCCCTCATCGACCCGCGCGTCCGCCTCGCCTAGGGAGAGATCCAGTGAGCACCCCCTTCCTCTCCGTACGCGATCTGCGCGTGCACTTCTCCACCGAAGACGGCATGGTCAAGGCCGTCGACGGGCTGTCCTTCGACGTCGAGCACGGCAAGACCCTCGGCATCGTCGGTGAGTCCGGCTCCGGCAAGTCCGTCACCAACCTCTCGATCCTCGGTCTGCACCACCCGGACCACACCGAGATCGAGGGCGAGATCCTGCTCGACGGGCAGGACCTGCTGGCCGCCTCCGAGCGGGAGCTGGAGCGTCTGCGCGGCAACAAGATGGCCATGATCTTCCAGGACTCGCTGGCCTCCCTCTCGCCGTACCACACCATCGGCAAGCAGATCGGTGAGACGTACCGCAAGCACACCGGGGCGTCCAAGCGCGAGGCGCGGGCGCGGGCCGTGGAGATGCTCACCAAGGTCGGCATCCCGCAGCCGAACCTGCGCGTCGACGACTACCCGCACCAGTTCTCCGGCGGTATGCGCCAGCGCGCGATGATCGCCATGGCGCTGGTCTGCAACCCCGCGCTGCTGGTGGCGGACGAGCCGACGACGGCCCTCGACGTCACCGTGCAGGCCCAGATCATGGACCTGCTCAAGGACCTCCAGCAGGAGACCGGCACCTCGATCATCTTCATCACCCACGACCTCGGCGTCATCGCCGACATCGCGGACGACGTCCTGGTGATGTACGGCGGCCGGTGCGTGGAGCGCGGCACGAAGAAGGAGGTGCTGCGGGCGCCCCAGCACCCGTACACCTGGGGTCTGCTGGGGTCGATGCCGACCCTGGAGGGGCCGGTGGACGTACCGCTGTCGCCGATCCCCGGATCGCCGCCCAGCCTCCTCAACCCGCCGACCGGCTGCCGCTTCCACCCCCGGTGCTCTTTCACCGAGCGGGTCGGCGGCAACCGCTGCTCGACCGAGCAGCCTCCGCTGGAGCTGACCGCCGGTCGCGGGGCCGCCTGCCACCTGACGCCCGAACAGCGTGTGGAGTTCTTCGCAGACTTCGCCGGCGCCCGGACCAACTGACGTACAAGAGACGGGACTTCCCTTCTATGAGCAGCACCGATCCCCTCCTTGACGTCTCCGGACTCACCAAGCACTTCCCGATCAAGGGCGGCTTTCCGATCCGTCGGACGATCGGCGCGGTCCAGGCCGTGGACGGACTGGACTTCTCGGTCGCCCCGGGCGAGAGCCTCGGCCTGGTCGGTGAGTCCGGCTGCGGCAAGTCGACGACGGGCCGGCTGATCACCCGGCTGCTGGAGCCGACCGGCGGCCGGATCACCTACCGCGGGCAGGACATCAGCCACGCCTCGCGCAAACAGCTGGCCCCGATCCGGTCCGAGATCCAGATGATCTTCCAGGACCCGTACGCGTCGCTGAACCCGCGCCAGACGGTCGGCAAGATCATCACGGCGCCGATGGAGATCAACGACGTCAACCCGGCCGGCGGCCGGGAGGCCCGCGTCCGCGAGCTCCTGGAGACCGTCGGGCTCAACCCGGAGCACTACAACCGCTTCCCGCACGAGTTCTCCGGCGGCCAGCGCCAGCGCATCGGGGTGGCCCGCGCGCTGGCCCTGGAGCCGAAGCTGATCGTGGCCGACGAGCCGGTCTCGGCGCTGGACGTGTCGATCCAGGCCCAGGTGGTGAACCTGCTGCAGAAGCTGCAGAAGGAACTGGGCATCGCGTTCCTCTTCATCGCCCACGACCTGGCGATCGTGCGCCACTTCTCGCAGCGCGTCGCCGTCATGTACCTGGGCCGGATCGTGGAGATCGCCGACCGCGACGACCTGTACGGCAACCCGCGCCACCCGTACACCAGGGCGCTGCTCTCCGCCGTCCCCGAGGCCACCGCCGACGATGTGCCGGCCCGCGACCGCATCCGGCTGACGGGCGACGTGCCGTCGCCGGTCAACCCGCCGTCCGGCTGCCGCTTCCGCACCCGCTGCTGGAAGGCGACGGACAAGTGCGCGAGCGAGGCGCCGCCGCTGGTCCGGGTCGAGGGCAGCCGGGAGGGCCACCTGACGGCCTGCCACTACCCCGAGGAGCCGGGTACGGTCTCGGCCGTCCCGAAGGCGCGTACGGCGTCCGAGGCGTCGAGCCTCGACAAGAAGCCGGACCTCGGCAAGAAGACCGGCGAAGACCCCAAGGCCCGCGGCTGACACCCCTCACCGCGGCCCCGGGGAAGCCCCGTGGACGACGTACCTGACCGGTCCGTCCGTCCGCGGGGCTTCCCCGGCCCAGGGAACCGAGCACGTCGGCCCATTGACCCGAGCCACCTGCGCGCCCGGTTTCCGGGAATACGGGAAAGGCGCCCGGAACCGATCGGTTCCGGGCGCCTTCTGCTGCCCTGGGTGCGGTGGGCGGACGGTTACGAGGCCGCCGCGCCGACCACGTCCTTCTCCTCCGCGAAGTGGCAGGCCGACTCGTGCGCGGCCGGCGTCGTGGAGGTCTTGAAGCGCTCGGGGATGGCCAGCAGCGGCATCTCCTCTGCGCACTTGGCCTCGGCCTTCCAGCAACGGGTGCGGAAGCGGCAGCCCGAGGGCGGGTTGGCCGGCGAGGGGACGTCCCCGGAGAGGATGATCCGCTCGCGGCCCTCACGGGCCTCCGGGTCCGGAACCGGGACCGCCGACAGCAGCGCCTGGGTGTAGGGGTGCGTCGGGTGGTCGTAGATCTGCGTGTCCGTACCGATCTCGGCCATCTTGCCGAGGTACATGACGCCGACCCGGTCCGAGATGTGCCGGACGATCGACAGGTCGTGCGCGATGAAGAGGTAGGAGAGGTTGAACTCGTCCTGGAGCTTCTCCATCAGGTTGATGACCTGAGCCTGCACCGACACGTCGAGCGCGGAGACCGGCTCGTCGCAGATGATGATCTCGGGGTTGAGCGCGAGGCCGCGGGCGATGCCGATGCGCTGGCGCTGGCCGCCGGAGAACTGGTGCGGATAGCGGTTGATGTACTCCGGGTTGAGACCGACGACGTCCAGGAGCTCCTGGACCTTGCGCCGGCGGTCGCCCTTGGGAGCCACCTCGGGGTGGATCTCGTACGGCTCCCCGATGATGTCGCCCACCGTCATCCGCGGGTTCAGCGAGGTGTACGGGTCCTGGAACACCATCTGGATGTTGCGGCGCACGGCCTTCAGCGCGCGGCCGGACAGCTTGGTGATGTCCTGGCCCTTGTAGAAGACCTCGCCCGCGGTGGCCTGCTCCAGCGTCATCAGGAGCTTGGCGACGGTGGACTTGCCACAGCCGGACTCGCCCACGATGCCGAGCGTCTCGCCCGCGTAGAGGTCGAACGAGATCCCGTCGACGGCCTTGACGGCCCCGACCTGCTTCTTGAACAGGATGCCCTGGGTCAGCGGGAAGTGCTTGACCAGGTTGCGGACCTGGAGGATCGGCTCGCCCTGCGACACGGGGGCGTCGATGGCGGCTACGGACTCCGCCTCCGTGCCCGCGTCGACCGTCTCCACTTCGGTGACGTTCGGGGTGGCGTCCACGGGCTCCTTCTTCATGTCAGCCATGGATCGTCTCCTTCCAGAAGTGGCAGGCGCTGCCGCGTCCGACCAGCTCGGCGCCGTCCTGCTCGGTCACCGGGGCCAGGGCCGGGATGTCCGTACGGCAGATGTCCTGCGCCATGGTGCAGCGCGGGTTGAAGGCACAGCCCGACGGCACGTGGAGCAGGTTGGGCGGCAGGCCCTTGATCGCGAAGAGCTCCTGGCCCTTCTGGTCAAGGCGCGGGATCGATTCCAGCAGCCCCTTGGTGTAGGGGTGCGCCGGCCGCTTGTAGATCTCGTGGACCGGGGCGGTCTCGACGATCCGGCCCGCGTACATCACGGCGATCTTGTCCGCGACGTCCGCGACGACACCAAGGTCGTGCGTGATCAGGATCAGGCCCATGTTGTACTCGCGCTGGAGCTCCGCGAGCAGGTCCATCACCTGAGCCTGGACCGTCACGTCGAGCGCGGTGGTCGGCTCGTCCGCGATGATCAGGTCCGGTTCCAGGGCGAGCGCCATGGCGATCATGATGCGCTGGCGCATACCGCCGGAGAACTGGTGCGGGTAGTCCGCGACCCGGGCCGCGGCGGCGGGGATCTTCACCTGGTCCATCAGCCCGATGGCCTTGGCCTTGGCTTCCTTCTTGGACAGCCCCTGGTGGACCCGGAACATCTCGCCGAGCTGGTAGCCGACGGTGAGGACCGGGTTCAGCGAGGAGAGCGCGTCCTGGAAGATCATCGCGATCTTCTGGCCGCGGATCTTCCGGCGCTCCTCGTAGGACATCTTGAGCATGTCCTGGCCGCGGAAGAGGATCTCGCCCTGCGGGATCCTGCCCGGCGGCATGTCGAGGATGCCCATGATGGCCTGGGCCGTCACGGACTTGCCGGAGCCCGACTCACCGAGCACGGCGAGGGTCTCACCGGCGTTCACGGTGTAGTTGACACCGTTGACCGCCTTGGCCACACCGTCACGGGTGTGGAACTCCACGTGCAGATCACGGACGTCGAGCAGCGGGCCGACGTGGCCGTCACCCGAGCGCGGGGACGGGACTTCGGCGGTCTTGTCGATGGTGGTCACGTGCACCCTCCTTATCGCGACTTGGGATCGAGGGCGTTACGGACGGCTTCGCCGAGCATGATGAACGCCAGAACGGTGATGCTGAGCATGATCGACGGGTACAGCAGGATGTGCTGCGCGGTACGGATCTGCGCGGCGCCACCGGAGATGTCCATGCCCCACGAGATCGTCGGGTCGGCGAGACCCAGACCGAGGTAGGACAGGGTCGCCTCGGCGGAGATGTAGACGCCGAGCGAGATGGTGGCGACCACGATCACCGGGGCCATGGCGTTGGGCAGGATGTGCCGGAAGAGGATCCGGTTGGTACCCGCGCCCAGCGCTCTGGCGGCCTGCACGTAGTCCGCCTGTTTGATCACGATCACCGCACCGCGCATGACACGCGCGATCTGGGTCCAGCCCAGGAACGCCAGGGCGAAGATGACCACCCATACGGTCCGGTCGGAGAACGCCTGCAGCACCACCATGGCGCCCAGCAGGAAGGGGATGCCGAGGAAGACGTTGGTGAAGAACCCGGAGAGCAGGGCGTCGACCCAGCCGCCGAAGTAGCCGGCGAGCATGCCGATCAGCCCGCCGAACAGCGTCACCAGGAGCGTCACACAGACACCGACGGTCACCGAGGCGCGGGTGCCGTAGATGACACGTGCGTAGACGCTGTGGCCCTGGCCGTCGTAGCCGAGCCAGCCCTCGGAGCCGATCTTGCCCAGCTCCGGCTTGCCCAGGTAGTGGTGCACCAGGTCGGCGGAGGTCGGCGAGGCACTCGTGAACAGGCCGGGGAAGACGGCGATCACCAGCAGGATGACGATCAGTACCGACGAGATGATGAAGTACCAGTTGCTACGCAGGTCCCGCCAGGCGTCGCCCCACAGGCTGCGGGCCTTCTCGGCCTTGACTACCGCCGAGGGGTCCGCGAGGGGCGCCTTGGCGTCCTCGGGCGCGGGAGCGGTCTTGGTCACGTCAGGCATAACGGATCCTCGGGTCCAGGACCGCGTACAGCAGGTCGACGATGAGGCTCATGAGGAGGTAGACGAGCACCAGGATGGTGACGAGGCCGACGAGCGTCGTGCCCTCGCGCTTCTGGATCGACTCGTAGATCGTGCCGCCGATGCCCTTCACGTTGAACAGGCCCTCGGTGACGACCGCGCCGCCCATCAGGGCACCGAGGTCGGTGCCGAGGAAGGTGATCACGGGGATCAGCGAGTTGCGCATCAGGTGCACGCCGACGATGCGCCGCTTGGGAAGCCCCTTGGCGATGGCGGTGCGCATGTAGTCGGAGCGCAGGTTCTCGGCCATCGTCGTACGCGTGAGCCGCGCGACGTAGGCGAGCGAGAGTGATCCCAGCACGATGGCTGGTGCCAGTAGTTCGCTCCATTTGGCCTCACCGGACACGTTCGGTGAGATCCAGTCCAACTGGAAGGCGAACACCGCCTTGATGATGAAGCCGAGGACGAACACCGGGATCGAGATGATCAGCAGGGTGAAGACCAGGACCACGTTGTCGGTGAGCCGGCCGGCCCGCAGACCGGCGATCGTCCCGAGGCTGATGCCCACGACGATCTCGATGACGAACGCCATGCCGGCCAGCCGGAGGGTGACGGGGAACGCGTCGCCGAGGACGTCCGTGACGGGACGTCCGCTGGCTATCTGATCGCCGAAATCGAAATGCAGGACGATGCCTGTCATGTAATTCCAGTACTGCTGCAGAATCGGCAGATCAAGGCCCTTTTCATGGCGAAGTCTCGCCAGTGTGGCCGGATCGACACCCTTGTCCCCGAAGAGCCCGCGCACGGGGTCGCCGGGCAGCGTGTAGACCATCAGGAAGATCAGCAGCGTTGTCCCGAGGAAGACCGGGATCATCTGGAGCAGTCGTCGTGCGACATAGCGCCCCATCATGCCTCCATGTAATAGGCAAGCAGCAGCCAACGGGCCCTCCCCCGCACCCGACTTCCCCCTGAGGGTTCGTCGGATGCGTGGAAGGGCCCCCCGGCCACGGCGTGCGGACAGGCGCGGACCGTCTTTCAGCGGTCCCGCGCCCGCGCGCGGACTACGTCGGTGTGGTTACTTCTTGACTTCGATCTTGGTCAGGATCGGGTCGCCGTCCTGCGCGTAATCGACGTTCTGGACCTTCTCGGAGTAACCGGCGTTGACCTTGTAGTACCAGAGCGGGATGGAGGGCATGTAGTTCACCAGCTCCTTCTCGATCTTCTGGTAGGCCGCGACGGACGCGTCGAGGGAAGCCGCGGAGTCGGCCTTCTTGATCTCCGCGTCAAGGCCCTTGTTCGAGAAGTCACCCTGGTTACCGGCTGCGCCGGTACGGAACAGGTCCGAGATGAAGTTCGCGTTCACCGGGTAGTCGAGCACCCAGCCGGAGCGGTAGAGGGACTTGACCTCCTTGGCGTCACGCGCGTTCGTGTCGGCCTGGAAGTCGGCCTTCGAGTCGGTGGTGCAGGCGACACCGGTGGACTGCTTGATGCTGTTGCAGACCGCCTCGACCCATTCCTTGTGGCCGCCGTCGGCGTTGAACTGGATCGAGATCTTGTTACCAGGAACGCCGCCGCCTTCCTTGATGAGCTTCTTGGCCTTCGCCGGGTCGTACTTGGTGACGTCGCCCGCGGCGTCCTTCTGGTAACCGAGAACACCCTGTGCGACCCAGCCGGTGGCCGGCTCGCGCGTGCCCTGGAGCACGGTCTTGGTGATCGTGTCGCGGTCGATGCCCATCGACAGGCCCTGGAGGACCTTCGGGTCGATGTTCTTGAACTGCTTGGTGTAGAAGGCGACAGCGATCGTCTGGATCGACGAGTACGGCTTGTCCACCGCGCGGTCACCGAGGTCGGAACGGTAGACCGGGAGGTCCTTCGGGCCGATCTGACGCAGGACGTCGACGTTGCCCGACTTCAGGTCCTCGTAGGCGGTTTCGAGGGTGGTGTAGTTCTTGAAGATCACACCACCGTTCTTCGCCTTGTCGGCACCCTTGTAGTCGTCGTTGCGGACGACCTTGATCTGCTTCTTGTGGTCCCAGCTGACGAACTTGTACGCGCCGTTGCCGACCGGCTTCTCGCCGGCGGCCTTCGGGTCCGCGTAGAAGGACTCGGGCAGCGGGGAGAAGACCGTGTAGCCGAGCTTGTACGAGAAGTACGGCAGCGGCGAGTTCAGCTCGATGGTGAACGTGTAGTCGTCCACCTTCTTCAGACCGGACATGGCGTCCGACTTCGGCTTGGCCTTGGCGTCTTCGGGGTGGACGTCGGAGAAGCCCTTGATGTCGCCGAACCAGGACGCGTTGGTCTGGTTGTTCTTGATGTTCGCGGCCCAGTTCCAGGCCTTGATGTACGACTCGGCCGTGACCGGGGTCCCGTCGTGGAACTTCCAGTCCTTCTTGAGCTTGACCGTCCAGAGCTTGCTGTCCTTGGTGTCGACAGACTCGGCGTTGATCATCTCAAGCTTGCCGGCCGGGTCGTAGTCGACCAGCTGCGAGAAGATCGAGTCGGTGACGATGCTGCCGTTCGACTCCATCGTGTTGGCCGGCTGCAGCGGGTTCTGCGGCTCACCGACCTCGACGGAGAAGATGCCGTCAGCGTTGACAGCTCCCTTGGAGCCGCCCTTGCTCTTGTCGGCGTCGTCGTCCCCGCCGCCACAAGCGGTCGCAGCCAGGGCGATGATGGCCGCTCCCGCGACCCACTTGGCGCTCTTGGCACCACGCATGGGTTCCTCCTCATGAGTCCACTTTTGACTACAAGAAGGGCACTGGATTGATACACCGACACCCCTGACGGTGATCGTTTCAGTGCCCTGAGTGTGCTCGTGAGTCGGCACTCCCCACAGTGCGTGACCCATTGACCCGAGCTCAATGGAGCCAACTATTAAGTACGACTGGGCTGTAAACCACACTTAAAGGGTCTCGGTTTGACAACATCCCCTGGCCGCGTGGATCAAAATACGGACAAAATGACCCCAGACAGACACACCCGAAACGGACTGTTAACACATGTTCCGGAGAGCGACGCCCGATATCCGGACGCATGGTCCACAAAATCGGGTTGACCTCGCGGGCCCATCAGCCCTCCCGGCACCCGGCGAATCACGGAGTGGCGGCGCGGCCGGCCGGCGGCCTGAAGCGGACTCGGGCCCGCCGGTTACGGATGGTTCCAGCGTAAGCCAATAGGCGGGCGTGGATGGCTTGTTCACGTCCGTCACGGGCCCGTACGGCGCTCGTGCGTACAGCGGCCGCCGCGCTGCCACGCCGCCGTCCACCGCCCGTCCGCCGCCCGTCCGCCGCCCGTCACGCCGGAAGGGGCCCGGCACCGCGTGGTGAGCGGTGCCGGGCCCCTTCCGGCGTGCTGTGAGGGCCGTGCCCTTGAGCCGTGCCCCTGTGCCGTGCCCGGCGGGTCTCCGGGCGGGCGGCGGGTGTCAGCGCTTGGCGCGCGACGCGGAGCGGCCGCGCTCCTTCTGGTCCAGGACGACCTTGCGGATACGCACGGTCTCCGGGGTCACCTCGATGCACTCGTCGTCGCGGCAGAACTCCAACGACTGCTCGAGCGACAGCTTGCGCGCGGGCACCACGTTCTCCGTGGTGTCCGCGGAAGCCGCACGCATGTTGGTGAGCTTCTTCTCCTTGGTGATGTTCACGTCCATGTCGTCGGCGCGCGAGTTCTCACCGATGATCATGCCCTCGTAGACCTCCGTGGTGGCCTCCGTGAAGATGACACCGCGCTCCTGGAGGTTGACCATCGCGAACGGCGTCACGACGCCCGCGCGGTCCGCGACCAGCGAGCCGTTGTGACGGGTACGCAGGTCACCGAACCACGGCTCGTGGCCCTCGAAGAGGGAGTGCGCGATGCCGGTGCCTCGGGTCTGGGTCAGGAACTCCGTACGGAAGCCGATGAGGCCGCGGGACGGGACGATCCACTCCATGCGGACCCAGCCCGAACCGTGGTTCGTCATCGTCTCCATGCGGCCCTTGCGGGTCGCCATGAGCTGCGTGATCGCGCCGAGGTGCTCCTCGGGCGAGTCGATGGTCATGCGCTCGATGGGCTCGTACGTCTTGCCCTCGACCTGCTTGGTGACGACCTGCGGCTTGCCGACCGTCAGCTCGAAGCCCTCGCGGCGCATGGTCTCGATGAGGATCGCCAGCGCGAGCTCACCACGGCCCTGGACCTCCCAGGCGTCGGGGCGCTCGGTGTCCAGGACGCGCAGCGAGACGTTACCGACCAGCTCGCGGTCCAGACGGTCCTTGATCTGACGGGCGGTGACCTTGTGGCCCTTGCCGCCCTTGCCGACCAGCGGCGAGGTGTTCGCACCGATGGTCATCGAGATGGCGGGCTCGTCGACCGTGATGAGCGGCAGCGCGATCGGGTTCTCGGGGTCGGCCAGGGTCTCGCCGATCATGATGTCCGGGATACCGGCGATCGCGCAGATGTCGCCGGGACCGGCCTTCTCCGCAGGCTTGCGGGTCAGCGCCTCGGTCATCAGCAGCTCGGTGATGCGCACGTTGGACATCGTGCCGTCGCGCTTGATCCACGCGACGGTCTGGCCCTTGCGCAGCTCGCCCTGCTCGACACGGCAGAGCGCGATACGGCCGAGGAAGTTGTCGGCGTCCAGGTTGGTGACGTGGGCCTGGAGGGGGGCCTCGTCGTCGTACTCGGGGGCCGGGACCGCCGAGAGGATCGTGCTGAAGAACGGCTCCAGGCTGTCGCTGTCCGGCGGGACGGAACCGTCCTCCGGCTTGGTCAGCGAGGCGACGCCGTCACGGGCGCAGGCGTAGACGATCGGGAACTCGATCTGGTCCTCGTCGGCGTCCAGGTCCAGGAAGAGGTCGTACGTCTCGTCGATGACCTCGGCGATCCGGGAGTCCGGGCGGTCCGTCTTGTTGATGCAGAGGATCACCGGCAGCTTGGCCGTCAGGGCCTTGCGGAGCACGAAGCGGGTCTGCGGGAGCGGACCCTCGGACGCGTCGACCAGCAGGACGACCGCGTCCACCATCGACAGGCCGCGCTCGACCTCGCCACCGAAGTCGGCGTGGCCGGGGGTGTCGATGATGTTGATGGTGATGACGTCGCCGCCATCCTTGGGGTGGTACTTAACGGCCGTGTTCTTGGCCAGGATCGTGATGCCCTTCTCACGCTCCAGGTCGTTCGAGTCCATCATGCGTTCGTCGAGGTTCTCGGCGGCGTGCGCGGCGAAGGCGCCGGCCTGCCTGAGCATGGCGTCGACCAGCGTGGTCTTGCCGTGGTCGACGTGGGCGACGATGGCTACGTTACGGATGTCGTGGCGCGTGGGCATGGGTGGCTTGCGCTTCTCTCGGATCGGGGATTCAGGCGTCTTAGTCGGTCTTGAGTCCTCGTACGCCCGCCGGGCGGACGCGCCACGGCTAGTCCCATGGTACGGGCCGGGCGCCCCTGCGGCTTCCCGGGCAAGTCTTACCGGCCATGGAGGGGCCCCGCGCCGTGCGGAAGAGCCTTCGTCCGCTCCGTTTTTCCGCCCCCGTGATCAGGTGTTCCGGCGGTTTTCACCGGGGCCGTGAACATGGCCGCCCCGGGCGGACTCGGACGGGGACGCGGACGGGGACGCGAGTACGGGCGCCGGCCCGGCAGCCTCGGAGGTGGGGCTCCGAGGCCGCGGCTCCGAGGGGGAGCTCGGAGTGCTGCCGGTGCGCCTCGGCCGTCGGGGTTGGGGCCCCGGGGACCGGGAGGCGGAGCGGCTGCCCGGGTCAGCGGGTGCACACAGCCTTGCCCGCCGGCAGGCCGGCGGGCAAGGGAATTGAGCCAGTTCTGAGCTTTCGGAACCCTGCGCTGACCTGCTATTTCCTGGGAGCGGCGGGGGCGCCGGCCGCCTGCGGCTTCTTGAAACCGATGTCCTGGTAGTGGGGCACCCCGAAGCCGAAGGCGCCGACGTTGACCAGCTTCTTGTCGGTCGCCACGAGCTGCGGGCGCTGGTAGAGCGGAATCGATCCCGCCGCGGCCCAGATCCGGGCGTCGGCCTGCTTCATCAGCTTCGTGGCCGCGCTCTCGTCGAGCTCCCCGGCCGCCTGGTCGAAGAGCTGGTCGATGTGGTCGGAGCCGACACGGGTGTAGTTCTGCTCGACGAGCAGCGAGCCGTCGGTGGCCGGTACCGGCTTGGCGAAGATCGGGCGGTCGTCGGTGGCCGGATAGGCGGTCGCGGGCCAGGAGTAGAGCGCCAGGTCGTAGTCACCGGAGGCGACGTGGTCCCGGAAGTAGCTCTCGTCGGAGACCTTGGTGATCTCGGTACGGATCCCGATCGTGTCGAGCATCGCCGCGATCTTGTCCCCGACGCTGCGCAGCGACTCCGAGCCCGGCCCCGAGGGCAGGACGAACCTCAGGGACAGTGGCTTGCCGTTCTTGCCGAGCGGGCCGCGGGCCGCGTCGGGCGCCTGGGCGGGCGCCGCGGTGCCGACCGGTGCGTAGGCTCCGGCGGCGCCACCGGGCTGCCGGTCCTGGGCGGTGATCCTGGCCGGGGCGTCCTCCGAGGTGCCCGTCTCGCCCAGGCGTCCGGCCTGGCGCAGCAGCGCGACGCTCTGCACGGCGGCGGCGGGGGCCGGGGCGATGACGCGGGTGACGGCGCCCTCGGCCTCACCGGGCTTGTTGTCGTCGCCGACGATGTAGAGGCCGTCGTCCTTGGCGGGCTCACGGCCGGCGGCGTCGTCCTTCCTATCCGCCTTGTCAGCCTTGTTTCCTGCGGCCTTCTCGTCCGCCGCCTTCTTGTCCTCGGCCGCCTTCTTCTCTTCGGCCTTCTTGTCGCTCTCGGCCTTCTTGTCCGTCTGCTTGTCGCCCTCGCTGCCCGCCTTGGCGCCGTCCGTCTTCTTGAGGGCGCCCTCCTGTGTCCAGCCCGCGTCGGCCAGCAGCGCCTGGGCCTCCTTGGTGTCCTGGCCCCCGAGCGCGCCGCTGCTGTCCTTGTAACCGGGCTGTCCGGCCAGGGCCAGGTGGCTGCCGAGCGGGGTCGCGGGCAGGCCGAGGGGCTTGAGCACGGTGTCGACGAGCTGCTGGCGGTCCAGGGCGCGGGCCACCGCCCGGCGTACCCGGTCGTCCGCGAGCGGACCGGTCTCGCCGTTCAGCGCCAGCTGGGTGTAGGCGGGTTCCAGGGACTTGCGGACCACGTAGCCGCGCAGATCGTTCTGCTCGGTGGCGTACGCCTCGGCCGCCCGCGCCTGCTCGTCCCTGGCCGACTGCGCCTCTGCGGCCGCTTCCTCGTCGGAGCCGTGCGCCAGCGCCCAGGACCGCAGGGCCGCGGCCGGGGTGGTCCCGGAGCCGGGGCCGTGGGCGGGCGGCCCGCTGTTGCCGGCGTCCCGGGCGGCCTGGGTGATGCGGTGGGCCGCCGCCGGGTCGATGTCCGCGACGTCGATCTTTCCCTCGGTGAGCGCCTCGGCGCGGTCCTGCGGCTTGACCGCCTTGAAGACCAGCGAGTCGAGCTTGGCGGGACTGCCCCACCAGCGCGGGTCCCGGGCCAGCGTGACGGAGCCCGACTCCTTGTCCACGTCGCGCAGCCGGAAGGGCCCCGCGGTCGCCTTGATCGTGGACCGCGCTCCGTCGTTGAAGGCGTCCGGGGAGCCCGTCACCTGCTTCGGGTACAGCGGCGAGAAGAGGGAGCGCCAGTCCGCGTACGGCTTGGCGAAGGTGACCTTGACCTCCAGGTCGTCGGCGCCGCGCTCGATCTTCTCGATGCGCTCGTAGCCGGCGTTGCGGGCCGTCCAGAACGCGGAGTCCTTGCCGCTCAGCGCCCGCCACTGCGCGACGAAGTCCGGTGCCCCGATCTCCCGGCCGTCGCTCCAGACCGCCTGCTGGTTGAGCCGGTAGAGCACCACTTGCCGGGGCTCGTTCTCGACGACTTTCGCGGATTCCAGGTAGTCGGGGTTCAGCTGTGGCCGGCCCTTGGCGTCCAGCGGGAAGAGCGTCGGCAGGAGGGCGCCGGTGATCCGGCCGGTGGCGCTGTCGGCGTCCGCCTGGAAGGCGTTGAGGGTGGCGGGCATCGCGTCGATCGCCCAGTTGATCGTGCCGCCGTCCGCGACCTGGGTGCGGGCCGCGGGCGCGACGTCCTGCGGAACGACGGAGGTGGTCGCTTCTTCCTTGCCGGAGCTGCAGCCGGCCAGCACGGGGAGCGTGAGCACTCCCGTGGTGAGGAGCGCGAGCGAGCGGCGCTTTCGGGCTGCCCCGCGCGGGACGCCGACGTGGGACATGGCTGATACCTCCGGGGACGGCCCGGACCACCCGTAACCGAATGGGCCGGATTATGCGTTTTTGGTGGCATTTGCAGTTGATCACACTGGTTCCGTCCATCCACTGAAGGCGCCCACGCGCGAGGGGCGCCGCAGACACGGCGCAGCCGGGCCGAAGCTCACCCGTGCGGCGGAACCGGACACTGGCCGGAATCCGCCGTTCCAGGGGCCGGGCGGCACGGGCGACTCAATTAATGGGCATGCGCATGACAACTGACGACTACCGAAGTGACGCCGAGGTCCCCGCCGGGAGCCGGCGGCGGGACCCGTCGTCCTGAGGGGTCCCGCCGCGCGGGCGGTCAGCCCAGGAGCTTGATGATGGCGTCGGTGGTGTCGGTCTCACCGAGGCGCGGGAAGATCCGCTCGACGCTGTTGTCGTGGGCCTCGGCGCTCATGTCGGTCACCGCGTCCGTGGCGACGGTGACGTGGTAGCCGTGCTCGTACGCCGAGCGGGCGGTGGACTCGACGCCGATGCTCGTCGCGATCCCGGCCACCACGACCTGGGTCACGCCGCGGCGGCGCAGCTGAAGGTCGAGGTCGGTGCCGTAGAAGGCGCCCCAGGTCAGCTTGGTGACGACGATGTCGCCCTCCTGCGGGCCGAGCTCGGGGACGATGTCGGCCCAGTCGGCGGCCGGCTGACCGGAGCGGGCGGGACCCTCGGTGCGGCCGGGGGCACCGCCGGTGACGCGGACCAGGACGACCGGGAGGCCCTTGGCCCGGAACGCGTCGGCGAGGGTCGCGGCGTGCGCGACGACATCGGCGCTGGGGTGGGCGGTGGGCAGACCGGTGATGCCCTTCTGGAGGTCGACGACGACCAGCGCGGTCTTCGGGTCGAGTGTGGTGGCGCTCATGGTGGTGCTCCTTGCTGGGTGGTGCGGAAACGGTTGTCAGGTACGGCCGCGCAGCGCACGGTCGGTGACGGTGAGAACGATGAGGAGGACGCCCAGCACGGCGGCGACGCCGGCCATCAGGTGCAGGCCCCGGTCGCCGGTGGACCGGCCGTACGCGAGGGCGATGAGGCTGGACGCGGTGATGGCCCCGATGTACTGGGCGGTGCGCTGCAGGCCTGCGGCGGAACCGATGGACTCGGCGGGGGCGTAGGCCTGGACGGCGGCCTGGTTGCTCGTACCGATCAGCCCCTGCGGGATACCGAAGCAGGCCCCGGCGAGCAGCAGGACGGCGAGCGGGGTGTCCCCGGAGAGGAACATCAGCAGGCCGGCCCCAGCGGTGAGCAGCACGCAGGCCAGGGTGAGCGGGCCGCGAATGCCCTTCGTGCGGGCGCCGAGCAGTGAGCAGACGAGTGCGGCCACGGACATCGGCAGCATCAGCAGACCGGTGTGGCCGGACGAATAGCCACGGGCTTCCTCCAGCCACTGGGTGTATCCGTACATCACGCAGTAGATCAGCAGATAGCTGACTCCGTGCCGCAGGTACGTCCGCGAGAGGGCGGCGTTTCCCGCCAGCATCCGCAGGTTGATGAAGGGGTTCGGGCGTCGCAGCTGCCACCGCACCAGCGCGGCGCCGAGCACCGCGAAGGGCGCGAGGAGCCACCACATCGGGTGGGCGAGGTCGAGCAGGAAGAAGACGAGCACGGTCAGAGCGGCGGTGAAGAGCCCGATGCCGAGCGGGTCCAGGTCGAGCCGTGGCGTACTGCCGTCGGCTGCCCGCCTGCGTGGCGGGTCGGCCGGGATCCAGAGCAGGGCGGCGCCGAAGGCGATGAGCGCGACGGGCACGTTGACGGCGAAGATGCCGCGCCAGCCGACGACCATGACCAGCAGCCCGCCGAGCGTGGGGCCGACGGCCGCGCTGCCGAGCGCCGCGAAGGAGAGCCGGGCCAGGACGGAACGCGGGGTGGCCCGGCCGATCCGGGCGGATTCGTCGCGCAGCACCGCCATGGCGGCCGGATAGGCGGCCGACGTACCGATGCCGAGCAGCAGCCGGGACACGATCAGCCAGCCGAAGCTCGGCGCCACCGTCCCGACCAGGCCGGACGCGATGACGACGAGCAGCCCGGCGAGGAAGACCCGGCGGGGGCCGAGCACGTCGGCGAGTCTGCCCAGTACGGGCTGGGCCACGGCGCTCGCGAGATACAGGACCGAGATCAGCCACGCGGTGTCGGCTGCGCCGATGTCGAAGTGGTGCCCGATCGCCACCAGGGCCGTGGAGATCATGGTGGTGTTGAGCGGGTTGAGCAGCGAGCCGATCAGCAGCGGGGCGGTGAGCCGGCCACTGAACCCGGGCACGTCGTCCCGGCCCGGTGTCGGCGTCTCCGGCGTCTCCTGTCCGGGGGCGGGTGCCTGTGTGGGTGCCGGTGCTGGTCGGGGTGCTGGTACGGGTTCCGGTGTCCGTGACGCCTGGAGTATCGCTGAGGCCTGGGGTATCGCGGGGACGGGGTCGCGGCCGGTCATGAACCGACCAGGCGGTCGAGGAGAACCGTCGCCTCGGCCAAGGTGCGGCGCTCGGCCCCGTCGAGTTCGGCGGCGATGGCCTCGGCGAGCCAGTTGCGCTTGGCGACCCGGACCTGGGCGAGCGTCGTGCGTCCGTCACCGGTGATCGACATGACCGACTTGCGCCCGTCGTCCGGATCGGGCGCCCGCTCGACGAGCCCCTGCTCCTCCAGCGCGCCCAGGGTGAGCCTCATCGACTGCGGGCGTACGAACTCGGCGCGGGCCAGTGCGGCCGTGGTGGCCGGACCACCGTCCTCCAGCCGGGCCAGCACCGAGCGCTGGGTCGGCGTGAGCAGGCTCTCGGACGACGAGGAACGCAGCCGCCGCAGCAGCCTGCCGACCACGCCCGCGAGGTCGTGTCCGACCTGCTCGGCCGTGGGGTCGACGGGAGGGGGTGCGGGCGGTTGCGTCATGCGCCCACCGTAAAGATGTACAGGCCATCTTGCAAGGTAGCCTGTCGATTATCGGATGGCCTTGCTCCTGTCCGGCCCCGCGATCTAGGGTGAATGCGCTTTCAAAGGCGTATGCCGACATGTGTCGGCACCGAAGAAGAAGCGGACGGACGGTCGAGTGAGCGCCCCAACGGTGTACGACGTCGCCGAGCGGTCGGGCGTCTCCATTGCCACGGTTTCACGGGTCTACCGCACCCCCGATTCGGTGCGCGCCCAGACCCGCGAGCGGGTCCTGGAGGCGGCGCGCGAGCTCGGCTACGTACCGAGCGGGAACGCCCGGGGCCTGGCCAGCCGCACCACCGGTGTGCTCGGGCTCTGCTTCCCCGACTACGCCGACCCGGACGCCGAGGCAGACGCCGAGGCGGACAGCGACGCCGACGACGCGGTGATGCTCTACTCCGACCAGATCATCCGCGGCATGGAGCGGGCCGCGCGGCGGCACGGGTACGCCCTGCTGATCGCGGCATCACTGGAGGGCGGACCGGAGAGCCTGGTCGCGAAGGTCGCCGGACGGGTCGACGGCTTCGCCGTACTGGCGCAGACCGTGCCGACCGAGGACCTGGAGGTGATATCGCGCCGGCTGCCGGTCGTGATGCTCGCCGGCCCCCGCGAGATCGACCACCTCGACCACATCGTCGTCGCCAACACCGACGGCGAACGCGAACTGACGCGCCACCTGATCGAGGACCACGGACTGCGCCGGCTCGCCTTCATCGCCGGCGACACCGACTCACCGGACGCCGAGGCACGGTTCCGCGGCTTCCAGCAGGCGTGCCGGGACGCCGGGATCCCGGTGCCGGACGCGCCGGGCGTACGGACGACGATGATGACGCAGGCCGAGGGCGCGGGGGCCGCGGAACAGCTGCTGGACGCGGGCGGGCAGCGGCCGGAGGCGATGCTCTTCGCCAACGACCAGATGGCGGTGGGCGCCCTGCGCGCACTGGCCAGACGCGGCGTGCGGGTGCCCGAGGACATGGCGGTGACCGGCTTCGACGGCATCCCGCTCAGCCGGATCGTCCAGCCGCCGTTGACGACGGTGCGCCAGCCGATCCGGCAACTCGGCGAGCAGGCAGTCGAGTTGCTGGTACAGCGGCTGAACAACGCGAGCCGCGAACCGGTCTCGCTCACCCTCCCGGTCGCCCCGATCCGCCGCAGGAGCTGCGGCTGCGGCTGACCGGCCCGGGGCTCGTGACACCTCACGCGCAGGGCCCCCTCGCCTAACGCGCACGCCTGTCACCGCCCCAGCCACTCACCGAAGAACCGCGTGCGGTCCGCACTGAGCGCGGCCGTCTCGTCGGCCAGCCCCGGATGCTCGAAGTGCCCCGCGCCGAGCACCAGCAGCTCCCGCTCCCCCGCCAGCGCGTTGTACACCGCGAACTGCCCCGGCGGCGGCACGGACGGGTCGAACAGGGCCGCTGCCACCAGCGTCGGCTGCCGCAGGAACCCCGCAGCCGTCGCGGCGTCGAAGTAGCTGAGCACCTCGGTGACCTCGGGATGCTCCCGGTGATACCCCCGGACCGACTCCCCGCTCCCCGCGCACGGCAGCGTGAGCCGCAGGGGGTGGTTCCCGAAGGTGGGGACCGTCAGCTGCGCGGCCCCGAAGCGGTCGTCCCACGGCAGGGCCAGTGCGCCGAGGCCTCCGCCGAAGCTCTCCCCGAGGTAGCCGAGCGGACCCGCCCCCGTCAGCTCGGGGACCAGCTCCCGCAGCGCTGAGGCCGCACACCACAGGTCCGCAACGCAGTCACCGATCACATACGTCTCGCGCGACTCGATGCCGTGCAGCACATGCGCGCCGGAGACGTCCGGGACGCCCGCCACGAGACCGCGCGTCCCCATGCCCCGCACACAGGGCAGGATCGCGGCCGACCCGGGCAGGGGCAGCGGCACATCGGGCCCCGGCTCCTGCCGGCCGCCGTATCCGTGGCCGATGACGAACCCGTGGCGCACCGGCCCGTCCGCCGGCAGTGCGAGCCAGCCCCCCAGACGCACCCCGCCGACCGAGGTGAACGTCACTCCGTGGATCCGGACACCGTCGCGTTCGCTCTCCAGCGGCCCGATCTCCGGCGCCGTGGCGACCCCGCGCGCCGCCTCGTGCCGGGCTCGCCAGAAATCTGCGAAGTCGTCCGGCGCGGGGGGCGCGGGGATGGCCAGCAGGTCATCGAGCGTGCGCCCGTACGACGGGTCAAAAGGGAATTCATGGACGAATGAAGGCATGGTCACGACAATATCGCCTCCTGCCCGGTGCGATCCGGGCCGCAGATGACCACACTTCTCAATCGTGCGTAATCGGTCACATCGCTCCCTTTTTCACAAACAGCACACTTACCGTTCCAAGTTGAACATTCAGATGTCCAATACGTTGCACGAGTGTGACCTAGCACCCTCTTGCGGATTCCTGAATCTCTGCCGCAGAGTGATGTATGCGCTTACAGGCAGCGCATACATTCGGATTGCTCAAGGAGGAGCCCTCCATGCCCCGCATCGCCAGAACCGCCTCCACCGGTATCGGTATCGCCGTCGTGCTCGCTCTCGGTCTGACCGCGTGCGGCAGCTCCGGTGGCGACGATGTCGCCGCGGACAAGAAGCAGACACTCACTGTCTGGGCCATGGGGGCCGAGGGCGAGAAGCTCGCGGATGTGGCCAAGGTCTACGAGAAGGCCAACCCGAACGTCACCGTGAAGGTGACCCCGGTCGGCTGGGACGTCGCCCACCAGAAGCTGGTCTCCGCGGCCGCCGCCGGCAGCATGCCGGACGTGGCGCAGATGGGCGGCAGTTACATGGGCGAGTTCTCCGAGCTCGGTGTCCTGGAGCCGGTCGACACCAAGACCTTCCAGGAGAAGGACTTCTTCCCGGCCGGCTGGAAGCAGGGCGAGGTGGACGGCCAGGCGTACGGCGTGCCGTGGTACGTCGACACCCGCGTCCTCTACTACCGCACCGACCTGGCCGAGAAGGCCGGCATCACCAAGGCTCCGACCAACTGGAAGGAGATGCAGGACCTCGCCACCGCCTACCAGAAGAAGGCGGGCACCAAGTGGGGCCTCTCCATCCAGCCCAGCGGACTGGACACGGTGCAGAACTTCTACTCCTTCCTGTACTCGGCCGGCGGCGAGATAGTCAACGACAAGGGCGATGTCGTCATCGACAGCCCCGCGGCCGTGAAGGCGCTCAAGGAGTACGGCTCGTACTTCTCCAAGGGGCTCTCCAACAAGTCCGTGCAGCCCGGCTACGACGTGGTGAAGGACTTCGGCAACGGCCGCGTCCCGATGTTCTTCGGCGGCCCCTGGCACGTCACCCTGCTGAACGAGGGCCAGCCGCAGCTCAAGGGCAAGTGGGCGGTGGCCAACGTCCCCACCGACAAGTCCTCCGTCTCGATGGCCGGTGGCTCCTCCCTGGTGATCTCCAAGGACAGCGAGCACAAGGCCGCCGCCACCCAGTTCATCAAGTACCTGACGGACACCAAGGGCCAGGCCGACTGGTACAAGCGCACCAAGGACCTGCCGGCCAACACCGCCGCCTGGACCTCCGGTGACCTCGCCAACGACGCCGATCTGCAGATCTTCAAGAAGCAGATGGACACCGCCAAGTCCTCCCCGTCGCTGTCCAACTGGACCGAGGTCACCGACAAGGTCGACCAGGCCATCGCGAAGGTGACCCAGGGCAAGGCGTCCGCCGAGGACGCGCTGAAGACGGCGCAGTCCCAGATCGAAGGCCTCGTGAAGTAGGAGCCATGAGCACCACGACCGGAAAGGCCGCAGAGTCGGCCAAGGTGCAGGCCGGACCGGGGACTGTGAAGTCCCCGGCCGCCGGGCCCAAGGGTTCGCGAAGCCGCAGGAAGCCCTCGCTGGGTATGCAGAACATGGCCGGCTGGCTGTTCTCCACTCCCTTCCTCGTTCTCTTCCTCGTCTTCATGGCCGTCCCGATCATCGCCACCCTGGTGATGAGCTTCACGGACTTCGGGCTGCGCAACGTGACGCACCCGCTGGACGCGAACTTCATCGGATTCGAGAACTACACCAAGCTGTTCAGTGACGAGAAGTTCCTCAAGTCGCTGTTCAACACGGCGTACTTCGTGGTCATCGGCGTCCCGCTGACGATCTTCCTCGGACTGATCGTCGCCGTACTGCTGAACAACGGCATCGACCGGGCCCGGACCTTCTTCCGCGTCGGCTTCTACGCCCCGGTCGTCACCACCATCGTCGCCGTCGCCGTCGTCTGGCGCTTCGTGCTCGATCCGAGCGACGGTCTCGTCGCGGGCCTCTTCTCCGAAGTGGGCCTCACCGCTCCGGACTTCCTCGGCTCGGAGAAGCTCGCCATGCCGTCGATGATCGCGATGGCGGTCTGGCGCAACGTCGGCACGGTCATGGTGCTCTTCATCGCAGGTCTGCAGGCCATTCCCACCGAGGTACGGGAAGCCGCGCGGCTGGACGGTGCCAGCATCTGGCAGGAGTTCAGGGGCATCACCATCCCGCTTCTGCGGCCCACGATGCTCTACGCCACCGTGATCACCACGATCGGCTACCTCAACGTCTTCGAGGAGCCCTTCGTGATGACGCAGGGCGGGCCGTCGGACTCGACGCTCACCGTCTCGCTGAACATGTACCGCGAGGGCTTCAACTTCTTCCACATGGGCTATGCGAGCGCCATGGCGTATGTCCTCTTCGTAGTGATCATGGGCATCACGGTGCTGCAGCTCCGACTGCTGAAGGACAACACGAAATGAGCGCCACCAATGCACCGGGCGCCGTCTCGACGGCGCCGTCGAAGAAGCCCGGGAAGGCCGAGCGGAAGGCAAGCGGCAGGGAGCCGAGGTCCCCGAAGCGGATCTTCGTCTACGTCCTGCTGTCGCTCGGTCTGCTGATCATGTCGGCGCCGTTCCTGTGGATGGCTCTGTCCTCGTTCAAGACGACCAGCGAACTGACCGCGAGCCCGCCGGTCTGGATCCCGACCGAATGGACCCTGGACAACTTCCGGGACCTGCTCGACAAGCTCGATCTGCCGCTGTACTTCATGAACTCGGTGATCGTGGCGGTGCTGGTCACCGTCTCGAACCTGGTCTTCTGCTCGATGCTCGGCTACGCCCTGGCCAAGCTGAAGTTCGCGGGCCGCAACAAGATCTTCGGTCTGGTTCTCGGTGCCCTCATGGTGCCCGGCAACCTGATGCTGCTGCCGCTCTTCGTCCTGATGAGCAAGCTGCAGCTGATCGACTCGTACGCCGGGCTGGTCCTGCCGTTCGCAGCCGGGGCCTTCGGAGTCTTCCTGATGCGGCAGTTCATGCAGTCGATCCCGGACGAACTGCTGGAAGCGGCCCGGATGGACGGCGCCGGCGAGTGGTACATCTTCTGGCGCATCGTGATGCCGCTGGTGAAGCCCGCGCTGGCGACGCTGTCGATCTTCACGTTCCTCGGTTCCTGGAACAACTTCGTCTGGCCGCTCATCGCGACGAACGATCCCGACAAATACACCCTTCCGGTCGCGCTGGCCACCTTCGCCACCGACCCGAACAAGGCGGGTGGCTCCAACGGCATGCTGATGGCCGGCTCCTTCCTGATCGTGCTGCCGGTCCTGGTCGTGTTCATCGCGCTCCAGCGGCACTTCACGCAGGGCATCGCCACCGCGGGCATGAAGTAGTCCGCTCCCGGGGGCGGCCCTGACCCGCCCCCGGTCGCCCCTCCCATACGTAAGTGGCCCGCACCCGCACACCTGCCGGCCGCTCCCCTCACCGCACCAGAAAGACAGTTTGCGATGACTCACACCCAGGTCCCGTTCCCCGAAGGCTTCCTGTGGGGTGCCTCCACGGCCGCCCACCAGATCGAGGGCAACAACACCAACAGCGACTGGTGGGTCAAGGAGCACACCGCGGGCACCCACATCCAGGAGCCCAGCCTGGACGCCTGCGACAGCTACCACCGCTGGCACGACGACATGGACGTCCTGGCCGGACTGGGCTTCACCGACTACCGGTTCTCCATCGAGTGGGCCCGTATCGAGCCCGCCGAGGGGCAGTTCTCCCGAGCCGAGATCGCCCACTACCGCCGTATGGTCGAGGGCGCCATCGAGCGCGGACTGCGCCCCATGATCACCCTGCACCACTTCACCGTGCCGCAGTGGTTCGAGGCACGCGGCGGCTTCACCGCCGAGGGCGCGACGGAGCTGTTCGCCCGCTACGTCGCCGCCTGCGCGCCCGTGATCAGCGAGGGTGTCAGCCACGTCTGCACCATCAACGAGCCGAACATGATCGCCGTGATGGCGGGCCAGGCCAAGCGCGGCGACATCGGCTTCCCGCCCGCCGGTCTGCCGACCCCCGACGACGAGACCACCCAGGCCGTCATCGCCGCCCACCACGCGGCCGTCAAGGAGGTCAAGGCGATCAACGCCGACATCCAGGTCGGCTGGACCATCGCCAACCAGGTCTACCAGGCCCTGCCCGGCGCCGAAGAGATCACCGCGGCCTACCGCCACCCCCGTGAGGACATCTTCATCGAGGCCGCCCGCGGCGACGACTGGATCGGGGTGCAGTCCTACACCCGGACCAAGATCGGCACGGACGGGCCGATCCCCACCGCCGACGACGTGGAGCGCACCCTCACGCAGTGGGAGTACTACCCCTCCGCCGTGGGCCACGCGCTGCGCCACACCGCAGAGGTCGTCGGCCGCGACATGCCTCTGATCGTGACCGAGAACGGCATCGCGACCGACAAGGACAGCCGCCGGATCGACTACTACACCGGCGCTTTGAACGAGGTCGCGTCCGCAATCCAGGACGGACTGCGCGTCGAGGGCTACCTCGCGTGGAGCGCCCTGGACAACTACGAGTGGGGCTCCTACGCGCCGACCTTCGGCCTCATCGGCTGGAACCCGGAGACCTTCGAGCGGCTGCCGAAGCCGTCCGCCGCCTGGCTGGGCGAGATGGGCCGCACCCGCACGCTGCCGCGCATCGCCGACTGACGTCGGTCCTCTGACCGGGAGCCTCCTGACGGCTCCCCACCGTGCGGGGTCCGGCGTCACCTGACGGCCGCCGGACCCCGCACCGGTATTCCCGGCGTGGCCCCAGCCCCACAGCACGGGACACACCGGAAGCCACACCCGTAAACAGCGCCACAGGCGCAGCACCACCCCCGGGCGGCGCTTCACCGCCGCATCGAGCACGCCACGAAAATCCCCCATCCCCCTTCTGCCAACGGGAGCTGGACCTTCATGGACCGTCGCACGTTTCTCACCACCACCGGGACCGGGGCTGCCGCTCTGTCCCTCGGGGCCGTGTCCGTATCCACGGCGCATGCCGTTCCCACCGCTCGGTCCGCGCCTTCGGCGGACGCCTCTCATCTTGTTCATGCCTTTGATACACCGCTGCTGCTGCGCTGGTTCCGCGATACGTATCACTCGATCGAGGCAATGACGACCGGTCTGGGACTCGCCGTCGACAAGATCGACGTGAGCGGTCCGGGCGGTCCCGTTCAGTCGCACCAGACCTCGCCCACCAACATCGGCTGCGGCCTGTGGTCGACCGTCGCCGCCGGCGGGCTCAGGGTGATCAGCGACGCCACGATGCGGCGCAGGCTGGAGCGCACGGTCCGGTCCGTGGAGAAGCTGGAGCGTCATCACGGCTTCTGGCTCAACTGGTACGACGCACACGACGGTTCGGTACTGACCGAGTGGCCCGGTACCGGTGACCCCGTCCGTCCGTTCCTCTCCTCCGTCGACAACGCCTGGCTGATCACCGGTCTGCGCATCGCCGCGGATGCCGCTCCCGCGCTGCGGCCCCGCATCGGCCGCATCCTGGCGGAGGCCGACTGGTCCTACTACTACACCCCCTTCGATCCGGCCGACCCGGTCGCCGGGCCCGGCCAGTTGCGCGGTGGCTTCTGGACCGACACCGGGGAACCCACAGGCCACCACTACGGCGCGCTCAACACCGAGCCCCGGATGGCCAGCTACCTGGGCATCGCGGACGGAACTCTGCCCGCCGACCACTACTGGCATCTGCTGCGCACCATGCTTCCCGGCAATGAGCAGGAGCAACAGCCGCAGGGCAGCTACGTGGCGATGGACGGTATCCGCGTCTGGCAGGGTCACTACACGCACGGCGGCCGCAAGCTCGTCCCCACCTGGGGCGGGTCGATGTTCGAGGCGCTGATGGTTCCGCTGTTCGTGCCGGAGCCGGAATGGTCACCGAAGTCGTGGGGGCGCACCCATCAGCGGTACGTGCGGAGCCAGATCGAGCACGGCACGTCAGAGGCGGAGTACGGGTACTGGGGCTTCTCCCCCGCCAACATTCCCGAGGGCGGATACCAGGAGTACGGGGTGGACGCCCTCGGCATGCAGCTCGACGGCTACGCCTCCAACACGGACCGCACCTACACCACGGACGGCGAGCCGCTGCCGCCCCCGTCTGCGTTCACCAACGGTGTCGTCACCCCGCATGCCTCATTCCTCGCCCTGCCCTACGCACCTGCCGAGGCGGTGGCGAACCTTCGGGCCCTGGACCGCGATTTCGGCGCCTATCACGATGGCTACGGGTTCCGGGACTCCGTCAACGTCTCCACCGGACGGGTCAGTGACTACCAGCTCGCCCTCGACCAGGGCATGATCGCCGCGGCACTGGCCCAGGCGATCCGCCCGGGGCTACTGCAGCAGCCGTTCCGCACCGGAGGGTTCCGTTCCCGGGTACGGCCGCTGCTCGCCAAGGAGCGCTTCAGCATCTGAGCCCGGCGGCCGACCGTCGGCGGGCAGGTCAGTGCCAGCCCTCCCGGTACGCCGCCCAGTCGCCGTCCTGTGCGGCGAAGTCGACGTAGAGCGCGACCCCGAACCGTTCCCGGCCGCGGTCCGTGCGCCCCAGCCCCAGTCTGGTGCCGCGGACCGCGGCCGCGACCGTCTCCGCCGACGCGTGGTGCCCCAGGTCGTCCTCGTGGAAGAACGGCAGCCCCATCAGCAGGTCGGTGTCGCGCGGCGTCACTTCGAGGGCCAGCGAGGTCTGCTCGGCGACGTACCCGCCGAACAGGCCCTCCAGCGGCATCCAGGTGTCGTACGACATGACGGCGATCTGGTCGACCCTGCGGGCCACCTGACCGAAGTACTTCTGCGACCACCACTTGCCACGGCCGGAGAGCGCGCCGAGAACGGTCTGCGCGGCGGGCAGCGGGTCGATCTGGTGGGCCGCCACGGACAACGGCACCGCGCGCGCCCGGGTGAGGGCGCGCAGGTCGTCCAGGAGCCAGAGGTAGTGGGCGTCGCCGGAGTGCAGCGGTTCCAGGTCGAAGTGCACACCGTCGAAACCGGCGTCCAGGATCTGCCGCGCCGATCCGACGATCGCGTCGCGCGACGCGGCGCGCTCCAGGTGCAGCCCCTCGTCGCCCTCGGACGCGAGTCTGTCGCCGAGCCAGGCCTGGACCCGGATGCCGGGCGTGGCGCGGTGCACGGCCTCGATCAGCCAGTGCGCCCGGCGATAGCGGGAGGCGGGCAGCGTGCCGTCGTGCTCCAGGGGCCCGGCGTGGACGTACAGGTCCTTGATGCCCGTCCCCTTGATCCGGGCGGCGAACGCGGCGAGGTCGGCGTCCTTCTTCCGGCCGTCGACCCAGGCGTGCCCCAGCCAGATGGCGTCGCGGCCCCGGGTCCGGGTGCCGTCGCCGGGGTCGCCGGTGAAGTTGAGCCGCAGGGCGACGCCCGCGGTGAGGACCGGCACCACGAGCACCAGGACCAGCCCCAGCGCGATCCGCCTCGGCCAGGTCCCGAAGAGCCTGCCGGTCCCCTTTCGTACCGCCGCTCCCGCCCGCCCCATTCGTCCACGCACGTGCGCCCCCTCGTATCCCCGTGTATGTCTCGGTCGGTGTACTCCGGCTGCACGAACACCGGGGCGCGCCCCTCGGCGGGCACACCCGTACGAGAGGCAGGACGCACCGGATCCCGGGGCCGTTCCCGGTCTGCTGGGCACGTCATGGACCGGGTCGCGGGCCACCGGAGGTGGACATAGCCTCACAAACGTGACGCCGCCCCTGAGTCGAACCCGGACCCACATACCGGGCCGGGCCCTGCTCGCCGCCCTGATGACCTTGTGCTGGCTGGCCCTTCCCGCCATGCCGGCCGCGCGCGCCGACGATCCCGTCACGCTGTCCCGGGACGGGCAGATCACCGACAGGGTCGGCGCACTGGGGAACCGGAAGGGCCAGGCCGTCTCGGCGCTCGACCAGCTGTACGACAAACGCCGCGTCCAACTCTTCGTGGTGTACGTCCGTGACTTCTCCGGACGTTCCGCGCAGAGCTGGGCCGACGAGACGGCCGACCGCAACGGACTCGGCCGCGATGACGTCCTGCTCGCCGTCGCCACCCACGACCGGCAGTACGCGTACTCGGTCGACCAGGACTCCCGCTTCACCGACGCCCAGCTCCAGGATGTGGCGTCGACCGCCATCGAGCCGGCCCTCAGGGAGAACGACTGGGCGGGCGCCGCGATCGGGGCTGCCAACGGGTACTCCGCCGTCCTGGCCGGCGCTGCCGTACCCACGCCGACGATCACCCCGGGCGCCGACGACCCGGGCACGGGGGACTCCGGCGGGACGAGCGCCGGGGACCTGGTCCTCCCGGTCGTCGTCGTGGTCGCAGCCCTGGCGGCCGCCGCCTATGCGTACACCCGCCGGCGGCGGCGCACGGCCACCCGCACGACGCCCGGCGCGACCGGCTGGGGACCGGGGGGCGCCGACCGGGCCCCATCAGCGGAACCACCCACTCCGCTGCCGGAGCTCGATGCCCGAGCCAAGGAGACGCTGGTCGCCACGGACGACGCGGTCCGCACCAGCGACGAGGAGCTCGGGTTCGCCACGGCCCAGTTCGGAGAAGAGGCCGCAGCGCCGTTCACCGAGGCCGTCGCCTACGCCAGGGGTGAACTCACGGCCGCGTTCCGCTTGCGCCAGCAGCTCGACGACGCCATTCCCGAGGACGACGCCACCCGGAGGCGGATGCTGGACGAGCTCCTCAGCCGCTGCGCGGACGCCAACACCCGCCTGGACGCGGTCTCCGAGGACTTCGACCGGCTCCGTGCACTCGAACGCAACGCCCCTCAGGCCCTCGCCGCGGCCGAGACCGCGTTCCGCTCGCTCGCGGGCCGGGTCTCCACGGCCGAGGCGACCCTCACCTCCATGCGCGGTCGCTACGCGGGGTCGGCCTCGGCCCCTGTCGCGGGCGCTGTCGAACAGGCCAAGGACCGGCTCGTCTTCACCACGTCTTCGCTCAACCAGGCCCGGCAGGCGGTGGACGGCGGAGACAACGCGGCCGCTGCCGTATATGTACGGGCCGCCGAGGGCGCGGTCGGCCAGGCGGCGACCCTGGTCGACGCCGTCGACCGGCGCGCAGGGGAGATCGAAGAGGCTGCGGGCAAGCTGCCGGCCGCGCTCACGGAGACGGAGACGGACCTGGCCGACGCGGGCGGGCTGCTGGAAGGCACCACCGAGGGGGTTTCCACGGCGGACCTCCGGGGCCGGATCGCCCGCGCGACAGCCGTGCTCCGCGACGTGCGGGAAGAGCTGGGGGCCGGTCCGTACGACCCGATCGACGCGCTGCGCCGGGTGGAGGAGGCGGACGCGGCGCTGGACGAGTCACTGGTCGGCGCCCGCGAGCGGGAGCAGGGCAATCAGCGGGCCCGCTCACTCCTCGACCAGACGATGCTCACCGCACGCTCGGCGATCGGCGCCGCCGCCGACTACATCAGCACCCACCGGGGAGCGGTCGGCAGCCAGGCGCGGACCCGTCTCGCGGAGGCGCAGCGAAGGCTGGAGCGGGCCGGAGAGCTGGCCGGAACGGATGACGCACAGGGTGCGCTGGCCGAGGCGCACCAGGCGGACTCGCTGGCCGGGCAGGCACAGAGCATGGCGGAACAGGACGTACGGGCATACGGGAACCGAAATGGTCCGGGCGGTGTACAAGGAGTGGGCAGTGGGGGCGGGGGCATGGGCGGTGCGGTCCTCGGCGGGATCATCCTCGGCGGGCTCCTGGGCGGCGGCCGGGGAGGCGGATTCGGGGGCGGCGGATTCGGAGGAGGAGGGATGGGCGGAGGGGGGTTCGGCGGGGGCGGTGGGCCCGGCAGTTTCGGCGGCGGGGGAACCCGCGGGCGGCGTGGCGGGGGCGGCCGGTTCTGACCGCTCCGCGTGTAAGCAGCACTGAAGAAAGCAACTCAGGCACACAACGCAACTGGGCGCAGCAGCACTCTGGGCCTTGCAGCACTGAACACACACAGGAGAGGTGCCATGACCAAGCAGACCATTCTCGGACGCGTCACCCAGCTGGCGAAGGCCAACATCAACGCGCTCCTCGACCAGGCCGAGGATCCGCAGAAGATGCTGGACCAGCTGATCCGCGACTATACGTCCAATATCTCGGAGGCCGAACAGGCCGTGGCAGCCACGATCGGCAACCTGCGGCTGATGGAGCAGGACCACCGGGAGGATGTCGAGGCCGCCAAGGAGTGGGGTGAGAAGGCGCTGGCCGCCAGCCGCAAGGCGGATGAGCTGCGTGGGGGCGGATCGGCGGCCGATGCCGACAAGTTCGACAACCTGGCCAAGGTCGCGCTCGGCCGGCAGCTCCAGTCGGAGAAGGAGGCGAGGACGGCGGAGCCCACCATCGCCTCGCAGACGGAGGTGGTGGACAAACTCAAGTCCGGCCTGGATCAGATGAAGGCCAAGCTGGCGGAGCTGAAGGCCAAGCGGGACGAGCTGGTCGCGCGGGCCAAGTCCGCACAGGCGCAGAACCAGATGATGGACTCCGTCAAGAACATCGATGTCCTCGACCCGACCAGTGAGATCAGCCGGTTCGAGGACAAGGTGCGGCGCGAGGAGGCGAAGGCGGTGGGCAAGCAGGAGCTTGCCGCGTCGTCGCTGGATGCCCAGTTCGAGCAGTTGGACACGCTGGGGGACAGCGCAGAGGTCGAGGCGCGTCTCGCGGCCCTGAAGACGGCCTCATGAGTCCCGTCCGGGCCGCGGTCAGAGCGATGAGAACGATGAAGACGATCAGAACATGCTCAGAAGCTCCTCGACCGTGCGCTCGGCGGCGGGCCGGCCGTCGGGCAGCGGCAGCTCGAACCAGACCGTCTTGCCGCGCGGTGTACGACGCGATCCCCAGGCCGCGCTCAGCAGACCGACCAGTTGCAGACCGCGGCCGCCCTCATCCGTATCGCGTGCCCGCCGCCGCCGCGGCTGGACGAGACCGGCGTCCCATACCTCGCACACGAGAGTACGGTCGCGCAGCAGCCTGAGCCTGATCTCGCCCTCGCCGTACCGCAGGGCGTTGGTGACGAGTTCACTGACGAGCAGTTCGGTGGTGTCCACCAGGTCGTCGAGGTCCCAGGCGAGCAGCTGACCGCGGGCGAGCTCGCGGGCACGGCCGACCGAGCGGGGTTCGCGCGGCAGCCGCCAGTCCCCGACGGCTTCGGTCGGCAGCCCCTGGATGCGGGCCATCAGCAGGGCGATGTCGTCCTCGCCGTGGCGGGTGTCGAGGGTGCTCAGTACCCGGTCGCAGACGTCCTCAAGGAGCGGCGCGGGTTCGACGAGGGCGCCGCGCAGCGCTTCCAGTCCTTCGTCCAGCGGATGGTCGCGGGACTCGACGAGACCATCGGTGTAGAGGGCGAGGAGGGCGCCCTCCTTGAGTTCGACCTCGACTTCCTCGAAGGGCTCGCCGCCGACACCGAGCGGCATGCCGGGCGGGACGTCGAGCAGGAGCGCCGGTTCACCCGGCTCGACCACGACAGGGGGAAGATGTCCGGCATTGGCGAAGGTGCACCGTCGGGTGACCGGGTCGTAGACGGCGTAGATACAGGTCGCCAGATAGACCTCGGAGAGGTCCGCCTCTCGGGACTTGTGCGCGGCCCGCGAGGGCCACTGGGCGCCGCCGGTCCCGTCGGAGGAGGTACTGCCACCAGGAGTGCCGAGGCCTCGGGCGACTTCATCGAGCGCGGAGAGCACCTCGGCGGGTTCCAGATCGAGGAGGGCCAGGGTCCTTACGGCGGTGCGCAGTTCCCCCATGGCCACCGCGGCGCGCAGTCCGCGGCCCATCACGTCACCGACGACCAGGGCGGTGCGGTGCCCCGGAAGTTCGATCACGTCGAACCAGTCGCCGCCCACCTCGGTCGCCGTGTTGCCCGGCAGATAGCGGCAGGCGATGTCGAGGCCGGCGGCCTCGGGGTCGCCGGGGGGCAGCAGGCTGCGCTGAAGTATCAGGGCACGCTCGTGCTCGCGCCGGTAGAGGCGGGCGTTGTCTATGCAGACGGCGGCGCGGGCGGCGAGTTCGGTGGCCAGCGCCCGGTCCCGCTCTCCGAAGGGCTCACTGCCCTTCGTGCGGGAGAACTGCACGAGGCCGACCACGGTGTCGTGGGCGACCATCGGCACCGCGAAGGTGGACTGGACGAATCCGCGGTCGTCGCCGGGCACGTCCTCGACGTGGCCGGTGCGCAGGGCTATGGCGCACGGCGAGTTGAACGGGTAGCGGTGCACCGCTCCGAGCGCGGGCGGTCCGGCGACCGGTTGCCCCAGCGAGGCATCACCACTGTGGGCGGTGCCAGAGCCACGGCCTGAGTCGGTGCCAGAGCCAAGGCCGGAGTCGGGGCCGGGGCCGGTGCCCTGACCATGGCCGGGGCCTGCGGCCGTGCCCGGGCCGACAACCGTGCCGGACCCGCTGCCGGGCATCGCGTCAGGCATCGCATCCGAAACAGCGCTGGCGAAGGCGACGCGGCGTAGTTCGGCGGAGCCGCCGACCGATTCCTGACGCAGCGAGCTCCAGCTGCCCGGTGGCGCCTCCTCACCGGTGAGGAGGGATTGGTAGAGGTCGACAGATGCCAGGTCGCAGAAGCCCGGTACGGCGACGTCGAGGAGTTCGCGGGCGGTGGTCTCCAGGTCGAGGGAATTGCCGATGCGGGCGCTGGCCTCGTTGAGCAGTGCGAGGTTGCGCCTGGCGCTGGCAGCCTCACGGGCCGCGATATGGCGCCGGGTGACGTCGGTGGCGATTCCGGCGATGCCGATGGGGCGGCCCGATCCGCTGTGCACCCGGTAGAGGTTCATCGACCAGTGCCGACGCTCCGGTTCGCCCGGGGCGGTGCCGACGAGCTGGAGGTCGGTGACGGCTTCACCGGTCGTCAGCACGCGGCTGAGGGTGGCGGCCAGCCGGTCGGCCTCCGTGCCGGCGAGATAGTCGTGGACGGTGCGGCCGCGGTGGTCGTCGGCCCGGCCGCCGAAGACGGTGGCGAAGCGCTGGTTGGCCCGCAGCACCGTGAAGTCGGTACCGAACAGAACGAAGCCGAAGGGAGATTGGCCGAATATCGCCTGTGAGGCCGCGAGGTCGGTCTCGATGCCGCGCAGCGCGCGGACGTCCACGACGATGCAGACCGCGGCCCGTTCACCCGTCGCCGTCTCACTCGGCATCACATAGATCTCGGCGAGACCGTGGAGTGCGCCCTCGCCGGGCATACGGAAGGGGACGAGTCCCGTCCACTCCTTGCCGTCGAGCACTTCGCCGATCCGGCGATGGCCGTCACGGCGCAGCTCACCGGGCATGAAGGCCTCGACCGGGTCCTTGCCCAGCGCCTCATGCGCGGCAACGCCGAAGAGACCGGCGGCCCGGCGGCTCCACTGCTCGATCAGGCCGTCGGGGCCGATCGAGAAGGAGGCGACCCTGATGTAGTCGTAGATCGAGCCAGGCGGACTGCTCTGCCACACGACGTCGCCCGCTGTCCCAGGTATTTCGCTCACGCGACCGTCCCCTCCAGCTCACACACCGGACCGGTCCTGCCCGCAGTATTCAGCACTACGGCCCTCACCGACACGGCGTTCACGATCACAGCACGGTCTCAGTCCCTTTCAGCCAGGTTCTGTACGACCTCTGGTGATCGCTGTTCGTCCCACCCCACTCCTAACCAGGCAGGGCCAGCTCGAACCACACCGTCTTGCCACTCTTTCCGCACCTGATCCCCCATCGCCTGGCGGAACAGGCCACGAGCTGCAGTCCTCTGCCACCCTCGTCGTCGGGCCCAGCCGTACGTTCGGTGGGCGGATCCGGAAGCGGATCGGAGACTTCCACCAACAGACCGGCATGCGCCGTGAGGCCGTCACCGTTGGGATGAGGCCGCACCACTCGCACATCGATGGGTCCCGACGCGTAGCGCATGGAGTTGGTCACCAGTTCGCTGACCAGGAGTACAGCCACATCCCCGACGGCCGCGTCCAGCCCCCAGCCGCGCAGCGCCTCGTGAACGGCGTGCCGGGCCGTGCGCACGGCGCCGGGAACAGCCGGAAAGCTCCACATGGCGCAGTCGCCTTTGGTATCGATCACGCCGATCACTTCCCAAGACCAGCAACGGAGAACATCCTGCTTGCGGGGGCTAAACAGGACATACCCGATATTCAACGCGGAATACCGGTCGGCGACGACACGTGGGGCGTACGGGTGTAAGGCCATGCGCACGAACGGGTGTGCATGGAAAGAAAGGGCGCACGCTCTGCGGTGCGCGCCGCAGCGCAAACACCCCGCTCAGTGGTGTGCGCCGTCAGCCAGTCGCCGTACGACTTCGGCCACCGCGGGCCGGTCCTGCTCCAGCCAGTCGACCGAGTCGCCCTCATCGGGGCCGAGCCAGCGCAGCTCGTCGTGATCCTGCAGCGGCGCGGGCACGCCGGACACCAGACGGGCCGTCCACACCCGGAGCACGTAGCCGGGCTTGAGCGGCCACTGGCCGGGGACGCGCTCCAGCGGTTCCGCCTCGATGCCGAGCTCCTCGCGGAGTTCGCGCACGAGTGCCTGCTCACCGCTCTCACCCGGCTCCACCTTGCCGCCGGGCAGTTCCCATCGGCCGGCCAGCTCGGGCGGGGCACTACGCCGCGCGGCGAGCAGCCGCCCCCGGTCGAACACGGCCCCGGCCACCACTACGCGATCACTCATGTCCCGGAGCGTAATACCCGGCCGGCCGGCTCCGGAGGGCGTGGCACGTGCGCCAGTTCGCGGCACCTCAGGCACCCGCATCCGGCCCGCCACCGCCGACGGGTCGGCTCGACGACCGGAACGGCGCGCGCTACGGCCGCGCGGCCTGCCCGGCCCGCTCCACCCAGTAGAGCTGCTTGTGGCCGCGGACATCGAGTTTGTCGGCGGTCCGCTGGGCCTCGTCCTGCGTGGCGTACCTGCCCACGCGGTAGCGGTTGCCGTTGTCGTCCTGCCGTATCACCAGCCAAGGGAGCGCGGCACCGCTGTCGCTCATCGTGCCCCTCCCGAGCATTGCGCCCCTCCCCTGAACGGCGTGCATGTTTCTAAGGATCCCCAGGAAACCGCAGTACGCATATGCCCGAGCGTACGCCTGACCTTCACACAACGAATACGGAATTGCACAAAGAGATACCGATCCGGCCAGGTGTGGACCAAGCGCCAGGGGGCGCAGTCAACTGGCCGCGCCCCCTGGCCGGTTCTAACCGAACCGCTCCGACCCGCCCTCAGCTGCCCGGAGTGGGGCGGACGGGCCCGGAAGGCGGTCGGAGGGCGGCCGGAGCGGCCTATACCCGGCTCGCGTTCGCCGCCGCGCCCTCCCCCGCTCCGTCGCGCAGTACGGGCATCGGCATGAGGACCGGGCCGTTGGCCGGTTCCTTGCGGCAGACGTCCCCGCATTCCGCGTCCAACGAGCAGCACAGCGAGCAGATCGGGCCGGACTGCACGGGACAGTCCGCGATGTCCGGGAGCTCGTAGGCCGTTTCGCAGACCGAGCAGGTGTGGGTGGCGGTGATGTCCGCGACCTCGACTCCCGGACCGTTCACCGGATTGGGCCGGGCCAGGTAGTACTTGCCCCTGGTCGCCCAGGCGATCAGCGGACAGAGGGTCAGCGAGAGGCCGGCCGCGATGAAGGTGGAGAAGGCCTCCGCGTACGTACCGAACAGTCCGAAGAAGGCGAGGATCGAGACGGTCGAGGCGATCAGCATCGCGCCGAATCCCGCCGGGTTCACCGCGTACAGGTAGGCCCGCTTGAACTCGATGTACGGAGGGCTCAGCCCGATGCGCTTGTTGATGACCAGGTCGGCGGCGACCGCCGCGATCCACGCGATGCCGACGTTCGAGTAGAAGCCCAGCAGCTTGTTGAGGGCGGCGAACATGTTCATCTCCATCAGCGTCAGCGCGATGACGAGATTGAGGAAGATGTACCAGACCCGGCCGGGGTGACGGTGGGTGATCCGGGAGAAGAAGTTCGACCAGGACAGCGAGCCGCTGTAGGCGTTGGTCACGTTGATCTTGATCTGCGACACGATCACGAAGAGCGCGGCGGCGGGCAGGGCGAACGAGCCGAGCCAGGGCTTCAGTGCCTCGATCTGCGGGGCGATCGGCTCCAGCGCGTGCGTCTTGCCGACCGCTTCGAGTGCGACGAAGGCGAGCAGCGCACCGCCGAGCTGCTTGGCCGCGCCGATGATCACCCAGCCGGGACCGGCGGCGAGGACCGCGATGTTCCAGCGGCGCTTGTTGGCCTCCGTCTTCGCCGGCATGAAGCGCAGGTAGTCGGCCTGCTCACCGATCTGGGCGATGAGCGAGAGCGCGACGCCCGTGCCGAGCCCGAACCCGATCCAGGAGAATCCCGAACCCGCGCCTTCCGTACCGCCGAAGGAGCCGAACGCGCCCCAGGCGCCCGGCGCCTCGAAGGCGAGGACGACGAACGGCAGCACCATGCCGATGATCCAGATCGGCTGGGTCCAGGCCTGGACCTTGGCGAGGGCTCCCATCCCCCGGAAGACGATCGGGATGACGATCAGGGTGGTGATCAGATAGCCCGCCTGGACCGGCAGGCCGATGGCCTGATGCATGGCCTGCGCCATGATCGAGCCTTCGAGGGCGAAGAAGATGAAGGTGAAGGACGCGTAGATCAGCGAGGTCAGCGTCGAACCGAAGTAGCCGAATCCGGCGCCCCGGGTGACCAGGTCCATGTCCAGGCCGTATTTCGCGCAGGCTCGGGCGATGGGGATGCCGGTGAGGAAGATGATCGTCGCCGCCGCCATGATCGAGGCGAACCCACTGGTGAAGCCGTAGGTGAAGACGATCGAGGCGCCGATGGCGAAGTCGGCCAGATAGGCGATCCCGCCGAGCGCGGTGCCCGCGACCACACCCGGCGACCAGCGCCGGAACGAGTGCGGTGCGTAGCGGAGGGAGTAGTCCTCACGGCTCTCGTCGGCGGCGAGCTTGGCGTAACTGCGCCTGGGCGGCGTGGTGGATCTGGCTCCGTCTCCCGGGGCCCCCGGAGCGACGTCCGGGCCCCCCGGCGCGCCATCCGGAGCGCCCGGCGCGGCTTCCAAGGCGCCCGGCGCGGCAGCCAAGGCTTCCGGGGCGCCATCCGGGGCTCCTGGGGCGGCAGCCGTCTCAGGACCCCCGGCCGTCTGGGGTATGGCTGTGTCCGTCATCGGTGACTTCCCGTTCGTCAGTCCGGTGTGCGGGTTCGAACGGGAAGTTAGGAGCAGGACATGACAAGCCATCACGGGAGACGATTGCCCGGCTGTTACGGGACCTGCGCGGACGTTAACTTGTCGTCACGGACGCCGGACGGGTTCCACCGGCTATCGGTCACCCAGCAGGACGGCCCTTCCGGTGGCCGGTCACCGGACAGGCAGGTGGTAGGCGATCCGATAGCGATCGGCCGGCACCACCACGTCGGCAGTCTCGACCGGCCGCCCCGACGCGTAGTACGTGCGCTCGATCACCATCACGACATGTCCCGGCACACCGCCGAGCGCCAGGAGCTCCTCCGCCAGCCCCGGGCGCGCGCCGACCTGCTCGGCCACGTTGTCCACGACCACATCAATGGCGGCCATCCGCTCGACCACCCCGCAGCCGCCCAGCGGACCCTCTTCCGGCAGCATCACGGGCGTGCGCCCCGTGACAGCGAGGGTCTCCCAGGAGGTCGAGAGCATCATCGGCTCGCCCGACTCCCGGAACACGTAGCGCGTCCGCATCACCCGGTCGCCGGGCTCGATCCCGAGCCGCTCGGCGATCTCCGGACTCGCCCCCTCCTGTTCGCTCCGTGACTCCCAGGTCCCCCGCGCCCCCTCGGCCGTCTGCTCCTGCCGGAACGGACTGGCACCGGTCTCGGAGCGGAAGCCGGAACGGGCGATCCGGCGCGGGACCGAGCGCTCGCGCACATACGTGCCGGAGCCGGATCGGCCCTCGACCAGCCCCTCGGCCATCAGCACTTTGCGCGCTTCCAGCGCGACGGTGTCCGAGACCCCGTACTCCTCACGGATCCGCGCCTGGGACGGCAGGCGCGTATGCGGCGGCAGCGAACCGCTGACGATCTTCTCTCTCAGATCGCTCGCAACGCGCAGATAGGCGGGCTGCTCACCGAAAGTCACAGGCCACTCCCCAAGAGGTTGACAGACTGCAACAGCGTCGCAACCGTCGGTTCGGCACCGCAAGCGCAGGCCAGAGATTCACTCGAAGTGATGATTCGTGATCGACGTGCGCATACCCGGCAGCCGCCCGGCGACGCACCGAACCAGCCCCCTGAGTCGCTGACTTCCCCGCGCGCCCTCCTGAGATGCTGACTGCCATGGCCACCTCTTACCTCTGCCCGCAGGACGGAACCCGTGCCGACGTCTCCTCGCTGACTTGGTGCTGCCCGGTCTGCCGCGGCCCCTGGGACCTCGACTTCGAGATCGCGACCGCCATACGTGCCGGTGCGCTGCTCGGACGGGTCAACTCGCTCTGGCGCTACGAGGAGGTGCTGCCGCTCGCCGCGCCCACCACCACTCTCGGTGAGGGCCGGACCCCGCTCGTGCCGCTCACCGGTACGGTCTCGGCCAAACTCGACTTCCTCATGCCGACGCTCTCCTTCAAGGACAGAGGCGCGGTGATGCTCTCCGAACTGGCCCGGAGCCTCTCTCCCGCGCGCGTCGTGGCGGACAGCAGCGGCAACGCGGGCACCGCCGTCGCGGCCTACTGCGCCCGCGCCGGGCTGCCGTGCACGGTGTACGTCCCCGAGGGCACGTCCCCGAAGAAGACCGAGCAGATCCGGGCCCACGGAGCCCGGCTGGAAATCGTCCCCGGGGACCGCGAGGCCACTGCCCTGGCCGCCCGAGCCGCCGCCGACGCACCCGGCACCTTCTACGCCTCGCACGTGTTCAACCCGTATTTCCTGCACGGCACGAAGACGTACGTGTACGAGCTGTGGGAGGACCTCGGCGGCAGGCTCCCCGACGCGATCGCCGTACCGGTCGGCAACGGCACCCTGCTCCTCGGCGCGGCCCTGGCCATCACGGAGCTCCTCGACCAGGGCCTGATCAACACCCGCCCGGCCCTGATCGCCGTACAGGCCGAGGCCGTCTCCCCGCTGGCCGAGGCCTTCCGCGCCGGGGCGGAAGATCTCCTCGACGGTCCGGCCGGCGCCCTCTCCCCCACCCTCGCCGAAGGCATCGCCATCCCGCGTCCCCCGCGCGCCCGGGCGATCCTCGCGGCGGTGCGCGAATCCGGCGGCACCTTCCTGACCGTGACCGAGGACCAGATCCGCGACGCCCAACTGGATCTGGCCGCCCGCGGCTTCTACGTGGAGACGACCGGGGTCGCGTGCTGGGCCGCGGTCGGCGGCTGGAAGGACCGCAGCGTCGTCGTACCGCTGTGCGGCGCGGGCCTCAAGACGGGCCTCGCGGCCTGATCCGGACCTCATCCGGACCTGATCCAACCGAGAGGGCTGAGCCAGGGGCCTACGCCCGCCACACAGACGCACAGACCGACAGACCGACAGAGCAACAGACCGACAGACCCTAGCCGTGCAGCCAGATCCGCAGCGGGCCGACCGGCTCGAAGCCGTGCCGAAGGGCGGCCTCCAGGTCGTCGCCGTGTTCGTAGCCGACCACAGGCGCCGCCGGGAACAGCGAGTGCACCGCTTCCAGCACGACCGGCCAGGCCGTGTCGGGACCGCCGTTCAGCGCGAAGACGTTCGACACCCCGACCACCTGGTCGCTCCGGCTCGCCACCGCTCCGGCGGTCACTGTTCCGTCGGGGGACCTTCCGGCGAGCACGAACGTGGCCGGGTCATCGAGCAGTCCGGGCCGGAAGATGTCCGCGTTGCCATTCCCGTCGTCCCAGGCGTGCGCCCAGGCGCGCAGCTTGTCCCGGGTTCCGGCCACCTCCCAGTCGAGGTCCGACGCGGTGGCGGGGGCACGTGCCGGACGGTGGATCCACTGGCCCTCGAACAGCACCTGGAATCCCGCCTCCACCAGGTCGAGGTCGGCGAGGTCGGCAAAGCTGTCCTTGACCGAGGCCCCGGGCGTCGAAGTGTCGATCCCGGTCGTCACCGCTGACACCTCGGTGCCCGGCACCAGCGTGACCGCGTCGGGGTAGTAGAGCGGCGTACGAGCCGGGGCCGTCCAGACCTGCGCCCCGAACGTGCTCGCCAAGCCGTGCGACCGGCTCATCGCGGCACACCATTCGGCGTTGTTGCGGGCGGCGGCGCGGGCCAGAAGCTGTTTCGTCTTCACAGGCGCGGATCGTGGAACATCCGGCGCCGGGTGTCCAACGGTTTTCCGCTGACCACGGGACGGAACCCGGCCGCGGGCACCCCTGCCCATTGCCGTATCAGCCGTATCAGCCCCTATCAGCCGTTCACCCGCGCGCCGTGCGTCGATGTGCCGTGCCCGTTTCCTTACGTTCGTACCGTGCGCACCTCGCGAATTTCCCTCCTCACGTCACTGGTCGCCTGCGCCCTGATCTCGCCCCTGCCGCCCGTCGCCTACGCCTCGCACCCGACCGCGCGCCCCCCAGCCGCCGGCCCCGCTGCCGGACCCGGCCCCGCCGCGCATCCCGCCTGCGGCCGCGACACCGACCCCGCCTGGGCGCCGACGTCCACCACGTTCGGCGAGGCCAAGGGCTACGACCCCTACGTGGGCAACGGATACCTGGGCCACCGGGTGCCCGCCGCGGGCGCCGGATACGCGGAGCCGGGCGAGAAGACCGGCTGGCCGCTGTATACCCCGCGCTACGACGGGGCCTTCGTCGCCGGGCTCTTCGGCCGGGACGAGGACCTGGCCGCCGGACGCGAAGTGGCCGCCGCACTGCCGAGCTGGACCAACCTCGATGTGCGTGTGGGCGACGAGACGTACGGCTCCGCCACTCCGGCGGGCCGGATCTCCCGGTACCGCCAGACGGTGTTCCTGCGCTGCGGGCTGGTGCGTACGTCGCTGCGCTGGACGACCTCCGACGGCCGCGCGACCGACCTGACGTACGAGGTGCTGGCCGACCGCGCCTCCGTGCACACCGGCGCCGTCCGGCTCCGCATGACCCCGCACTGGAGCGGCACGGCGACGGTCACCGGCCGGCTCGACCCGCGCGGCGCGCGCCGGATCGCGCTCGACGACGACGGGACGTTCCGGACCCGGGGCACCGGAACGGCGGGCGCGATCGTGCAGACGATGCGCCGGGGCTCCGGCGTCACGGGCCGAACCACCGGCACCACGCCCCCGGTCGCCGGTCACGCGGCTCCGTCCCGGGTGAGCGTCGGGCGCACGTACACGTTCGAGAAGTACGTCGGGGTCGACACCGCGCTGACCTCGCGCGCGCCGCGCACCACCGCCCGCGAGGCCTCCCGGCGCGGGGCGCGGCTCGGCTGGTCCGCGGTCCTCGCGGAGAACGCCGCCGTCTGGCGCCGGGACTGGTCCGCGGACGTGTCCGTACCCGGCAGCCCCGACCTCCAGAAATGGCTCCGCTCCGCGCAGTACGGGCTCCTCGCCGCCACCCGCACCGGTTCCCGCGACAGCATCGCCCCGGCCGGGCTGACCAGCGACAACTACGCGGGCATGGTGTTCTGGGACGCCGAGACCTGGATGTACCCCGGGCTGCTCGCCACCCGTCCCGAGCTGGCCCGTTCGGTGGTCGAGTACCGCTACCGCACCCGCGGCCAGGCCCGTACCAACGCCGAGAAGCTGGGGTTCAAGGGGCTGTTCTACCCCTGGACGAGCGCGAGCAAGGGCAACCTCTGGTCGGAGTGCCAGAGCTGGAACCCGCCGCACTGCGTCACGCAGAACCATCTCCAGGGCGATGTCTCCCTGGCCGTCTGGCAGTACTACCTGGCCACCGGTGACCGCGACTGGCTGGCCGGCCACGGCTGGCAACTGCTGCGGGGCATCGCGGACTTCTGGGCCTCGCGCGCCACCGCGAACGATGACGGCAGTTACTCCGTGAAGGAGGTGGCGGGCCCGGACGAGTACAGCAACGGCGTCACGGACGGGGTGTTCACCAACGCCGTCGCCGCCACCGCCCTGCGCAACGCCACCCGCGCGGCCGGGCTCCTCGGCCACCCCGCCCCGGCCGAGTGGGCCAGGGTCGCGGACGGTCTGCGCATTCCGTACGACCCGGAGCGCAAGCTCTTCCTCCAGTACGCGGGCTACGACGGCTCGACGATCAAACAGGCCGACACCGTGCTGCTCGTCTACCCGCTGGAGTGGCCGATGGAGCCGGGTGCGGCGGCCGCCACGCTCGACTACTACGCGGCCCGCACCGATCCCGACGGCCCGGCGATGACGGATTCGGTCCACGCCATCGACGCGGCCGCGATCGGGGAGCCGGGCTGTGCGACGTACACCTACCTCCAGCGTGCCGTGCGCCCGTTTACGCGCGGTCCGTACGCCCTCTTCAGTGAGGCGCGGGGCGCGAAAGCGGGCGCGCAGGACCCCCTGTCGGGATTTCCGGCCGAGGACTTCCTCACCGGCAAGGGCGGCTTCCTCCAGGTGTTCACGCACGGGCTGACGGGGCTGCGGCTGCGCGAGGACGGGGTCCGGCTGGACCCGATGCTGCCGCCACAACTGCGCGAGGGGGTCACGCTGACGGGGCTGCGCTATCAGGGCCGTACGTACGACATCGCGATCGGTCCCCGGACCACGCAGGTCCGGCTGACCTCGGGCGCCCCGTTCACCCTCCACACGCCAGCCGGACCGCGTCTCCTGTCCACCGCGCTCACCCTGCCGACCCGCCGCCCCGACCTCGCCCCGAGCACGGACGCGTCCCGCTGCCGCCCGGCGACGGCCACCTCCGAGTCCCCCGGCCTGTACGCGGCGGCGGCGGTGGACGGCAGCACGGCCACGGCCTGGTCCCCGGACGGAGCGACGGGCACGCTGACCGTGGACCTGGGCCGGACCGGCGCGGTGGCGGCGTTCGCGCCGGAGTGGACGGACGTGCGCCCCGCCTCGTACCGGCTGGAGACCTCGGCGGACGGGCGGCGCTGGGAGCCGTTCCGGGCGGGGGCCGTCGCCCGCGAGGTGCGGGTGACGGTCCGCTCCGCGGATGCGGGCGAGCCCACGGGCGTACGGGAACTGAGGGTCACCCAACCGTAGCGGGGCCGGTATCGCGTGCACATGGATGAATCCCGGCCCGGCCGGGAATAGCGGCCGCTGGTGCCTGTTGGCCACAGCATGACTTCTGAGACGCGTGAGGCATTCGGACGGATCGGCATCTGGAGCGGCGCCCTGCACGGGTCGCGGGCGGACGACGCGGGGAAGCGAGCGATCGCGGAAGCCGTCGCGGAGCTCGAGGAGCTGGGGTACGGGACGCTCTGGATCGGCGGCAGTCCGTCACCGGAGGACGCGGCCGCGGTCGTCGACGCCACCAGCAAGGCCACCGTCGCCACCGGCATCCTGAGCATCTGGGACCACACGGCGCAGGACGTGGCGGCCCGGATCGCGTCGATCGACGAGAAGGCGCGCGGGCGGTTCGTCCTCGGCCTGGGCGTCAGCCACGGCCCGATGGTGCCGCAGTACGCGAAGCCGTACAGCGCGATGGTCGCCTACCTCGACGCGCTGGACGCCGCCGCCCCGTCCGTGGACTCCGGACACCGGGTCCTGGCGGCGCTCGGCCCGAAGATGCTGAAGCTCGCGGCCGACAGGGCGCTGGGCGCGCACCCCTACCTCGTCACCGCCGAGCACACGGCGGAGGCGCGCGAGGCTCTCGGCCCGGACGCGTTGCTCGCCCCGGAGCTGTCCGTCGTGCTCGACACCGATGCCGACCGGGCCCGCACCACCGCCCGGAACATGCTGGGGATGTACCTCCAGCTGCCCAACTACACCGACAACCTGCTGCGCCTGGGGTTCGCGGAGAGCGACTTCGCGGACGGCGGCAGCGTCCGCCTGCTCGGCGCCCTCTTCGCCCTGGGGGACGCCGGGCAGGTGAAGGCGCGGGCGCAGCAGTACCTCGACGCAGGCGCCGACCACGTCGCCCTCCAGGTGCTCACCGCCGGAGAGGGCGGCGCGGGCCTGCCGAGGGCCCAGTGGCGTGAACTGGCCGAGGCCTTCGGCGAGGAGCTGTAGCCGGTCGCGGGGCTGTCCGCCCGTCAGCGTCCGGACGGGCGGACAGCCAGCGCGTGATGGAACACGTTGAGCGGGTCCCAGCGTGACTTCACCCGCTGGAGCCGGGGGTAGTCGTCCTTGTAGTAGAGGGTGTGCCAGGGAACTCCGGAGGTGTTCCAGGCGGGATCGGCCAGGTCGACATCGGGGTAGTTGATGTAGGACCCGTCGCTGATCCTGTCGGGCACGGGTACGCCTCCGGTGTCCCGGTACACGTCCCGGTAGAAGTCGCGGACCCAGGCGAGGCTGGCCGCGTCGTCGGACTCGTCGGCCCAGACCGTGTGGAAGTCGGCCTTCATGACCGAATCGCGCTGGGCCACCGCGGTCTCTCCGGGCCGGACCGTGTTGACCTGGCCTCCGTACCCGAACAGCTCCAGGCCGCCGGCCGGGGTCCCGGTGGAGTTCGTCAAGTGCCGGTAGACCGCGGCGAGCTGAGGTCCTGCCAGTGAGCGGCGCAGGCAGGCGGCCTTGATCTTGTACCGCCGGGTGATCACATCACCGGCCTCGCCCGCGCCCGGCCAGGTGACCGGGTGCAGCCACGGCATGGTCCGCCGGGCGTCGACCGTCGGTTCGGCCCCGGTTCCGGCGGTCACGGCGGACACGAAATCCGTCACCAGCCCGTCCGCACCCAGGACGTCCGCGTCGATCTGGACGATCATGCGGAAGCTGCCCGCGCTGCGGTGCGCCGCCTGGAGGATCGCGTAGAGGTTCGCCTCCGGGGTGCCGGCCGCGCTGTTCCGCTCGTGCCAGCGACCGAAGTTGCTCAGCAGTGTGGTGAACGCCTTCTCGGTCATCCGCTCGTCCCAGTCCCAGGCCACCACGCATTCCAGCAGCCTGGCGGGGGCGCGTGGCAGCAGCCGGGAGGGATCGGTGCCGGTGGCGTCCGGTGCACGAAGCCAGTACTTGGTGACGACCCCGAAGTTGCCGCCTCCGCCGCCCGTGTGCGCCCACCAGAGGTCGCGGTGCGGATCGTCCGGTTCGCGGGTGGCGACGACGGTGCGGACGGTGCCCCGGCTGTCGACGACCACCACCTCCACGCCGTAGAGGTGGTCCACGACGGATCCGTACCGGCGTGAGAGCGGCCCGTACCCGCCTCCGCAGAAGTGCCCGCCCGCGCCGACCTCCGGGCAGCCTCCTCCGGGTACCGTCACGCCCCATCGCGTGAAGAGGGTCCGGTAGACGTGGCCCAGGGTCGCTCCTGGCCCGACCTCGAACGCGCCCCGTTCCTCGTCGTGGACGACCGCGTTCATGGGCGAGAGGTCCAGCAGCAGGCGTACGTCCGGGTCCGCGGTGAAGCCCTCGAAGCAGTGGCCTCCGCTGCGCACCGCGAGCCGGCGCCCGGACCGTACGGCTTCCGACACGGCCCGCACGACCTGTTCCGTGGAGCCCGCCACCTGGATCTCGTCCGGCCGCCCCTGGAAGCGCCAGTTGTCGCCGCGCAGGAGGCTGCCGTATCGGGGGTCCGTCGGCCGGACCGAGACGGCCCCCGGCGTTCTGCCCGGCCGGCGCTCCGCCGCGGCGGCCGGCGCGATGGCGCGGCCGGTCGCCAGAGCCGTTACGGTGCCGCCGGCCGCGAGTGCCCCGGCGGCGGCGAACAGCCCGCGCCGGTTCACTCGCGCGTCCGCCGGTGGGTTGTCCGAATCAGGCGAACTCGCCGGACCGGTCGAACTCACTGGATCCGTCGAACTCGCTGGATCGGTCGAACTCGCTGGATCCGTCTGTGGTTCTTCGTCTGAATTCATTCCGTTCACTACACACGGAGCAGGCGTGATCACCCATGCGATCGTGCGCAGCGGCAGGCGGGTTCACCCGATTCGTGGCGCGGTAAGCCACTTGCCGTACTGCCGCGTACCGCCGTGCTCTCAGCTCCCGGCGGGAGGACCCTGTTGGGGGCCGAGGGCCGGTTCGAACGCGGCGGTGTAGCGGTCGAAGTGCCCCTTCCAGGCGTCGGTGGCGATGGATTCACCGGCGAGGTGGCCGAGGCAGATCTGCCAGCCGGCCGCGTTGCGGGCAGCGATGTCCGGGGGCGTCTCATCGGTGAACACCAGGCGGGTGCGACCGCCCGGCTCCGTTGTCAGGTGGAAGCGGAGGGTCTCCTCTCCCCAGGTGTAGGCGAGGACGCGGGGCGCCTCCGCTTCCAGGACGACGCCGGTGAGGGTCATGTCGGTCCCCGGGAACGGGAAGCTGATCCTGGCGCCGGGCTCCCAGGCGTCGGTGACGACCTCGCACGGAAACCAGGCCCTGAGCTCCTCGCGGTCGGTGATCGCGCGCCAGACCGCCTCGGGAGGCTTGGCCAGGACCCGCTCGAAGCGCAGGACCGGCCGCTCGCCACCCGTACTCACCGTGGCGTCGGCGGTGTTGGTGGAGTTGGTGTTGGTGGCTGGGTTGTTCCGGCCTGCCGGGTCTGCGGAATTGCTCATGATGCTCCTTCCTCCAGATGCCGGTCCAGACGGTCCAGGCTCACGCTCCACAGCCTGCGGTAGGAGGCGAGCCACGCATCGAGCTCGGCCAACGGCTCCGGGCGTATCCGGTACAGCCGCCGCTGAGCATCGGCCCTGGCCTCGACCAGCCCGGCATCGCGCAGAGTGCGCAGATGCTTGGAGACGGCCGGCTGCGTCAGCCCCAGCTCGTCGACCAGCTCACCGACGGGCCGCTCACCATCCTTGAGGAGGTCGAGAATGCGCCGGCGATTGGGCTCGGCGAGCACTGCGATGACGTCACTTGCCGGGGTACTCACCAGACCAATATACGACCTCAGCTATATGCCTGCAACAGCATATGCGTGATGCGGCGCAGGGCCTCCGACCCCAGCCCGCCCCGGAAGGCGCTCACTTACGATGACAGCGACGACGACACGACAACACGACGACGACGGTGTGGACTTCCGGTCCACCGCGGGGAGGAACGGCTACCGATGAGCCTTCGCCAGTTCGAGTACGCCCTGGCCGTCGCGGAGGAGGGCTCGGTGACGGCGGCGGCGGAGCTGCTGCACGTCGCCCAGCCGTCGGTGTCCCAGCAGATCCGCGGCCTGGAGCGGGACCTCGGCGTGCAGCTGTTCTCCCGTACGCCGACCGGGCTGGTGCCCACCGCGGTCGGCCGCGCGTTCCTGCGGGAGGCCGAGGTCGCCGTGAGCGCGTCGCGGCGGGCGAGGGCGACGGCGCGGGCCGGGGCCGAAGAGCTGGCCGGCGAGCTGACGGTCGCGGCGCAGCTGGGCTTCGGCACACGGCAGCTCCCCGGCGCCCTGGGCACGCTGCGCCGCCGCTTCCCCCGGCTGGAGATCACCGTCTTCGAGGAGCCGAGCTCCGCCGAGCTGGAGCAGCTGTGCCGTCGGGGCGTGCTGGACCTCGCCCTGATGGCGGCGTGCGAGCGGAGCCCGGCCGACGCCCACCGCCTCGGGGACGAGGAGTTCGTCGTGGTGCTGGGCGCCGGACACCCGCAGCTCGCCTCGGACCGGGTCGACCTGCGCGATCTGGAGGGCGAGCCGTGGGTGAGGTTCGACCGCGACAGCGCGCTGGACGCCGTCCTGCAGAACGTGCTGCGGGAGGCCGGCCCGGCCCCGATCACGGCCGCCCGTGTGTCGCAGACGGCGACGGCCGTGCGCTGGGCCGCACAGGGGCTGGGCCCGACGCTCGTCCCGGCCTCCGCCGTGCCCCACGGTCACGAGCACCTCGTCCGCCCGGTGTTCCCGGTCGTGACCCAGCCCGTCATCGCCGTCCTCAGGCAGAACGCGGGGCCTGCCGAGACGGCCCTGCTCGGCCTTCTGCGGCAGGAGACCTGGTCCGATTCCGCCTCCTTCGCCAGATCTGCCTAATCCCCATCAACATCCCATCGATATCCCCATCGGCATCCCCATCGGCCTGAAATAGCATTTCGGAGTCGCCGTTCGGACACCCGCATTCCGGAACCGGAATCAATCCCCCGGCTTCAGCCCCTGGGGAATTCTCCGCCGTCGACAATAAGATTGCTCGCCGTCAGCCACTTCGCCCGGTCGGACAGCAGGAACAGCACCGCGTCCGCGATGTCCTCGGGCAGCCCGTCGCGCCCCAGCGGCGCGGTGTCGGCGGCGTTGGTCGGGGCGGGTGCGCCGCCCATGCGCGCGGACACCTCCGCCCACTGCTCGCGGGTCGCTTCGCCGCCAGGGGTGGCGGTCCTGCCGGGGGACACGGTGTTGACCCGGATGCCGAACGGCGCCAGCTCCACGGCCAGGCCCTTGCTGTAGTTCTCCAGCGCCGCCTTCGCCGCCGTGTAGTGCAGGAACGGACCCACCGGGGTGAGGACCGCCGCCGAGGAGACGTGCACGATCCGCCCCGAACGCCGCTCCCGCATCCCCGGCACCAGCAGCGCGTCCAGCCGCACCGACGCCAGGTAGTTCAGGTCCAGCGCGTCCTGCCACTCCTCGTCGGGGATGGCCAGGGCGCCCTCGTGAGGCCGCGCCCCGCCCGCGTTGTGAACCAGGATGTCTACCCCGCCGAGCATCTCCCGCGCGGTCGCGGCGAGCGCCTCCGCCCCTGCCCGGGTCCGTACATCGGCGGCCACGAAGGAGGCGCCGTCCGGCACCGTGCCCGTCGCGGACCTGGCGGTCGTCAGGACCTCGGCGCCCGCGTCCAGAAGCCGGCGTACGACGGCCGCTCCGATACCGCGAGAACCTCCCGTGACCAGCGCACGCTTCCCCGCCAATTCCGGCGTCCCCGACCCGTTCCCCGATCCGTTCCCCGACCCGTCTCCCGGTCCGTTCCCGAATTCGTTCCCGGTTCCATTCTCGACTGTGGTCATGCCACCGGCCCTCTCGATCGTGTGTGAGTCAGCTCAACGAAAAGGGGTGTACACCTCGTCGCGCTGATTCACCGTACGACCGGAATGGAATGCGGGACAAAGACGAAAAAGCAGCAGGAGGTATAGAGAATTCCTATGCCGCGTCCGGCACCTCGCGTGCGCCGGCTCGCCGCCCGTTCAGTTACCCGCGCCGAGGCCGGACATGAAGGCGGACGGATACCGGTCTCCGCGTGCAGCGCCGAGCGGCACCGCCTTCTCGATCTCGGCGAGGTCGTCGCCGGTGAGGTTCACCTCCAGCGCGGGCAGCGCCTCGGCCAGCCGCTCACGGGTGCGCGCACCCACCAGCGGCACGATGTCCTCACCCTGAGCGGCCACCCACGCGATGGCCAGCTGTGCGACAGTGCACCCCTTCGCAGCTGCCACCCGGCGCAGCGCCTCCACGAGGGCGAGGTTGTGATCCACGTTGTCCGCGGAGAACCGCGGACTGTGCCCGCGCGCATCGCCGGAGTCGGTGGCGCGGCCGGCCGACCAGTGCCCGGAGATCAGGCCCCGGCTCAGCACTCCGTACGCGGTCATCCCGATGCCCAGCTCCCGAAGCGTGGGCAGGATCTCGGCCTCCACCGCGCGGGAGATCAGGGAGTACTCGATCTGCAGGTCAGCGACCGGCTGGACGGCGTGCGCCCGGCGGATCGTCGCCGCATCGACCTCGGAGAGGCCCAGGTGGCGTACGTAGCCGGCGTCGATCATCTCCTTGATCGCGCCCACCGTCTCCTCGATCGGCACGTCCGGGTCCAGCCGGGCCGGCCGGTAGATGTCGATGTGGTCGACGCCGAGCCGGGTCAGCGAGTAGGCCAGGAAGTTCTTGACCGCCTCGGGGCGGCCGTCCGTCCCGCCGAACGCCGGGCCCGGCCCGCGCAGCATGCCGAACTTGACGCTCAGCCGGTAGCTGTCCCGGTCCCGGCCGCGCAGGGCCTCGGCGAGCAGCAGTTCGTTGTGGCCCATGGCGTAGAAGTCGCCCGTGTCGATCAGCGTCACACCGGCGTCCAGCGCGGCGTGCACCGTGGCGATGCTCTCCGTACGGTCGGCCGCGCCGTACGCATCGGACATGCCCATGGCTCCCAGGCCGAGGGCGGAAACGGTCGGGCCGGTGTGGCCCAGGGTTCGCGTCTGCATCACGGTCTCCTTCGTCATCACGGTCTCCTTCGTCGTCGGTACTCCTTCCACTGTGGGCGGGATCGGGCGGGTGCGGGAGAGGAGCGTTCATCCAGGGAGCGCCGCTCCCTGGATGCACCGCCGTCCGGGCGCGACCATGGAGGTATGCAACGTGAACAGCTCGCCGACTTCCTGCGCCGCCGCCGCGAGTCGATCCGTCCCGAGGAAGCGGGCGTCACCGCGGGCCCCCGCCGCCGCACCAGCGGCCTGCGCCGGGAGGAGGTGGCGATGCTCGCGGGCATGTCGACGGATTACGTCGTACGCCTGGAACAGGGCCGCAGCAGTCAGCCATCGGCCCAGCTCCTGGGCGCCCTGGCGCGTGCGCTGCGACTGTCGGAGGACGAGCGCGACCACCTGTTCCACCTGGCCGGTCACCAGCCGCCGCCCGCCGACGGGGTCGCCCGGCTGGCCCGCGCCGGGCTGATGCGCATGATCGATCTGCTCGGCGACACCCCCGCCGCGGTCCTGTCCGACCTGGGCGAGATCCTCGCTCAGAACCGGACGGCCGCCCTGCTCACGGGCGACCACGTCGATTTCTCCGGCGACCGCCGCTACGCCGTCTACCGCTGGTTCACCGATCCGGCCGCGCGGGCCGGCGCCCCGGCCGAGGAATGGGAGCGCCATGCCCGCCAGTTCGTGGCGGACCTGCGCGCGGTGGCCGGCCGCCGCTCCGGCGACCCGACGGTCACCGGTCTGGTCGAGCGCCTGCAGGCCGCGAGTGACGAGTTCGGCCGGCTGTGGGCCGCGCACGAGGTGTCGGTCAGGCGCGCCGACCGCAAGACCATCCTGCACCCGCGGGTGGGACCCATGCTCATGGACTGCGAGACCCTGCTCACCCCCGATCAGCGCCAGCAGCTGCTGGTTCTCACCCCTGCGGACCCCGAGAGCCGCGAGCGGCTGGACCTGCTGAGGGTGCTGGGCACCCAGTCGTTCCCCACGGAGCACACCGGCCCGTCCGCACGGTGAACCGCGCCCGCACTCGCCCGCAAGGTGACCCGCACCCGTAACCGTCCGCACATCCGGATCGCGCACGTAACCGTCCGCATATCCGGACCGCGCACGTACTCGTCCGCACATCCGGAGCCCCGCACGGCTGTGCGATCGAGTGCGTGATCGTCAACACCCAGGCATTTCATGGCCACTTGCCCGCTATCACCGGGCACGGGAGGATGGCCGCCGGTACTGACGGGGGTGGCGGACGTGCGCGATGCGGCGACGGTGCTGGGCTGGGAAGCTCCCTTCGACGCGGAGGAACTGCCGCGGAGGTGGGTCCGGCGGCTGCCGGTGCCCCAGGCGTCGTTGCGGGAGCGGATACGCGCACTGGAGCCGTTCTTCAAGGCCGCGAGGCGGGGTCCGGTGCACCAGCATCTGCTGGGGATCGCGATGCTCCGGGCCGGGCACGCCTTCGCGGCGACCTCGTCGCTGCTCTCGGCGCTCGGCGCGGATCCCCGACGGCGTGGCGCATGGGTGGACGCGGCCTGCGCGTACGCGGCCGTGGAGCGGCCGGAGATGGCGATGTGGCTGCTGGCCCACGTGGTGCCCGGGTTCAGCACGGTCGGCCCCAACGCCTCGCCGTATCCGGCGGATTCGCGACGCTCCGCAGAAGCCGACAACCGGCTGATCGCGTTGCGCGAACTGCACCGGCAACGTACCGACGAGCTGCGCTTCCTCGGGCTGCGCACGGCGGCGGACGAGGAGATTCGCGGACGGCTCGGTGAGGAACCGCTGGGCGCCGAGCGGCTGTTGCTGCACACCGCGGCGCTGATCTCCCTCGGAGAGGCGCAGGACGCGCTCCAGCCCTTCGATCGGGCGGCGGCGCTGCTGGAGCAGGACGCACCGGTGGTGGGGGCGGCGTTGGAGCAGCTGGCACGGATCCGCGTCGCGGCCGGTCCGGCGCGGGAGCGGGACGAGGTGCTGGCGCGTCTGCGTCGGACCGCACCCCAGTCGATGGTGCTGGCGCGACTGCATCAACCGACGCTCCCGGAGCGGAACATGCACGAGCAGGAGGCCAGGTTCGAGGCCCTGCTGCTGGACACGGAGGTGGAGCGAGGGCAGCAGAGCCTGCGTGACCCGCTGGAGCAGCTGCGGTTGCGCGCCCGCGCCTCCGAGCATCCTGAACCGTATCGGGAGGCCTTGGCCCGGCACGGCGGCCAGGGACGGAACGGGGGGCACCATGGCGGATGACGAGGACCTGGAGGCGCGGCCTCTGCAGATCGCGCTGCGGACCCTGTCGGCGCCCACGTACGACGAGGTACTCGACCAGTTCGCGGCGATGCCGCCCGGCGGGCACGCCGAGGCGGCGGCGTTCCTGCGGCAGCACGCGGAGACGGTCGGCTCCCACGGACACGAACGCGTACAAGGGCCGATGGCCGAGCTCGCGCTGTTCCTCGCAGAGCGCTGCGAGGCCCTGGGGGCGCGGACGCCCACCGCCGCCAGGGAGCCGGACGGCTCCGGCGGCAGCGGCGAGGGATTCCCCCGGCTGCTGAGCCGTGCCTGCGCGGCCGAGGGGGTGCTGGGCGCCTACCGGGTGCTGGCGGGGCACCGTGCACAGTTTCCGGACGAGCCGGTGCGGGCCGCGGTGCGGCTGCTGGCGGAGTGGGGCGCGGACCGGACCCGCAACGCCCACGCCATCGCCGCGCTGGGTCTGCTCACAGAGGACGGTCCGAGCCAGGTGACGGCCCGTGCCGACTGGGCGAACCACCTGCTGCACGAGGGACGGCACCGCAGGGCGCTCTACCACGCGGCTCGCGCGCTCTCGCTGCAGCATGCGGTGGGCGACGCGCATTCGCTGGTGAACACCTACCTGCAACTGGCCTCTGTGCATCTCACGATGGGCGATCTGCCGCACCGGGCCGAGGTGCTGACGCAGGCGGCCGCATCCGTCGACAGGGAGGGGACGGTCTCCGCCGTCGAGGAGGCGGCGGTGCGCTTCCAGCTCGCGAACACCCTCATCTCGCTGCACCGCTACCGGGAGGCCGTGCCCCCGCTGGAGCGCGCGGAGGCACTGGCGGCGCGTCCCGAGAACGACTCGGACGGGGCGTTCATGCCCTCGCGCTGGGATCTCCTCAGCTGCCGGGCCCAGGTGGCGGAGGCGCTCGGTGCGCTGGGAGCGGCCGCCGATGCCTATCGCGCCCTGCTGGAGCTGCCCGAGATGTCGACGCGGGCCGCGCCGCGCGCGTCGACGCTGTACGGCCTGGTCTCCTGCCTGCGGCGCACCCACCGCCAGTGGGAGGCGTTCGAACTCCTCAGCGACGAGCTGGAACGGGCCGAACAGCAGGGCGCGGGATATCTGAACCTGGTGTCGCTGCGCTGCACCCTGGCCGCACTGCTGTTCTCCGGCACCGACCCGCGTCTCCCCCGCGACCTGCTCTCGCTGGAGACTCAGCTGACGCAGGGCCTCTTCGACTCGGCGGGCTCGACCTACCCGTGCTTCGGCGAGCTGCTCGTCACGATGGGCGACCTGGACCTGTCGGAGGGCCACGAAGCCGGCGCGGCCGAGTGCTACCGCTACGCCCTGTACGTCTCCGGGGACACCGAGGACGCCCGGCAACCCGAGCACCTTCCCGAGCGGATTCGCGAACGCATGCCGCTCTCGCAGCTGCTGCCGCTGGGCGGTCCTTCCGATCCGATCGCTTTCGCCCTCTCCAAGCTGCGCAAGCGCATGCTGCGTCTCTTCCCCGAGGGGGCGCACGATTTGCCGGACACGCGCCTGCTGGCCCTGCAACGGCTGTGCGGCGTCGAGCGCGATCCGGCGCGGCGGGCACGGATGGCGGACCGGCTCGCGGCGGGGCTGCGCCGCGCGCAGGAGCGGAACGTCTCCCGTACGTTGCAGGACCTGGCGGTGCCGGTGTGCGAGGCGGTCGCGGAGGTACGCGGTCCGCAGGTCGCGGTGGAGCTGCTGGAGGAGGTCCTCGCCTTCCACGATGCGCGGGGCCGGCTCCCGGACCCGGCCCTGCCGCTGGGCCTGGCCCGGCTGCTGGCGCGGGTGCCGGGCGGGCACCGGCGGGCCTTCGAGGTGCTGTGGCACCACCGCGGTCTGCGGCTGCGCGCACGGGAGTCGCATCCGCTGCTCCAGGACGCGGACCAGGCCGCGGGTCTGGTGCTCCCGCTGTACGAGGCGCTGCTGTCCCTGCTGTTCGAGTACGGCGACGACCTGCCGCTGCCCGACAGCCGGCCGCCCGAGCTGCTGGCCTTCGACCTGCACGAGGAGGCGAAGGCCCGCGGCATGGCCGACGACCTGGTGCGGATGCCCCTGGCCAAGCCGTCGCAAGTACCGCAGCGGCTGTGGGACGCGGAGCAGGAACTGCTGCACACGCAAAGGCAGCTGGCGGGCGGGGAGCGCCCGGACCGGGCCTGGTCCTGGCGCGAGTGCGCGCGGGCGCTCACTCCGCTCTACGAGGCGCTGGAGCCGTTCGCGCCGGAGTACGTACGGCTGCGCCGGGCACAACCGGCCCGGTTCGAGGAGGCGTTGAGGCTGCTGGACGAGGCGGCTCCGGCGGAGGGCATGGTGCTGGCCTCGTACTTCACCGGCGAGTCCGAGACCTTCTGCTTCGTGCTGGCGTCCGGCGAGAACGCGCTGCGGTGGCACCGCATCGCGGTGGGTCGCGCCCAGCTGCACAGCGCCGCGGAGAAGATCCGTCTCACGGTCGACGGCGACCGCTCCGCCTTCCCCGCCGTCCCGCCGATCAAGCCGCGGCGGCCGGTCCCGCTGCCGTTGGAGGGGCTGGCGGAGCTGCTGCTGCCGTTCCAGGAGCTGCTGGCGGACCGCGGGCTGCTGTGTGTGGCGCCGCACGGGCCGCTGTCCGTGCTGCCGCTCGGTGCGCTGCGGCTGCCGGACGGGCGGTACTGCGTGGAGCAGGCGGCCCTGGTGTACACCCCGAGCATCTCGGGCCTGGCCGCTCTGCGCGCCGCGCGACGGACCGGCTCGGGGACCGCGCTGTGCGTGCGGGTCGCCGCGGAGGAGGACCTTCGGGGCGGAGGCAGCGGCTTCGAGGACGAATCGCTCCCGGCCGGTGCCGGCTGGCGGCTGTCCTCGCTCACCGGACCGGAGGCCACCCCGCAGGAGGTCCTCGCCCGCATCGAGCAGGCCGACCTCGCCTACATCGCCTGCCACGGACACCAGGACCGCAGCGACCCCGAGAACTCCGCCCTGCTGCTCTCCGACGGCACGGAGCGCCCCAGCCGGCACGCCGATCCTGCCTCGCGGCGGGCCAGGCGGACCTTCCTGCGGGCCCGCGATCTGGCCGGCTCACGCACCCCGTCCCACGTGGTGCTGCGCGCCTGCTCGGTCGGCTGGCACGAGCCGGACCACCCCGGCGAGGACTTCACGGGCCTCCCCCGCGCCCTGCTGCGCGGCGGCACCCGCACGGTCCTCGCCCCCATCTGGCAGGTCGACGGCACCAGCTCCGCCGCCCTGCTCGACGAGGTGACCGGTGCGGTGATGCGCGGACGCCCGATGTGGCGCGCCCTGTGGGACGCCCAGCGGCGCATGCTCGCGGATGCCGACCACGCCTACCTGTCCCACCCCTACCACTGGGCGGCGTTCGTCCCGCTCGGGGACTGGAGCTGACATGGCCGCAGACGTCCACACCGAGAGGGCCGCCGCCCTGCCCGACCGGAGCGCGCTGCTCGCGCTGGAGGAGGCGGCGTACGAACTGGGCCGCACCTTCCCGACCGGTGTGACGAGCGCCCCGGAGGCGATGCGGATCCTCCAGGAGCTCTTCGCCCAGGCCGGTGCCGGGGCTCCGCCGCCCCGGGCGGACGATCCCCCGGCCGCCGCCCGCCGCGTGCTGGCCGCGCTCGCGGGCGAGGAGGGCGCGCGGACGCTGGTCGAGGGGATCCTCGCCGACCCGCCGGAGGACGACCAGATGGGCGGCGAGGACGTCGTCGCGGACCTGACCGTCCTCACCGGCGTCATCGCGTTCCTGCGCCTGCACGTCAGCTTCCGCTTCAAGCGCGACAACGGCCGCAACACGGTGGAGTTCCGGATCGAGAAGAAGCCCCTCACCGACGGCGCCCTCACCGCCCTCGTCCGCGCCGTCCTCAGCCTGATGAACCGCGAGCCGTGAGCCCCTGGGCCCGGGTGTCGGTGATCAGGACGTCGGTGATCAGGGCGTCGGTGATCAGGGCGTGACGATGGCGAAGTCGGGGTCGGGGTTGTCGAGCAGGCCCACGAGGGTCGCGAGCACCTGCGGATCGCCCTGGACGTGCACGTCGTCCAGGCCCTTGCCGGCCAGGACCGCGAGCAGCTGGGACTTGGTCAGAGTCAGGGTCAGATCGGCGGCCGGGTCCGGCCCGTCAGCCTCCGGGGCGGCCTCTGTGCTGCGGTAGGTGAGGGCCCCGTTGGAGAGCAGAAGGTGCCAGGTGCGGCCCTCGTCGGTGACGTTCCAGGTCATGGTCAGCTTCTCGTCCCACGCCCGGGGGCCGTCGACGCGGATGGCCAGCGAGTCGATGAGCATGTCGACGGTGAGGGCCATCGCCATCTCGGGGTTCGTGGTCTCCAGCGCGGTGTGCGCGATCGCGCCGCGCAGCTCCTGCGCGCCCATCAGGTAGAAGTTGCGCCAGGGGCCGTTCTCCGCGCCGAAGCCGAGCTTCTCGTACACCGCGGCCAGCGCCTGCTTGGCGATCGCGTCCTCCGGGGCGGCGAAGACCGCGTGCCCCAGCAGCGTCGCGGCGAACCGGAGGTCCCCGGAGGCGGCGTACTCCTCGCCCTTGGCGATCAGCGCGGGTACGCCGCCGTAGTCGGCGGCGAACCGCTTTGCCTGCTCGACGGGCGGGTGCTCCCACAGGTGGGCGGGGTTGCCGTCGAACCAGCCCATGTAGCGCTGGTAGATGGCCTTGACGTTGTGGCTGACCGAACCGTAGTAGCCGCGGTTCGCCCACCGCTTCGCGACCGCCGGGGGAAGTTCCATCCGCTCGGCGATCTCCGTACCGGTCAGTCCCTGGTTGGTCATGCGCAGGGTCTGGTCGTGCAGGTACGCCCACATGTCCCGCTGGCCGGCCAGGTGCTCGATGATGCGGTCCCGGCCCCAGGTGGGCCAGTGGTGGGAGGCGAACGCGACCTCGGCCCGGTCACCGAACAGCGTGATCGTCTCGCCCAGGTAGTGGGCCCAGATACGGGTGTCACGGACCACCGCGCCACGCAGGGTCAGGATGTTGTGCATGTTGTGGGTCGCGTTCTCCGCCATGCACAGGGCGCGCCGGTCGGGGAAGTAGAAGTTCATCTCCGAGGGCGCCTCGGTGTCCGGCGTCATCTGGAACACGATCCGCACGCCGTCGACGGTCTCCTCCTGACCGGTGCGGGTGATGTCCACGGTCGGCGGCACGAGGGTGATCGTCCCCTTGGACGTCGTCATGCCCAGCCCGGCGCTGATCTGGCCGGCAGGGCCCTTGTCCAGTTCGGCGCCGTACATGTAGACCGCGCGCCGGGTCATCGCGCCGCCGGCGTACACGTTCTCCGCGACCGCGTGTTCCAGGAACCCGGCCGGGGCGATCACCGGCACGGGGGCGTGGCCGTGCGGCAGCACACCGCGGGATCCGCCGAAGTGGTCGCCGTGGGAGTGGGTGTAGATCAGCCCGGTGACCGCGCGGTCACCGCGGTGCTCGCGGTACAGCGCGAGCGCGGCGGCCGCGGTCTCGGCGGAGATCAGCGGGTCGATGACGACGACCCCGGTGTCGCCCTCGACCAGCGTCATGTTCGACAGGTCCAGGTTGCGGACCTGGTAGATCCCCTCGGTCACCTCGAACAGGCCCTGCTTGTTGCACAGCTGGCTCTGTCGCCAGAGGCTCGGGTGAGCACTGGGCGGGCAGTCACCGTCGAGGAAGGCGTACGCCTCCCCGTCCCAGATGACCCGGCCGTCGTCCGTCCGGACGACCGCGGGCGAGAGGGCGGCGACGAAGCCTCGGTCGGCGTCCTCGAAGTCGGACCTGTCGGCGTAATCGAGATCACTCATGAACAACGAATAGCCTAAAAATGACGCATTTACACATAAATGCATCACGCACCCGAAGCGTCTCCCTCCGGGAATCCCAGGAATCCGCACACCTCCCCGGGGGAACCCGGCCGGCGCCCTCCGGCACGAGCCTGCCCTCAGTCCGGGCGAGCCGCCCGGCTCCTGATCCCGTCGAGCACGATGTCGAGCATCCGGTCGAACTCCGCGACAGAGCCGAAGTCGGCCCACTGGGGCGCCAGGGCGGCCATGCCGGGGTACGCGCCGGAGTCGAACTCGGGTACGGAAGCAGGCCCTTCGGGGCCACCCCCGGTACGCGCCAGCAGGTGGCCGTTGAGGAAGCCGAACAGCACCATCGGGGCATCCGCGGCCACCACGTCGGGCAGACCGGCCGCACGCATCGCGGAGACGACGTGCTCCAGGGCGGCGATGGCCACCGTCGAGGTCTGAGCACGGGTGACGAGCAGCGGGAACACCTGTGGATGCCGGTACGCCACGTCCCGGTAGGAGTGGGCGGTCCGCCGGACGACCGCCGCCCAGTCGTGCGACGCACCGTCAGGAGCGGTCGCCACCTCGGCGAGTACGGCCTCGGAGATCACATCGAGGAGCGCGGCCTTGCCCTTGACGTGGTGGTAGATCGACATCGGGTCGACCCCGAGCTCCTCGGCCAGCCGCCGCACCCCGAAACGCTCAAGGCCGTCGCGATCCACGAGCGCCACGGCCGCGGCCGCGATCCGCTCCCTGTCGAGCCCCGCCGAGGTACCCCGCGCACGTCTGGCCACACCCACTCCTCCCGCATCCTCTTGCCCCCTTGCTAAATCTACATCGTAGAACTTAACGTGCCACTGGAACCTACAACGTAGGTTTTCCATTGACCTGGCGAATGACTTGGCGAAGAACACGCCGCGGAACGCGGAGAACGGGGACCAGACATGAGCGAGACCGCCGCCGGGGCACGTCCACCTCAGCCGGACCGGTCGTCGGTATCGGCGGAGGACGCGGCCGCGGCCTTCCCCGACCGCCGGAGAGGGGCAATCGGCGCGATGTACACGGGGCTCGCCCTCACCCTCATCGCGACCGCCACCCCGTACGCGGACCGCGCCACCACCCACCTGCTGGCCGACCACATCCGGGACGGCTACCCCACGTACTCCCAGGCCCGAGTGGACTCGGCCGTCAGCACCTACCTTGTCCTGCTGTCCGTCATCGGAGCGCTGGGAGTCCTGGCCTGGATCGGGGCAGCCCGGTCCGTCAGAGCGGGCTGGCGGTGGGCCCGTCCCGCCGCGACGGTGCTGTTCGCCCTGGGAGCAGGCGCCGGGCTGACCGGCCTGCTCACCACCGACACCTCCGGCGCGACCGGCCTGCCACCGGCCCTGGGCTGGGCCGGAATGGCTCCCAGCCTGGCGGGCGCCCTGGCAATCGCCCTGCTGTGGAGGAAACGGCGACCGGCATGAGACGCGGCACACCGCGTTCGACACAGACCCCGCTGACACACGCCAGGAAGGACGAACCGTGAAACGCATCGGCATCATCGGAGTGGGAGAGATCGGCCGGGCCCTCGTGGAGGGACTGCGCGACCCGGCCGGCCCGACGCCCGAGGTGTTCCTCTCACCGCGGGGCGCCCGCACCTCCGCCGACCTCTCCGAGCGGTACGAAGGCGTCCACGTCTGCGCCGACAACCAACAGGTGGCGGACCGGTCCGAGTTGGTGATCGTCGCCGTACGCCGTCAGGACCGGCACGAAGCGTTGGACGGCCTGCGGGTGGACGGGTCCAAAGTGGTGGTCAACGTGATGGCCGGGGTCACGAACGACGACCTGCGCAGCATGCTCGCCACCGACACCGCCCGCACCACCCACGCAACCCCTGCCGCCCCTGCCACCGACGCCACGCTGGTGCGCGCCATCCCACTGCCTTCCGTACGCGAACGCCGTTCCGTCACCGTGACGTACCCGTCGCACCCGGCCGTCGACAGCTTCTTCGAGCAGCTCGGCGGAGCACTGCCGGTCGCGGACGAGGCGGCCTTCGACGTCTTCTCCGCACTGACGGGAACCCTCACCGCCCACTACGCCTATCTCGCCACGCTCACGTCATGGGCCGCCGGTCACGGAATCCCCGCTCCCGACGCGGAGCACTACGTGCGAGGCCTCTTCCAAGCCGTGGGCCGCGCCTTGGGTGACGAGACCCGCTCCCTGCAACAACTCTCGGCCGACCACGAGACCCCCAGGGGCAACAACGAACGCATCCGGACCACTTGGTTCGACGAGACCAATGCCGCCACCCTCAGCAATGCACTGGACGACCTCATCAACGACCTGCGGCACCCGCCGGACCACCGCGTTCACCCCTAGGGCCCGCCGGGACACCCCATCGAGCGCGGCGACGGACAGCGGCGGGGCGGGATCCGGCGCCCTACGGCGCGAACACGATGCGTTCCCCGTTGCCCGCCCGCATTACGGCTTCTCGACGTCGGAGAGCGGGACGGCTGAGATGTCGATGGTCGACGACGGTCTCGCGGTCGCCGCCCGACCTCAGCAGCACAGGAACAGGCCAGGGGTCCGACCCCGAAGAGTCGGACCCCTTTCGCCCTGCACGTTTGCCGGATCAGCGTCGTGTTGGTGTGTCACCGGTTACACGTTGAAGCGGAACATACAGAACAGAGCTCCCACCTGCGAAAACAGGGATCCTGAAGAACTTATCCAGCACCAATCCAGCACCGTCGGAATTCATCCAGCACGCCAGGTCGCAGCAAAGGGCCAGGGCCGATCGACTGTGCCTTGTGTACACATGAGACACTTGGTACGCTTGAGCGCATGACGCAGCCCTTGCCCATAGAGACCATCCGCGATGTGCGCGCACACCTGGCCGAGGTCGTGGAGCGGGCCGACCGGGATGACGTACCCACCGTGATCACGCGCCGAGGCAAGGAGGTCGCCGCCGTCGTGTCCATCGAGGTACTTCGGAAGTACCAAGAGTGGGAAGAGCGCGAGATCAATCGGATCATCGACGAGCGCATGGCGAATCCGGCAGCGGGCATTCCGATTGAGGACGTCATGAGGGAGACGCTGGCGCGCAATGAGTGAGTACCGCACCGTCTTCCGGCCTGAGGCTCAGGCCGAACTCCGCAAGATCCCCCGCGACATGGCGCTGCGCATCCTGGCCAAACTGACCGAGCTGGAAAGCGACCCGCTCGGCTTCAGCACCACCGCACTCGTATCCCAGCCGGAACGCCGCCGCCTACGAGTGGGTGACTACCGTGTCGTCTACACGATCGACAACGGTGAACTGGTGGTGTGGGTCGTACACATCGGGCATCGCTCTACCGTGTACGACACCTGATCCTGAGCCAGGACACGTGCGGTCGGCCAGAATCCGCTGGAGTCAGGGACGCCACCGTCCGGACCAGCGGGCCGAGTTGTCAGTGGCGACTGCTTTCATGACGCCATGAGCACTGTGCACGCGATCGCCACCCTCCTTCCCGCCCCCATCGAACTCCGCGTCCACCTGCGCGCGTTGGCTGTCCTGGAGACTGCGATCGCCGAAGATCCGCAGTACTGCTACTACACCTTCGACGCTGCCTGGGGCCCCGACGAAGAGGCAGCCTTGATGGAGAACGGCTCGGGGGACGACCTCTCCGTCCTCTTCACCCCGGCCGGCGTGCTCATACGCGGCTTCGACCACGAGTCGGCCATGAGCCCGTACGGGACGGACGACGAGCAGGTCTGGCCCGGAGTCATCGACGAAGTGCCCGCCGCACTGCGCCCACTCCTGGACGAACCCACCTTCTGCGATGAGGGCATCGACGCCCCTCGGGTCACCGCCTGCCTGTGGCGGGAGACCGGCGACACGGGCTGGCGCACCGGCTCGGGCATCGACTTCCCGCCCGGCAGCGAGGACCCGGACGGCTCCGGTTTTCTCTTCCACCTCCTCGCCGACCGCTCCCCCGAGGCCGTCCAGGCCCACTTCGAGGACTACTACGAGCGCCCCGTCCCGCTCGAAGCCGTCCGCCACATCCTCGCCGGACATCCCCTCACCCCTGCGATCGCCGCAGCTCTCAACCCGGCCGCGCTCTCGGACAACGCCCTGCTCCGCAGGATCGCCGCGCATCCGGAGGTCGCTTCCTTCCTGGCCGGCGACGGCGAGTTCGACCTCGCCCGCACAGACCCGATCGAGCCGATAGCCCTGCCCAACAGCCTCCCGGTGGAGCCTGTCGCCGGCTGTAACGCGGGCGGCACCCACTACCTCTGCGGCCCGGCCGTCCCTGGCGGCGCCCGCCCCGTCCTCTACACCGACTCCGAGGGGCAGGCCTCCCTGATCGCCGAGTCGCTCGCCGAGGCTCTGACCCTCGCCGTCGCCCTCCCGTCCTGGCACGACGCACTGGCTGGCTTCCGACCTCCGGCCCTCAGCTCCGACTACCTCGATGACCACCCGGACCACCCCGTCGTCCGCGACCGTCTCCTCGCCGCCCTTCGACTCCCCCCGGCCACCGAGCAGGAAGTCCTGGACCGCCTCCTCGCCACTGCCGCCCGCACCGTCCCCGACGGCTTCCTCCCGCACGTTCCCGACGAAGAGAACTCCGCCTTCCAGCCGATGCTCGAACCGCTTGCCGACTAGGGCGCGCAGGTGACGAAGCGTCAAAAAAATCCAGCACACATCCAGCACGGGAACCAGCAAGAGGCCGGCTCCCGAAAGAGCCGACCCCTTGCCACCTGCGAACTTGACGGACGAACTAGCCCGCAGTAACGCACCGCTTACACATTGAAGCGGAACTCCACCACGTCCCCGTCCTGCATGACGTAGTCCTTGCCTTCCATCCGGGCCTTGCCCTTGGCGCGGGCCTCGGCGACCGAGCCCGTCTCCACCAGGTCGTCGAAGGAGATGATCTCCGCCTTGATGAAGCCCTTCTGGAAGTCGGTGTGGATCACACCGGCCGCCTCGGGGGCCGTGGCGCCCTTCTTGATCGTCCAGGCGCGGGATTCCTTCGGGCCTGCCGTGAGGTAGGTCTGCAGGCCCAGGGTTTCGAAGCCGACGCGGCCGAGAGTGGCGAGGCCGGGCTCTTCCTGGCCCATGGACTGGAGGAGCTCCAGGGCCTCGTCGTCGTCGAGCTCGATCAGCTCGGACTCGATCTTGGCGTTGAGGAAGATCGCCTCCGCGGGGGCCACCAGGGCGCGCTGCTCGTTCTTGAAGTCCTCGTCGACCAGCTCGTCCTCGTCGACGTTGAAGACGTAGAGGAAGGGCTTCGTGGTGAGCAGGTGCAGCTCGTGGAGAAGGCGGCCCTTCTCGGTGGAGGCCGTGATGCCCGCGTGGAAGAGGGTGTCGCCCGCTTCGAGGATCTTCTGGGCCTCCTCGACGGCGGCCAGGACGGCGACCTTCTCCTTCTGGAGGCGGGCCTCCTTCGTGAGGCGCGGGACGGCCTTCTCGACGGACTGGAGGTCGGCGAGGATCAGCTCGGTGTTGATCGTCTCGATGTCGTCCTTGGGCGAGACCTTGCCGTCGACGTGGACGACGTTCTCGTCCTTGAAGGCGCGGATGACCTGGCAGATCGCGTCCGACTCGCGGATGTTCGCGAGGAACTTGTTGCCCAGGCCCTCCCCCTCGCTCGCGCCACGCACGATGCCCGCGATGTCGACGAAGTCGACCGTCGCCGGCAGCAGCTTCTGGGAGCTGAAGATCTCCGCGAGCTTGTTCAGGCGGGGGTCGGGCACGCCGACGACGCCGACGTTCGGCTCGATCGTGGCGAACGGGTAGTTGGCCGCCAGCACGTCGTTCTTGGTCAGGGCGTTGAACAGGGTCGACTTGCCGACATTCGGCAGGCCGACGATTCCGATCGTGAGCGACACGGTGGCGACTTCCCTAGGGGGTGGGCGGGCTGGGCAGTGAGGTCCGGCCCCGGTGGGCCGATTCTCCAGTTTACGGGCGGGGGCGAGCGCGTAACCACGGGTCCCGTCGGGTGCCGATCCGGTTCCCATTGGGCCGTGTGGCATCGAACTCATCGCCAAGGTCACCCAAAGCGCGTGTCCCGCACGTGATTACTGCCGCCCGGCGACCTACGTTGTCCCGGTGGAGCAGCACAGGACACGTCCCCCGCAGCGCAGCCAGACTCAGCAGGCCCCGCTGTCCCCGCTCGGGACCAAGGGAGCCAACGTAGCCAACGGAGCGAAGGGAGCGGTCGGCGAGAGCGCCGCCGTCTATCGGGTGATGAGCACACCCGCGGGCCGGGCACGCCCGGTGCCGCCCGCCGTGCTCGCCCTGCGGCGGCTGCCGAACCCCCGGCTGACGGGTATCGGCGCCGGGCTCTTCGCGGCCGCCACCATGTTCGTGCTGGCCTGTGCGGACTGGCTGCTGTTCGACGGTTCGGCCGTCGTGTTCGGTGTGCTGTTCCTGCCGGTCAGCGCGCTGACCGCGTTCTGGGTGCGCCCGGCGGACCTGGTGACCGCACCGATCAGCGTGCCGATCGCGTTCGCCGTCGGGATCATCCCGGTCTCGGGCGGCACGGGCGGCTTCGGCGGGCGCATGATGGCCGTCGTCACCGCGCTCGCCGTCCACGCCGGCTGGCTGTACGGCGGCACGCTCGTCGCCGGGCTCATCGCGACCGTACGCAAGGTCCGGCTGATGCGGGCCCGGCAGCGGCGGATGCTGCTGGCCGCACAGACCGCGCGGGCGGGCGGCCAGCAGCAGCCGCAGTCCCCCAGGGCCGCAGGGCAGACGCCCCGTGCCGCTGGGCAGGCATCGCGAGCCGCTGGGCAGGCGCCGCGAGCCGCGGCGCAGGCGCCCCGGGCCGCCGGTCAGGCGCCCCGGCGTCGGCAGCGCTGACCCGGACGGGGCGCGGGCGGGGCGACCGGAGGCTGCGCGCAGGCGCGGCGGCCCGGGACGGAAACGCCCGGGAGCGGCCCTCAGCTTCCCGTTGCCGCCATGGCCGCGCCCACGATGCCGGCGTTGTTCTGGAGCTCCGCCGGCACCATTTCGGCCCGTACGTGCTCGATCAGCGGCAGGAACTTGTCGGCCTTGCGGCTGACACCGCCGCCGATGATGAACAGTTCGGGCGAGAACAGCATCTCCACGTGGACCAGGTACTTCTGCACCCGGTGCGCCCAGTGGTGCCAGCTCAGGTCCTCGTCCTCCTTGGCCTTCGTCGAGGCGTGCTTCTCCGCGTCGTGGCCGTTCAGCTCCAGATGGCCGAGCTCGGTGTTGGGCACGAGCCTGCCGTCGATGAAGAGCGCGCTGCCGATACCCGTACCGAGCGTCAGCACGATCACCGTGCCCTTGCGGCCGCGCCCGGCGCCGAAGGTCATCTCCGCGATGCCGGCCGCGTCCGCGTCGTTCAGTACGGTGACCGGCAGGCCGAGCTTGTCGCTGAGCAGCGTGCGGGCGTCCAGGTCGATCCAGCCCTTGTCGACATTGGCCGCGGACCGGGTGACGCCGCTGGTGACCACGCCCGGGAACGTGATGCCCACCGGGCCCGACCAGTCGAAATGCCCGACCACCTCGGCCACGCACCCGGCCACGTCATCGGGTGTGGCCGGGTGCGGTGTGAGTACTTTGTGGCGCTCCCGCGCCAGGTCTCCGCGGTCCAGGTCCACGGGAGCACCCTTGATCCCGGATCCGCCGATGTCCACGCCGAAGATCTCCATGTGATCCACGGTACGGGCACCGGGCCCCACTCACTTCCCGGAGCGGAAACCGGTGCGGAAACGGTGCGGAAACCGGTGCGGAAACAGGAGGGGCAGGAGTCGGCTCACTCGGCCGACAGGGCCGCCGCCTCCGCGCGCAGGTCCCGGCGGAGCTCCTTGGGCAGCGAGAAGATGATCGACTCCTCGGCCGCCTTCACGATCTCCACGTCCTCGAAGCCCCGCTCGGACAACCAGGCCAGCACACCGTCGACCAGCACCTCCGGGACGGACGCGCCGGAGGTGACGCCGACCGTGGAGACGCCGTCCAGCCAGGCCTCGTCGATCTCGTCGGCGGAGTCCACCAGGTGCGAGTCGCCCGCGCCCGCGCCGAGGGCGACCTCGACCAGCCGGACCGAGTTGGAGGAGTTCTTGGAGCCGACGACGATCACCAGGTCGGCGTCCGCGCCCATCTGCTTCACCGCGATCTGGCGGTTCTGCGTGGCGTAGCAGATGTCGTCGCTGGGCGGCGAGATCAGGAGCGGGAACTTCTCCTTGAGCGCGCCGACGGTCTCCATCGTCTCGTCGACCGAGAGCGTGGTCTGGGAGAGCCAGACGACCCGGGACGGGTCGCGCACCTCGACGTTGGCGACGTCCTCGGGGCCGTCGACCAGCGTGATGTGGTCCGGGGCCTCGCCGGAGGTGCCGATGACCTCCTCGTGGCCCTCGTGGCCGATGAGGAGGATGTCGAAGTCGTCCTGCGCGAAGCGGACGGCCTCCTTGTGGACCTTGGTGACCAGCGGGCAGGTCGCGTCGATCGTGGCGAGCTTCCGTTCGGCGGCCTCGTCGTGCACGGTCGGCGCGACGCCGTGCGCGGAGAACATCACGATCGAGCCCTCGGGGACCTCCGCGGTCTCCTCGACGAAGATCGCGCCCTTCTTCTCCAGCGTCTGCACGACGTATTTGTTGTGGACGATCTCGTGGCGCACGTAGACCGGTGAGCCGTACTGCTCCAGAGCCTTCTCCACGGCGATCACGGCACGGTCCACGCCCGCGCAGTAGCCACGGGGAGCGGCGAGCAGGACGCGTCGGGGTGTCGTAGCAGTCATGCGTCCCATCGTAACGGCCTCCTCCGCGGCAGAGAGCGGAGCCGCAGAGCGCCGGGAGCCCGCTCCCTGCCGCGGGGGAGGCCGTTAGGCCGTACCGAACAGGCGCGGGGCCGACGGGGTCGGGAGACTGATCATCACGCCTACAACGGAGGACCCATGGCCGGCAGCGGTACGGATTCCACCAGTGGCAGCACCGCGGACCGGGCGGGGCTGCGGCGGACGCTGGGGTTCCGGGATCTGGTGGTCTACGGGCTGCTGTTCATCGCCCCGATGGCCCCGGTCGGCGTCTTCGGCACGCTCGACGCGAAATCGCACGGCGCGGTGGCGCTGGTCTACATCACGGCGACCGTGGTGATGGCGTTCACCGCTTTCAGCTACGCCCAGATGGTGCGGGTCGCTCCGCTGGCGGGTTCGGTGTTCGCGTACGCGCGCAAGGGGCTCGGGGAGGGGCCGGGGTTCATCGCGGGGTGGATGGCGATGCTCGACTACCTGCTCATCCCCGCCGTCGCCTATCTCTTCTCCGGGATCGCGATGAACTCGCTGGTGCCCGAGGTGTCGCGGTGGGTGTGGACCGCGCTGGCGGTGGTCCTCACGACGCTGCTGAACCTCTGGGGCGTACGGGCGGCGGCCCGGGTCGGCTTCGCGGTGCTCGCCATGGAGATCGTGGTGCTGCTGGTGTTCCTGGTGTCCGCCGTGGTGGTGCTCGTGCAGGACGGGGCGCAGCGCGGCTGGCTGACGCCGCTCAACGGCGACGCGGGGTTCTCCGCCTCCGCGGTGCTGGGCGCGGTGTCCGTGGCCGTGCTGTCGTACCTGGGCTTCGACGCCATCGCCACGTTCGCGGAGGAGGTGACGGGCGGTTCGGCGAAGGTGGCGCGGGCGCTGTTGTTCTGCCTGGTGCTGGCGGGGTTCCTGTTTGTGGCGCAGGCGTATCTGGCGGCGCTGCTGGAGCCGATGACGTCGGCGGAGCTGGCCGCCGATCCGGTCGCCCAGGGCTCGGCCTTCTACGACACGGTGGACTCCGCGGTCGGGTCCTGGCTGCACGATCTGGTGGCGGTCAGCAAGGCGATCGGGGCGGCGTTCGCGGCGCTGGCCGGGCAGGCGGCCGCGGGCCGGCTGCTGTTCGCGATGGCCCGGGAGCGCCGGCTGCCCGCGCTGCTGTCCAAGGTCGATCCGCGCTCGGGCGTGCCCCGGATCGCGATCCTGATCGCGGCGGTCGTGACGCTGGTGGCGGCGGTCTGGGCGGCCCGGCGCGACGACGGCCTCGACCATCTGGTGTCGGTCGTGGACGTGGGCGCGCTGACCGCGTTCGTGCTGCTGCACGCCTCGGTGGTCGGCTGGTTCGTGGTGCGCCGGAGGGAGGGTGCGCCGAGCTGGTGGCGGCACGTCCTGATCCCGGTGGTGGGCGCGGGTGTGCTGATCGCGGTGATCGTGGAGGCGACGTCGAGCGCGCAGGTGGTGGGGGCGTGCTGGTTCGTGGTGGGGCTCGCGGTGCTCCTGGTGCAGCGCGGGCGCCGGGCGGCGGGCTGAGGGCGGGGCTGTCGCCGCGGGACCGGCCGGCTGTCGGTGGTGCCGGATACGCTCGCTCACATGGCTCTCCAAACATCACCGGAAGCTCCGCTGCCCGTCGGTGACGTGTCACGGCTCATCGGCGGCTGGATCGACCGGCTCGGTGCCGTCTGGGTCGAGGGGCAGATCACCCAGCTGTCGCGGCGCCCGGGTGCCGGAGTGGTGTTCCTGACGCTGCGCGACCCCTCGCACGACATCTCGGTGAGCGTGACGTGCTTCCGGCAGGTCTTCGACCGGATCGCGGACGTGGTCACCGAGGGGGCGCGGGTCGTCGTCCTGGCGAAGCCCGAGTGGTACGCGCCCCGCGGGCAGCTCTCGCTGCGCGCCACGGAGATACGGCCGGTCGGCATCGGCGAGCTGCTGGTCCGGCTGGAGCAGCTGAAGAAGTCACTGGCCCGGGAGGGCCTCTTCGCCCTGGACCGCAAGAAGCCGCTGCCCTTCCTGCCGCAGCTGATCGGGCTCGTCTGCGGCCGCGCCTCCGCGGCGGAGCGCGATGTCCTGGAGAACACCCGGCGCCGCTGGCCCGCGGTCCGCTTCGAGGTCCGCAACACCGCCGTGCAGGGGGTGCACGCGGTGAATCAGTTGGTCCAGGCGGTGCAGGAGCTGGACGCGCTCCCGGAGGTCGACGTGATCGTCGTGGCGCGCGGCGGGGGCAGCGTGGAGGACCTGCTGCCGTTCTCGGACGAGCAGCTGATCCGTACGGTCGCGGCGTGCCGCACCCCGGTGGTCTCGGCCATCGGGCACGAGCCGGACTCCCCCCTCCTCGACCTGGTCGCGGATGTACGGGCCTCCACCCCGACGGACGCGGCGAAGCGCATCGTGCCCGACGTGAGCGAGGAGCTGGACCGGGTGCAGCAGCTGCGGGACCGGGCGCTGCGGACGGTACGGGGGCTGCTCGACCGGGAGGAGCGGGGTCTGGCGCACGCGCTGGGGCGGCCCTCGATGGAGCGTCCGCAGCGGATGGTGGACGAGCGCGCGGCGGAGATCGACGCGCTGATCGGGCGCGGGCGGCGGGTGCTGGGGCATCTGCTGGACCGCGCGGACTCGGAGCTCGCCCACACCAGGGCCCGGGTGGTCGCGCTGTCGCCCGCGGCGACCCTGGAACGCGGCTACGCGGTGCTCCAGCGGGCGGACGGGCACGTGGTGCGCGACCCCGCCGACGCCGGGGCGGCCGGGGACGCGCTGCGGGCCCGGGTGTCCGGGGGCGAGTTCGTGGTGCGGGTCGACGGGTGAGCGACACCCTCCGGGGCCGACGGACAGCGCCCCGGAGGCCGGCCGGGGCCGGGATGGACGGACATGCCGACGCATAGGGTGGATCACATGACGGACGACGGGACGACGGCGGCTGCGGCCACGGGCACGCTCGGGTACGAGCAGGCGCGCGACGAGCTGATCGAGGTGGTGCGCCGGCTGGAGGCCGGCGGGACGAGCCTGGAGGAGTCCCTGGCCCTGTGGGAGCGGGGCGAGGAGCTGGCGAAGGTGTGCCGCCACTGGCTGGAGGGCGCGCGCGCCCGGCTGGACGCGGCGCTGGCGGGGCCCGCCGCTCCCGGGGACGACAACGGCGCCGAAGGCGGCACGGCGGCCGACGCGGGCTGAGTCCGACCCTGCGGCGGCGCGGGGCGCGGGGCTGGGGCTGGGCATGAGGCGCGGAGCAGTCGGCACTCGCTGTGGAGTGAATCACTCCGTTCCCGTTTTAGTTGAAAGTTAACCTACCTCTCCCGTACGGTGATCGATGTCGTTCGACCCCCGTGTACGTCCGGAAGGTAATACGCAAGATGTCCCTCGTTCTTGACCCCGCCGCCCAGGACCTCCTCTTCCGTGAGGCCCGCACCGCCAACACCTTCACCGACGAGCCGGTGACCGAGGAGCAGGTCCAGGCGATCTACGACCTGGTCAAGTACGGCCCGACCGCGTTCAACCAGTCGCCGCTGCGCGTCATCCTCGTCCGCTCGGACGACGCCCGCGCGCGCCTCGTCCAGCACATGGCGGAGGGCAACCAGCCCAAGACCTCGACCGCTCCGCTGGTCGCGATCCTGGCCACCGACAACGAGTTCCACGAGGAGCTCCCGGCGCTGCTGCCGCACTTCCCGCAGGCCAAGGACGCGTTCTTCTCCGAGCGCCCGGTCCGCGAGTCCGCCGCCGCGCTGAACGGCGCGCTGCAGGCCGCCTACTTCATCATCGGCGTCCGCGCCGCCGGCCTGGCCGCCGGCCCGATGACCGGCTACGACGCCGCGGGCATCGAGAAGGAGTTCCTGGACGGCGACCACAACGTGCTGATGGTCGTCAACATCGGCAAGCCGGGCGACGACGCCTGGTTCCCGCGTCTGCCGCGTCTGGCCTACGACGAGGTCATCAAGAGCGTCTGAGCCGCACCGGCTGAACACTTCCGGCCGAACCCCTTCCGGCCGAGGCACACGGGAAAGTCCCTGGAGCACCCGCTCCAGGGACTTTCCCGTTCTCCAGCGACTTTCCCGTTTCCGCACGCCCCGCCCCGAAGGGCGTCAGGAGGTCTTGAGCGCCGCCGCCATCTCCGCCAGCCGCTCCGGCGACGCGGAGCCGGTGACGACCGTGGTCGACCCCTTGCCCTCACGTACGAGGGCGTCGTACTTCGGGCCCTCCCAGTGCTGCCAGGCCTCACCGGCGACCTGCTGGGTGCGGCCGGTGTTCTTCGCGTCCTGGCTGACGTCGGTGATGTACTTCTTCGCCGGGGACGTGGACTGCTCCACCGCGACGTACCCGCCGTCCGGATCGAGGAAGCCCAGGTGCCAGCTGTTGCCGGCCTCGCGCTCGTAACTGACGGAGGTCGGCTTCCACTTCTGCGCCAGACCACTGGGGGCCGCCACCGGGTAGGGAGCCGCGCGCCGCGCGGTCAGGAGCTCGACCCGGTAGTCGACCGCCTTGACCGGATCGGCCTTCTCGTCGTGCGGGACGAAGATGTAGACGACCCCCGCCACCGCGGCGATCACCGCCAACGACAGGAACATGTCCCGCACTGTCTGCTTGCCTCGCTTGCTTGCCACGGGTCCATCGTCGCATCAGCCCCCGCTCGGCCGAATCGGGGGCGCCCGCTCATAAGTGACCCGGTCTGCTCATTTTATCGACCTGACGATAGAGTCACATCACCCTCATCCGGTCGTCGTCGTACAGAAAGGTGCGCTCCGATGTCCGAGCATCATCTGCCGTCCCAGCTGGAGGTCTCCCCGGAGGCCCCCGACCGCAACCTCGCCCTGGAGCTCGTCCGGGTCACAGAGGCGGCCGCCATGGCCGCCGGGCGCTGGGTCGGCCGCGGGGACAAGATCGGCGCCGACGGCGCCGCCGTGAAGGCCATGCGGACCCTCGTCTCCACCGTGTCGATGAACGGCATCGTCGTCATCGGTGAGGGCGAGAAGGACGAGGCCCCCATGCTGTTCAACGGCGAACGGGTCGGCGACGGCACCGGCGCCGAGGTCGACATCGCCGTCGACCCGATCGACGGCACGACCCTGAACGCCAAGGGCATGCCGAACGCGATCGCCGTACTGGCCGCCGCCGACCGGGGCGCGATGTTCGACCCGTCCGCGGTCTTCTACATGGACAAGCTGGTCACCGGGCCGGAGGCGGCCGACTTCGTCGACATCAACGCGCCCGTCTCGGTGAACATCCGCCGGGTCGCGAAGGCGAAGAACTCCACCCCGCAGGACGTCACCGTCGTCATCCTGGACCGCCCGCGCCACGAGGGCATCGTCAAGGAGATCCGGGAGACCGGCGCACGGATCAAGTTCATCTCCGACGGGGATGTCGCGGGCTCGATCATGGCCGCCCGCGACGACACCGGTGTCGACCTGCTGATGGGGATCGGCGGCACGCCCGAGGGAATCATCTCGGCCTGCGCCATAAAGTGCCTCGGCGGTGTCATCCAGGGCAAGCTCTGGCCGAAGGACGCGGCCGAGCGCCAGCGCGCGCTGGACGCCGGGCACGACCTGGACCGGGTGCTGTCCACGGACGACCTGGTCAGCGGGGACAACGTGTTCTTCGTGGCGACGGGCATCACGGACGGCGAACTCATGCGCGGTGTGCGCTACCGCGCGGAGACGGCGACCACCGAGTCGATCGTGATGCGGTCCAAGTCGGGCACCATCCGGAAGATCGACTCGACCCACCGGCTGTCGAAGCTGCGGGCCTACAGCGCGATCGACTTCGACCGCGCGAAGTGACGTAGGCACGTTCGGCACGTTCACGTGAAGGGGGCGCCCCCCATGTGCGGTGGGGGCGCCCCCTTCACGTGCGGACGGATGCGTTGTGCCCTCAGCCGGCCGCGGCGATGTGACCGGCCGCGCCGGACGCCTTGAGCTCGGCCTCGCGCCGCCGGCGACGGGCGAGGGCCACGCGGCGCTCGGCGGCCGTGAGGCCGCCCCACACCCCGTACGGCTCGGGCTGGAGCAGGGCGTGTTCCCGGCACTCGACCATCACCGGACAGCGCGCGCAGACCCGCTTCGCGGACTCCTCGCGCGAGAGCCTGGCAGCGGTCGGCTCCTTCGACGGGGCGAAGAACAGTCCGGCTTCGTCCCGGCGGCACACCGCCTCCGAATGCCAGGGTCCTGCCTGGTCCTCCCGAGCGGGATTCCGCTGGGAAGGCACGGCGGCGACCTGCAGGGGCTGATGCGGCAGTTGCAGCACGGTCCACTCCTGACGACGGCTTCGCGGGCGAGAAGACGATGCAGCTCTCCCTACCCGCTGTGCGCGCGCCTATGCACTGAGTGGCACTCAGGTCCGGTCCACGGAATTGCGGTCGATCGCGATTTCGGCTGAAATCCGTTCCTCCCGCGCCCGCCTCTCCGTCAGTGACCGAGGTGTTTGCGCAGCCGGTCCTGGAGATCCGTAATGAACTTGCCGCGCTTGGGCTTTGCCTCGACGCTGCCGAACACCGAATAACCGTTGACCACCACCACGGGCGCCTCCGGATCCCCGGATTCCAGAGTCACGACTTCGAAATTCCCGAAGATTCCCGTTCCGCTGCCGCGCAGCGAGATGTTCTCGGGAACCCGGATCTCGACACTTCCGAAGATGGCGGTCGCGTTGATCACGGTCAGACGCTGTCCGAAAAGTGCCTCGGTCAGATCGATCTCCACGCTGCCGAACAACGAGAACGCGTTCGTCCGGCCGCCGACCCGCCAACGCCCCCTGCGGGTGGAGCTGCTGAAGACCGCGATCAGGTTCTCGGCCGGGCCCGCCACCCCCTCGGGGCCGTGCGCGTACGGCGCGGCGGCAGGCCTCGCGGCCGCGCCGCCCGGCGCGGGCAGGTCCCGTACCAGCGGTTCCAGTTCACCGACGGTCTTGGCGCGGTAGACCGCGTCGACCCGCTCGCCGTGCTCCTCCGCGGTCAGCCGGCCCTCGGCCATGGCTTCCCGCAGGATGTCCGCGATCCGGTCGCGGTCGGCGTCCGAGGCGCGGATGACGTCGGGTTCCGCCGGTGCGGTGGGCTGCTGGGGGTGCTTTTCGAGGTCCACCGGCCCAGCGTACCCAAACGCGATAGATCGCGACTAGGCCTTGGGCGGTGACGGCGGGGCGTGAGGCCCGACGCGTGAGGCACCGACGGGTGAGCCCTACCTCACAGGCTCGCCGCTCCCGCGGGGTCCTACCCTGGTGGGTGCGCTGTCCAAGGGAGGGCAGCCGCTGTCACCGAGTGAGGAATGGCCGTAATGCCAGAGTTTGCGTACTCCGATCTGCTCCCCCTGGGAGAGGACACCACGCCGTATCGTCTGGTCACCTCCGAGGGTGTCTCCACCTTCGAGGCCGACGGCCGTACGTTCCTCAAGGTCGATCCGGCGGCGCTGCGCACCCTGGCCGCGGAGGCCATGCACGACATCTCGCACTACCTGCGGCCCGCGCACCTGGCGCAGCTGCGGCGGATCGTGGACGACCCCGAGGCCTCGTCCAACGACAAGTTCGTCGCGCTCGACCTGCTGAAGAACGCGAACATCGCCGCCGCCGGTGTCCTGCCGATGTGCCAGGACACCGGCACCGCGATCGTCATGGGCAAGCGCGGGCAGAACGTGCTCACCGAGGGCGGTGACGAGGAGGCGCTGTCGCACGGCATCTTCGACGCGTACACCGAGCTCAACCTGCGCTACTCGCAGATGGCCCCGCTGAACATGTGGGACGAGAAGAACACCGGCTCCAACCTCCCGGCCCAGATCGAGCTGTACGCGACCGACGGCGGCGCGTACAAGTTCCTGTTCATGGCGAAGGGCGGCGGCTCGGCCAACAAGTCGTTCCTCTTCCAGGAGACCAAGGCGGTCCTCAACGAGGCCTCCATGATGAAGTTCCTGGAGGAGAAGATCCGCTCCCTGGGTACGGCCGCCTGCCCGCCGTACCACCTGGCGATCGTGGTCGGCGGTACGTCGGCCGAGTTCGCGATGAAGACCGCGAAGTACGCCTCCGCGCACTACCTGGACGAGCTGCCCGCCGAGGGCTCCCCCACCGGTCACGGCTTCCGGGACAAGGAGCTGGAGGAGAAGGTCTTCGAGCTGACGCAGAAGATCGGCATCGGGGCGCAGTTCGGCGGCAAGTACTTCTGCCACGACGTGCGCGTGGTGCGCCTCCCCCGGCACGGCGCCTCGCTGCCCGTCGCGATCGCCGTCTCCTGCTCGGCCGACCGCCAGGCCACCGCGAAGATCACCGCGGAGGGCGTGTTCCTGGAGCAGCTGGAGAAGGACCCGGCGCGCTTCCTCCCCGACACCACCGACGAGCACCTGGACGAGGCGGGTGACGTCGTCCGCATCGACCTCAACCGCCCGATGGACGACATCCTGGCCGAGCTGACCAAGTACCCGGTCAAGACCCGGCTCTCGCTGACCGGCCCGCTGGTCGTGGCGCGCGACATCGCGCACGCCAAGATCAAGGAGCGGCTGGACGCGGGCGAGGACATGCCGCAGTACCTGAAGGACCACCCGGTCTACTACGCGGGTCCGGCGAAGACGCCCGAGGGGTACGCCTCCGGTTCCTTCGGTCCGACGACCGCCGGCCGGATGGACAGCTACGTCGCGCAGTTCCAGGCGGCCGGCGGCTCCAAGGTGATGCTCGCCAAGGGCAACCGGTCCAAGCAGGTCACCGACGCGTGCGACGCGCACGGCGGCTTCTACCTCGGCTCGATCGGCGGCCCCGCGGCGCGCCTCGCGCAGGACTGCATCAAGAAGGTCGAGGTCGTCGAGTACGAGGAGCTCGGCATGGAGGCGGTCTGGCGGATCGAGGTCGAGGACTTCCCGGCGTTCGTCGTCGTGGACGACAAGGGCAACGACTTCTTCACCGAGCCCGCCCCGGCCCCGACGTTCACCAGCATCCCGGTGCGCGGCCCCGGCCTCGGCTGACGTGAGTGCGTAAGGCTGAGGGGCGTCGCGGCCGCGACGCCCCTCAGCCGTCGAGCAGGCCCGATGTCGCGACCAGGTAGCCGAGTTGGGCCCGGCTGGTGCTGCCGAGCTGCTCGGAGACCTTCCGCATGTGCTCGGCGACGCTGCGGCGGCTCATCCCGATCCGGCGGGCTATCGAGGCGTCCGTCTCGCCGTTGACCACCGCCCGCAGGATGGCGCGCTGCAGGTCGGACGTGACGACGGGGGTGCGCAGCGGCGCCCGCTCCGGGCGGACCGGTACGGCGCGGGCCCAGGCCTCGTCGAAGGCGCGGGCCAGGAACCGCACCAGTGACGGGTGCTGGACGCGCAGGGCGTGGTGCGGTTCGTCGGAGAACGGGACGAACGCCAGGTCCCGGTCGCACACGATCACCCGGTCGACCACCTCCGCGAGCGTCCTGACCTCCGCTCCCGCGGCGGTCACCTGCTCGATGTACGCGAGGGTCGTACGGTCCGAGCGGACGGTGTGCTGGTAGATCGTCCGCTGCCGGACGCCCCGCCTCAGATTGCCCAGGTCCCTGGTCAGCGCCTCCTGGAGCACGCTCGCCGGGCGGCTGCCGCCGGGCTGCGCGGTGCGGACCTGTTCCCGGCAGCCGCCCACCCCTGCCTCCAGCGCCCTGCTGATGACGGCCTCCCCGGACAGCCGGGTGAGCGCGGGCTGTTCGCTGCGGTGCACATCCGCGTACAGGGTCTCGAAGACCGAGAGCGCGGCGCGGGTGGCGCGCAGCGCGCGGCGCCGGTCCAGGAGGGCCTCCTGGAGCGGGGCGAGCGCGGTGTAGGACGCGGTCTCCGGCGGTACGGGGATCATGAATCCCGGTGAGCCCCGGTCGGCCACCATCAGATGCAGGTCGCGCAGGCAGCCGGCCACCTCGCCCTGCGGAAGACTTCCGGCCACCAGTGCGCGCCGGTACGTCGCGAGCGCGCTCTCGCAGGGGTGTTCCGGGCCGGACCCGGCCCCGCCCGGTGCGGAACCGTCCGCCGACGATTCGCGGCAATCGCATGCCGGTGGGCTGGAATGATCGTCCTTCACAAGTATGCAGATTACCTTTGTACAGAAGGGATGACGGCGGGGAGTTCGGCGGTTCGGCGACGATGAACGGGTGACGCCCGGCCCCGACAACACCCTCAGCCGGCCGAGCGCGGAATCGGCCGACTCGCGGTACGGAGTCCGGCGATATCGATTCCTCGTGACCGGCTACGCCATCTCCTCGTACGGCACCTTCCTGAATATGGTGGCGCTCAATCTGTTCGTCTATGAGACGACCGGACGGGCTCTCGCCATGGGGCTGTTCATGGCGGTGCGACTGGCGTCCGGATTTGCCGCCGGGCTGACGGCCGGTGGTCTGCTCGCCCGATTCACCGCGAAGAGCGTGATGCTCTGGACGAATATCGCGCAGGCGTCGGTGATGCTGCTGCTGGTGCTCGCGCCGGACGGGCTGCGCACGGCCGCGCTGGTCGCGGTATCCGTGGTGGTCGGCTCCTGCGGGACCCTGTTCATGGTGTCCCTGCGCAGCTCCATTCCCGAGATGGTCGGCGAGGACCGGCGCTCGTGGGCCAACTCTCTTTCGATCACCGGTCGTTCGCTGGCCATGGTGGCGGGTTTCGCGTCTGCGGGCGTCGTCGTCTCGCTCGTCGGGTACACCGCCGCCTTCGTCGTGGACACGGCCACGTTCGCGGTCTGCGCGGTGACGGTGGCCCTGCTCCCCATCCCGGGCGGCGGCAAGCGGCGCGACGGGGGCGGGAGTCGGGGCCGGGTGCCGGACGAGGCGGCCGCCGCCGGACCGGGGGAGGCCGGTGCGCCCGCCCGTCGGCGCGGGCCCGCCGCGCTCGCCGCCCTGGCCGCCGCGCCCGGTCTGGCGCTGATGGTGGCGCTGCGGGGTGTGGACGCGCTGGGCTCGTCCTCGCACAACGCGGCGCTCCCGGTCTACTCCAGCGAGCTGGACACCGCGCGCCCCGCCGTGTTCGTCAGCGCCTTCTGGTGCCTGTGGGCGCTCGGCAACATCGTGGTGCAGCAGCTGATCCAGCGGTACGCGCGCCGCACCGGCCGGTCCGTCGGGGCGCTGGGCTTCGGCTGGGGCACCTGTCTCATGTCGGCGGCGTTCGTCCTGGCCTTCGCGGGGTTCCCGATGGTGGCCACGGCCGCGGTCGCGCTGGTCGCGGGGGCCGCCGACGGGCTCACGGAGGTCTCGTACACCTCACATCTGCAGACCCTGCCGGCCGGGCTGCGCGCCCACGCCTTCGGACTCTCCGCCACGGTGGAGAATCTCGGGTTCGGCGCCGGGATGATCCTGGTCGCCGCCGCGCTCGACCACTACACCCCGCTGACGGTCGTCGGCTGGTCCCACGGCGCCGCGATCGTGTTCGCCGCGGTGTTCCTGATCCGGGTGGCGGGCCTGCGCACGTCCTCGCCCGGCCCGACGTCCCCGTGACGGGGATTGGTGCTGGTACGGCTGCCGGTGCCGGGGACGGGATCGGGAACGGTACGGCTGCCGGGGCCGGCGCCGGGACGGTCCTCGTACGACTGAATTCAGCCAATTCCGCGGCGGTCGGTGCGAGGCCGCCGTCCGGGCCACCGGCTGCGGATGCCCGCGCCGTACCGCCGCATTCGCGCACCGGGCCGCCGTCCGGGCTTGCGGGGTGCCGGGCCGATGCGGTGAGTTGTCCGCGTCGCGGGAGCACCCGCACCATCCGACCGTCCCGCCCGACCGCCCGGTGCGGACACCGCCCCGCGCCCCGGCCGCACACCTTCGCCTCCAGCCCGCACGCCCGAACACCCGCACGTCCGCACACCCTCACGTCCCACACCGGAAAGGCGGAGACCGCATGACGCCGGTCCAGCACCGCAGCCACGTCGACGATCTGCTCTCCTTCATCAGGGCGAGCCCCTCCCCGTACCACGCCGTGGCGAGCGCCGCCCAGCGGCTGGAGAAGGCCGGCTTCCGTGAACTGCGCGGCACCGACGACTGGACGGGCACCACGGGCGGCAGCTTCGTCGTCCGGGGCGGCGCGCTGATCGCCTGGTACGCCCCCGAGGGCACCCCCGCCCACACGCCCTTCCGGATCATCGGCACCCACACCGACTCACCCAACCTGCGGATCAAGCCCACGCCCGACACCGGCTCCGCCGGCTGGCGGCAGATCGCGGTGGAGATCTACGGCGGAGTCCCGCTCAACACCTGGCTCGACCGGGACCTGGGCATCTCCGGCCGGCTCGCCCTGCGCGGCCCCGGCGGCACGACCGACTCCCGGCTCGTCCAGATCGACGAACCGCTCCTGCGGGTGCCCCAGCTGGCCATCCACCTGGACCGGTCCGTCAACGACGGCCTGGCCCTGGACCCGCAGCGCCACATCGCCCCGGTCTGGTCGCTCGGCGCCGTCCAGGAGGGGGCGCTGCTGCGCCGGGTCGCGGCGGCGGCGGAGGCCGATCCGGACGAGGTGCTGGGCTGGGACCTGATGCTCCACGACATCCAGCCGCCCGGATACCTGGGCGCGGAGCAGGAGTTCGTGGTCTCCTCCCGGCTGGACAACCTGATCTCGGTGCACGCCGGCGTCACGGCGCTGGCCGGTGCGGCGACGGCGGCCGGGGAGCCCGCGTACATCCCGGTCCTGGCGGCCTTCGACCACGAGGAGGTCGGCAGCGGCTCGGACACGGGTGCGCAGAGCCCACTGCTGGAGCGCGTCCTGAGCCGTTCGGTCACCGCGCGCGGCGGCAGCCCGGAGGACTGGTCGCGGGCGCTGGCCGGTGCCTTCTGCCTCTCGGCGGACATGGCGCACGCCGTGCACCCCAACTACGCGGAGCGGCACGACCCGGACCACCACCCGCTGCCCAACAGCGGCCCCACGGTCAAGGTCAACGTCAATCAGCGCTACGCCACCGACTCGACCGGCATCGCGGTGTTCGCGGCGGCCTGCGAGCGGGCGGGCGCCCCGTGGCAGCCGTTCGTCTCCAACAACGCGATGCCGTGCGGCACGTCGATCGGCCCGCTCACCGCGGCCCGGCTGGGTGTCCCGACCGTGGACGTGGGGGTACCGGGGCTGTCGATGCACTCGGCCCGCGAGCTGTGCGGGGCACAGGACCCGGGCCACCTGGCGGCGATCCTGGGCGCGTTCGTGACGTCCGGCTGACCCGGGGCTGCGGGGAGGGGCCGCGTGCCGCCCCTCCCCGCACCCGCGGGCTTTCGGTCTACGCGAAGCGCTGCCTCGCGCTCCCGTCGCAGGGCTGGAGCCTCAGCGGGTCGTGGGCACCCGCCAGGGTCGCGCACAGCCCCGTGGCGGCGGCCGGGCTCAGCGTGCCCGACTGCCGGACGAACCGCTGGTTGGCCGCGCCCGAGCAGTTGTAGAGGATGAGGGCGGCGCCCGCCTTGTAGTCGGCGCCCGGTACGTCCAGGCAGCGGTCGTGGCTCAGCGCCGTACGGACGGTCTTCGTGCCCGAGTCGTACCACCAGTTCTGGTTGCGGCCGCCGTGGCAGTCCCAGCCGGTCACTCCGGTGTTGTTACGGGTGACGGAGGCGGGGACGTCCAGGCAGGTGCCGGTGGACGCGTTGGTCAGCGGCTTGAAGACGTCGTCCCAGGCGGCGGGCTGCAGCACGGGGGTGCCGGTGCTCGCCGGATCGGCGCAGCTCGCCTCGCGCAGGCCGGAGTTGTAGATCTGGGTCAGGCAGGAGGCGAAGGCGCCGTGGCCCGCCGCGTTCGGGTGGAAGGACTGCCGCAGGGAGTTGGAGTCCGGCGGGAAGTGCGACAGGTCGATGAAGAGGCCGCGGGCCCAGGTGGACTCGCTGCACACCTCGTGGCCGTGGAAGAGCCGGGAGTTGTCCAGGTAGACGGCTCCGGTGTCGGCCGCGGCCTTGCGCATACCGCGCTCGAAGGCGGGAACGGCGGTGTTGCGGCCCCAGGCGGCGTCGGAGTCGTATCCGGCGCAGCCGCCGGGAAGCTTGCCGGGGAAGTTGGGGTTGTCGTAGAAGTCGGGTCCGATCGGGCTCGGGTAGCCCATGACGACCAGCTTGTAGTCGCCGGCGGCGTACCCCGCGTCCGACATGACGGTGCGCAGGTCACCCACGGTCTTCTCGACCTTGGGGACGAGCGCGTCGACACGGGCCTGCCAGCCGCCGTCGTACTTGGGCTCGCAGGTGCCCTGGATGAGGACCCAGCGCTCGACGCAGTCCGTCATGACCGGACCGAACTGGAGGTCGTCATTGGCACCGGCCACCAGCACGACCATCTTGATGCGGGTGTTGCGCGCCTTGATGGCGAGGTTGTCGCTCTGCACCAGTTCGTCGGCGTACTGCTTCGAACCGCCGATGACGATGTTCCCGGTGTACGCGCCGGAGCAGGAGACGTTGTACGTGACGTCGGCCGGGATGCCGGTGCGGTGGATGGCGGAGTCGGGCGAGCGGTGGCACCAGTTGTCGGGGCCGTTTGTGCCCGCCTCGTACGTGCCGACGCCCTCGCCCGAGATCTCGCTGTCGCCGAGCGAGATCAGCCCGGTCTTGCGGTCCGCGAGCGGACGCTCGGCCGGGTCGCCGTACAGCCGGGTGGCCTCGGCGGCGCGGATGGCCTCCAGTTCGGGCGAGAGTGCGGTGGATGCGGTAGTGGTGGTGGCGGACTGCGCCGCCGCCGCCGGACCTGCGGTCGCGGCCATCCCGCCCAGTGCCGCCGCCGTGGCGGCGACGGCGGCGACGGTACAGCGGAGTCTGAACCTTGTGCGCCTCATTGCGCCTCCCGAGATTGTTGTTACCCACGGTATTTACTGGTCGGTAGGCGACTTGGGAATACATAGAACAAGACAAGTGCTCATCTTTTTCAGGAGGTTGAACCGGAGTGGACGACGTCACAACAGGTGGAAAGCACCGCATCGAGCACGATTCGATGGGCGAGGTGAAGGTGCCCGCGGACGCCAAGTGGCGGGCCCAGACGCAGCGGGCCGTGGAGAACTTCCCGATCTCGGGGCAGCGCCTGGAGCGGGCCCACATCGAGGCGCTCGCCCGCATCAAGGGCGCCGCCGCCAAGGTGAACGCCGAGCTGAAGGTCCTCGACCCGGAGATCGCGCGGGCCGTCCAGGACGCGGCGGCCGAGGTCGCGGAGGGGCGCTGGGACGCGCACTTCCCGATCGACGTCTTCCAAACCGGCTCGGGCACCTCGTCGAACATGAACACCAACGAGGTGCTGGCCACCCTCGCCACCGAGCGCCTGGGCCGCGAGGTCCACCCCAACGACCACGTGAACGCCTCGCAGTCCTCCAACGACGTCTTCCCGTCCTCCATCCACATCGCCGCGACGGGCGCGGTGACCGGCGAGCTGATCCCCGCCCTGGACCACCTCGCGGCCGCCCTGGAGCGCAAGTCCGCCGAGTTCGCGACGGTCGTGAAGTCGGGCCGCACGCACCTGATGGACGCGACGCCGGTGACCCTGGGCCAGGAGTTCGGCGGGTACGCCGCGCAGATCCGCTACGGCATCGAGCGGCTGTACGCCTCGCTCCCCCGCCTCGCGGAGCTGCCGCTGGGCGGCACGGCGGTCGGCACCGGCATCAACACCCCGCCCGGCTTCTCGGCCGCGGTGATCGCGGAGGTCGCCCGCGTCACCGGGCTGCCGCTCACCGAGGCCCGGGACCACTTCGAGGCACAGGGCGCGCGGGACGGCCTCGTGGAGACCTCCGGCCAGCTCCGTACGGTCGCGGTCTCGCTGACCAAGATCTCCAACGACCTGCGCTGGATGGCCTCGGGGCCGCGCACCGGACTGGCCGAGATCAGCCTGCCCGACCTCCAGCCGGGCTCGTCGATCATGCCGGGGAAGGTCAATCCGGTCATTCCCGAGGCGGTACTGATGGTCGCCGCCCAGGTGACGGGGAACGACGCGACGGTCGCCGCCGCGGGAGCCGCGGGCAACTTCGAGCTGAACGTGATGCTCCCGGTCATCGCGAAGAACCTGCTGGAGTCCGTACGGCTGCTCGCCAACGTCTCCCGGCTGCTCGCGGACCGCACGGTCGACGGCATCACCGCGAACGTGGAGCGGGCCAGGGAGTACGCGGAGTCCTCGCCGTCCGTCGTCACCCCGCTGAACAAGTACATCGGGTACGAGGAGGCGGCGAAGGTCGCCAAGAAGTCGCTGGCCGAGCGGAAGACGATCCGCGAGGTGGTCCTGGCCTCGGGTTACGTCGAACGCGGGGACCTCACCGTGGAGCAGCTGGACGAGGCGCTGGACGTGCTGCGGATGACCCGCCCATGACGCGCGCCGCCCCCGGTCGCCGGCCCCTCTAAGATCCCTCCATGACAGGTACCGGAGAGACCGAGCGCTGGGCGCCGGGTGATCAGATCCTGTGGCGCTACCGCGGCAACGGACCGCTGCGGCACGGCCCCGCGCCCGGCGGGGCACGGAACCCCGTGCACATCTGCCGGCCCGTCACCGTGGCCCAGGACACCGAGGACCTGCTCGCCGTCTGGGTGGCGCCCGGCACCGAGTGCGTGAAGCCGGTGCTGGCGGACGGCACCGACGTGCACGCGGAGCCGCTCGCCACCCGGTACACCTCGCCGCGCACCACCGCCCGCACGCCCTGGCTGGGCAACGGGGTGCTGAAGCTGGCCCGGCCAGGCGAGCCCTGGTCGGTCTGGCTGTTCTGGGAGCCCGGCTGGGAGTTCCGCAGCTGGTACGTGAACCTGGAGGAGCCGCGGACCCGCTGGGCCGGCGGCATCGACTCCGAGGACCACTTCCTGGACATCTCGGTCTACCCGGACCGCAGCTGGCTCTGGCGGGACGAGGACGAGTTCGCGCAGGCCCAGCGGGTCGGCCTGATGACCCCCGCGACCGCCCGGCGGGTGCGGGAGGCGGGGCGCGCGGCGGTCGGCGTGATCCGCGACTGGGGGGCGCCGTTCCGGGACGGCTGGGAGGACTGGCGGCCCGATCCGCGATGGCGGGTTCCCGCACTTCCGGACGACTGGGACCGGCTTCCGGATGACTGGGACCGTACCCCCTCCGCCATGCCGTCGTGAGACCCTTGATGCACCCCAGGGGGGCAAACGTAGGATCGTCCCGAGGACGGACGGTCCACTCCACCCCCCTGGCGCCGCAGACGAGCTGACCGTAAACCATCGAGTCATCGCACTGGTTGCACGTTTCATGACCGCATCAGTCGTATGGGTCGCACGAGTTGCCCGCATCGCATGAGCCACTACGAGGGGGTGGAGACGTGCACACTGTCCGCCGCTCCACCGCAGAAAACGTTGTCACCGCCGCCGTTCGCGGACGTCCGGTTTCGGCCCGGCGTTGCGGGGCATGCGGTGTCAGCCGTTGTTATTGCCGCTCATGCCGGGGCACAGTAGCGCCCCACAAGGTGATTGCCTCATACAACCGGCCCGGACGGACGGAACCCCAAGCGTGACGGAGCACCCCACCTCCCACGAAGGCCGGCAGCCACTCGCCGCCCGGCCGCAGGAACGCGCCCGGCCCCGGCAGCGGGATGCCGCCTCCGCGGCCGCCGCTGCCGCCTCCGCGATCCCCGGCCCCGCCAAGGGCCCCGGTCCGGCCGCTGCCGGACCGGGCCCGGCGGCCGGCCCCGATCCCCAGGCGGCGGCCCGCCGCGAGGGCGACCGGCTGCGCTTCGTGGGTGCCGCGACCCGCCGGATCGCCCGCGGGATAGATCTGGACGAGATCGTGCTGGGCCTGTGCCGGGCCAGCGTGCCGACGTTCTCCGACGCCATACTCGTCTACCTCCGCGATCCGCTGCCGGTCGGCGACGAGCGCCCCGTCCACCCGTTCGTGCTGCGGCTGCGCCGCTCCGACCGGCTGCGGCTGAGCGACGAACTCCCCGACGGGCTGCCGGAGAGCGAGCGGCTCCGGCCGGCCGTCATCGATCCGCAGACCGATCTGACGCCCGCCGCCGAACTGTGCGAGGTCCGGCCCGGCGGTGCGCTGGCCGAGGTGCTGCGCGGGGTGCGGCCGGTCTTCGGTGACTCCGCCGCGGCCCGCGCCGCCCTGCCCGAGCTGCTCGGCGCCGGGCGCACCGTGCCGTCCGGTCACCGGGCGATCCTGGCCCCGCTGCGCGGCCGGCGCCGGGTGATCGGCGCGGCGGTCTTCCTGCGCGGCACCGAGCGCCCGCCGTTCGAGGCCAACGACCTGCTGGTCGCGGCCCAGCTGGCGACGCACACCGCGCTCGGCATCGACAAGGCCGTGCTGTACGGGCGCGAGGCCTACATCGCGGACGAGCTCCAGCGCACCATGCTGCCCGACTCACTGCCGCAGCCCACCGGGGTCCGGCTCGCCTCCCGCTATCTGCCGGCCGCGGAGACGGCCCGGGTCGGCGGCGACTGGTACGACGCGATCCCGCTGCCCGGCAGCCGGGTCGCCCTGGTCGTGGGCGACGTCATGGGCCACTCCATGACCTCCGCCGCGATCATGGGCCAGCTGCGCACCACCGCGCAGACCCTGGCCGGGCTCGACCTGCCGCCGCAGGAGGTGCTGCACCACCTCGACGAGCAGGCCCAGCGGCTCGGCAGCGACCGCATGGCGACCTGCCTGTACGCCGTGTACGACCCCGTCGCGCACCGCATCACCATCGCCAACGCCGGCCACCCGCCGCCCGTGCTGCTCCACCTCGGCGGCCGCGCCGAGGTGCTGCGGGTACCGCCGGGGGCCCCGATCGGCGTGGGCGGAGTGGACTTCGAGGCCGTCGAGCTGGACGCGCCCGCGGGCGCCACGCTGCTCCTCTACACCGACGGACTGGTCGAATCGCGGCTCCGCGACGTGTGGACGGGCATCGAGCAGCTGCGCGAGCGGCTCGCCACCACCGCCCGGCTGACCGGTCCCGACCACTCGCCGCCGCTGGAGGCCCTCTGCGACGACGTGCTGGACATGCTCGGCCCCGGCGACCGGGACGACGACATCGCGCTGCTCGCCGCCCGCTTCGACGGGATCGCGCCGAGCGACGTCGCGTACTGGTTCCTGGAGCCGGAGGACTCGGCCCCCGGCCGGGCCCGCAGGCTGGCCCGCCGCGCGCTCAGCCGCTGGGGTCTGGAGGATCTCTCGGACTCGGTGGAGCTGCTGGTCAGCGAGGTGGTGACCAACGCCGTGCGGTACGCGGAGCGGCCGGTGACGCTGCGGCTGCTGCGGACCGACATCCTGCGCTGCGAGGTCGGCGACGACTCCCCGCAGCTGCCCCGCCAGCGCCGCGCGCGGGACATGGACGAGGGCGGTCGCGGTCTGTTCCTGGTGAACCGGCTGGCCCGGCGGTGGGGTGCGACGCGCCTGTCGACGGGCAAGGTCGTCTGGTTCGAGATGCCGACCCGGGGGCAGTAGGTCCGAACATTTCCGGCCATCTCCTGGACGGTGTGATCGGTCCCGTCCCGGACGTGGCTCCCGCAGGGTGTCGGAACGCCGAAACGGGCGGGGTACGAGGAAGGCTCCTCGTACCCCGCCCGTTTCGGCGTTCCGGGTTTCCGGCAACCGGTCAGCGCGTCACTGCGTCAGGCTGTTGTCGCTGTTCGGCTGGTCGCCCCCGGGGTCCACCGGTACCTCCGCCGAGTCGCTGGGGTCCGGATCGGTCGACGGATCGGGGGGCGGGTCGCTCGTCGGGTCGTCCGACGGGGAGGGCGGCGTCGACGACGGGGACGTGCTCTCCTTCGGCGGATGGGACGAGGCGGGCGGGCTGGACGCCGTGTGCGAGGGCGTGGCCTCGTCCGAGGGCGAGGCGGACGTGCTCGGGGTGATGGACGGGCTCGGCGGGGTGACCGCGGCGCCCATGTCGGTGTCCAGGTCGAACTCGCCCGGGTCGCCCATCGCCTGGGCGGTGAAGCTCGCCCAGATGTCGGCGGGGAAGCCGCCACCGTTGACCCGGCCGCCGCCGCCGGCACCCTTCAGGGGCACCTGGGCGCCCTTGCCGATCTTCTTGCCGTCGTCGCCGGTACGGGCGTAGGCGGCCTCACCGAAGAGGCCCACCGACGTGACCATGCGGGGGGTGAAGCCGGTGAACCAGGCCGACTTGTTGTCGTCCGAGGTGCCGGTCTTGCCCGCGATCTGCTGGTCGGACAGCCCCTCGGCATTGCGTACCGCGTCGTGGGCCGTACCGTCGTCGACCACACCGGTCAGCACGGAGGTCACGGAGTCCGCGGCCTGGCGCTTGATGACCTGGTCTCCGATCGCGTCGGGCAGCTCGATCGGTGACTCGCCCTGCTTCTGGGCCGACTTCACGATCTGCGGTGTGACCTTCTTGCCGTGGTTGTCGAGGGTGGCGTAGACCCCGGCCATCTCCATCGGGCTCGCACCCATGGAGCCGAGGGTCTGGGCCGGCACCGCAGCGAGCCCCTTCACATCCATGCCGAGTTTGCCCGCGGTCTGCAGCACGCGGTCCATCCCGACGTCCACGCCCATCTGCGCGAAGACGGAGTTGATGGACTTGTTCATCGCGGTCTGGACGGTGACCTGGCCGTAGTCCTGGTCGTCCTCGTTCTCCGGCGCGAAGGCTCTGTCGCTGCCCACGACGGGGCGCTTGCTGGTGCCGTCGTAGCGGGTGTCGGCGGTGATCTGCTGGTCGTCCTGGGTCTGCGACTCCTGGTCGAGCGCCGCCGCGAGGATGACCGGCTTGAAGGTGGAGGCGGGCTGGTAGTCGCGCCGGGTGGCGTTGGAGATGTAGTGCTGGGTCAGCCCGCGTCCGCCGTACATGGCGAGCACCCCGCCGGTCTTCGGGTCGACCGAGACCGCGCCGGCCTGGACGTCCTGGTCGAGCTTGCGCCCCTTGGTGTCCAGCTTGTCGGTCAGCTTGGCCTTGACCGACTTCTCCAGCTCCTGCTGCTTCTTCCGGTCGATGTTGACGGTGATCGTCCAGCCACCGGCGTCGAACTGCGCGTCGGTGATGTTCTCCTGCTTCTGCACCGCCGCGCGCGCCGCGGCGACGATGTAGCCCTTCTGGCCGGAGAGCCCCTCCGCCGGCTTCGGGGTCTGCGGGATCTTGAACTTCATCCCCTGGCGCTCACCGGCGTCCAGCCAGTGCTGGTCGACCATGTTGTCCAGGACGTAGTTCCAGCGCTCCTTGACGAGCGCCTTCCCGTTGTCGCTGGCGACGGCCCAGTCGTACTGGCTCGGGGCCTGGAGGAGCGCGGCGAGGTAGGCGCCCTCCTCGACGTTCAGCTGCTTGGCGTCCTTGCCGTAGTACGCCTGCGCCGCGGCCTGGATCCCGTAGGCGCCGCGGCCGTAGTAACTGGTGTTGATGTACCCGGCGAGGATCTCGCTCTTGCTTCGCTTCTGGTCGACCTTCAGCGAGATGACCAGCTCTTTGAGCTTCCGGGTGACCGTCTGGTCGGCGTCGAGGTAGTAGTTCTTGACGTACTGCTGGGTGATGGTCGAGCCACCCTGCTTGCCCTTGCCGGAAACGGTGTTGACCAGTCCGCGGGCGGTGCCCTTGAAGTCGACGCCGTGATCGTCGTAGAAGGACTTGTTCTCGGCGGCCACGAAGGTCCGCTGGACGTCCTTGGGGACCTCTGCGAGGCTGACGATCTCCCGGTTGACCTGTCCCGTGCGGGCCAGCAGTGTGCCGTCGGAGTACTTGTAGACGTTGGCCTGGAGCTTGGCCTGTGCGTTGCCTTCCGGCACCTGCACGACCATGTAGAGCACGGCGAACGCGCCCATTCCCAGCAGGCAGACGCCCAGAGCGGCGCCCAGTAGTTTTCGCCAGGTGAAGAGTCTGCGTATGCCACCGCTCTTCACGGCCCGCCGCGACCCGCGCCGCTGGGCTCGTCGCGCATCCGCTCGACCCATCGCTGTGTTGCTCCCGTTTCTCTGCTCGACCGGATCAGCCCGGACCAGCCAGCTAACACCGTTGGCAAGGACAGAAAGCCAACGATCCACCCTTTTCCGGACGTGACAATCAGCACCCGCTTTCAAGGGAACCGACTCATGAGAGGTGCGCAGGGTTGCCACATGGGTTAATGTGGAATCACATTGCTAGCGCTTCGCTAGCCCACGCAAACGGGGGATTCCATGACTGATCCACACGTCCCGGCCACACCCACCACGCCGTCGGCCGACCTCACGCCGGACGCGCCGCAGATGCCGGAACCGCAGGTCCGGGAGACGACGGCGCACAGCATCGCGGGTGGCATCGGCCTGCTGCTGACGGTGATCGGAGTGATCGTCGGCGTCGGTCTCGCCATCGTCGGCGGCGTCGTCGGGTCGAACGGGAACAACGGCGTCGGCATCCCGGTCTGCATCCTCGGGGTGCTGCTCGCGATCGTCTCGTTCTTCTGCATGGGCGGTGTGAAGATGGTCGCACCGGGCGAGGCACGGGTCATCCAGCTCTTCGGCCGGTACGTGGGCACGATCCGCTCCGACGGTCTGCGCTGGATCAACCCGCTGACCTCCAGCCGCAAGATCTCCACCCGGGTCCGCAACCACGAGACCGCGGTCCTCAAGGTCAACGACGCCTACGGCAACCCGATCGAGCTCGCCGCGATCGTCGTCTGGAAGGTCGAGGACACCGCGCAGGCGCTCTTCGAGGTCGACGACTTCCTGGAGTTCGTCGCCACCCAGACCGAGTCGGCGGTCCGGCACATCGCGATCGAGTACCCGTACGACGCCCACGACGAGGGCGGCCTCTCGCTGCGGGGCAACGCGGAGGAGATCACCGAGAAGCTGGCCGTCGAGTTGACGGCGCGGGTGCAGGCGGCGGGCGTCCGGATCATCGAGTCCCGCTTCAGCCACCTCGCGTACGCCCCCGAGATCGCCTCCGCGATGCTCCAGCGCCAGCAGGCCGGCGCGGTCGTCGCGGCCCGGCAGCAGATCGTGGAGGGCGCCGTCGGCATGGTCGAGATGGCGCTCACCCGGATCGCGGAGCAGGACATCGTCGAGCTCGACCCGGAACGGAAGGCGGCCATGGTGAGCAACCTGATGGTGGTGCTGTGCGGTGACCGGGCGGTGCAGCCGGTCCTCAATACGGGCACGCTCTACCAGTGACCGAGCAACCACCGCGGCGCAGGCCGCAACAGCCGCAGCAGCGCAAGCAGATGCTGCTGCGGCTGGACCCAGCGGTACACGACGCGCTGGCGCGCTGGGCGTCGGACGAACTGCGCAGCGCGAACGCGCAGATCGAGTTCCTGCTGCGGCGGGCCCTGGCGGAGGCGGGGCGGCTACCGGGCGGGGCGGCGCCGATCCCGCGCCGGGGGCGGCCGCCGAAGGCTCCCGGCCCGCAGTGACCCCCGGGGGCCCGGACGTCCGGGCCCCCGGTTCGCTGTCGCGGCACGGCCCCGCGCCGCGACGGCTCCATGGCGTGGCACGGTCCAGAGGGCAGCGGAACAGCCGGTATACACGCCAGGTATACACACCGTGTACAGTGCTCTGCATGTCTATCGGCCACACCCTGCTCGGGCTCCTCGAGTCCGGCCCCCGCCACGGTTACGACCTCAAGCGGACGTTCGACGAGAAGTTCGGACACGACCGCCCGCTGCACTACGGACAGGTCTACTCGACCATGTCCCGCCTCCTCAAGAACGGCCTCGTGGAGGTCGACGGCATGGAGGCAGGCGGCGGCCCCGAGCGCAAGCGCTACGCCATCACCGACGCCGGCATCACCGATGTCGCCGCCTGGCTGGCGCAGCCGGAGAAGCCTGAGCCCTACCTCCAGTCGACCCTGTACACCAAGGTCGTGCTGGCCATGCTCACCGGCCGCAGCGCCGCCGACGTGCTGGACGCCCAGCGCTCCGAGCACCTGCGCCTGATGCGCATCCTCACCGACCGCAAGCGCCGCGGCGACCTCGCCGACCAGCTGATCTGCGACCACGCCCTGTTCCACCTCGAAGCCGACCTGCGCTGGCTGGAACTGACCGCCGCACGGCTCGACAAGCTCGCAGAGGTGGTGGCCCCGTGACCCCCGCCGGCTCCCTGCTCACCGCGCACGACCTGCACAAGACCTACGGCTCGACCCCGGCGCTCGACGGCGCCTCCTTCTCCGTCCACCCCGGCGAGGTCGTCGCCGTGATGGGCCCCTCCGGCTCCGGCAAGTCCACCCTGCTGCACTGCCTCGCCGGAATCATCACCCCCGACTCCGGCACCATCACCTACGCCGGCCGCGAGCTGTCCGCGATGTCCGACGCACAACGCAGCGCCCTGCGCCGCAGCGACTTCGGCTTCGTGTTCCAGTTCGGCCAGCTCGTCCCCGAGCTGACCTGCGTGGAGAACGTCGCCCTCCCCCTCCGGCTGAACGGCACCCGGCGCAGGACCGCGGAGCGCACCGCCCTGGAGTGGATGGAGCGCCTGGAGGTCGACGACCTCGGCGCCAAGCGCCCCGGCGAGGTGTCCGGCGGCCAGGGCCAACGCGTCGCCGTGGCCCGCGCGCTGGCCGCCTCCCCGAAGGTGATCTTCGCGGACGAGCCGACCGGCGCCCTGGACTCCCTCAACGGTGAACGCGTCATGCAGCTGCTCACCGAGGCCGCCAGGTCCGCCGGTGTCGCCGTGGTCCTGGTGACCCACGAGGCCCGCGTCGCCGCCTACTCCGACCGCGACGTCACCGTGCGCGACGGCCGGGCCCGCGACATGGAGCACGCCGTATGACGCTGCTCGACGAGAAGAGGACCCCGGCCGGTCCGGTGCCCCCTCCCGAACCCCCCTCCCGTACCGCTCCCTGGCTGCGCGATCTCGCGCTCGGCATCAGGTTCGCCGCCGCCGGCGGCCGCGAGGGCTGGGTCCGCACCCTGCTCACCGCCGTCGGCGTGGGAATCGGCGTGGCCCTGCTGCTCACCGCGTCCTCCGTGCCGCACATGCTCGACGAACGGTCCGCCCGGGACCAGGCCCGCTCGGAGACCAAGATCTCCGAGTCCCCCGACGCCTCGGCGAAGAAGTCGGACAGCACCGTCCTGCGGATCGAGGCGAGCACCGAGTTCCGCGACCGCTCCATCACGGGCTTCCTGATGCGCCCCGACGGCGACCACCCGGTCGTCCCGCCGGGCATCGCCGCCCTCCCCGCCCCCGGCGAGATGGTGGTCTCCCCCGCCCTCGAAGAGCTCCTCGGCTCCCCGGGCAGCGCGCTGCTCAGGGAACGGCTGCCGTACAAGGTGACCGGCACGATCGCGGAGGCGGGGCTGCGCTCGCCCAACGAACTGTGGTTCTACGCCGGCAGTGACACCCTGACCAGGGCGTCGGGCGGCCACCGGGTCGCCGGATACGGCGACCCGGGACCGTCCGATCCGCTGCCCCCGATGCTCATCGTGCTGGTCATCATGATCTGCGTGGTGCTGCTGGCTCCCGTGGCCATCTTCATCGCCACCGCCGTGCGCTTCGGCGGCGACCGCCGCGACCGCCGCCTCGCCGCCCTGCGCCTGGTCGGTACGGACATCCGGATGACCCGCCGGATCGCGGCCGGTGAGGCGCTGTTCGGCTCGGTACTCGGCCTTCTCATCGGGCTGGCCGTGTTCCTGGTGGGGCGCCGGTTCGTCGGCCACATCGAGGTCTGGGACGCCAGCGCCTTCCCCTCCGACCTGGCCCCCGACGCCCGGCTGTGTGTGGTGATCGCCCTCGCGGTGCCGCTCACCGCGGTGCTCGTCACCCTGGGAGCCATGCGCTCCGTGGTCATCGAGCCGCTCGGCGTCGTACGCAACAGCCGAGGCGGCAAGCGCCGCCTCTGGTGGCGGCTGCTCCTGCCGGTCGCCGGACTCGCGGTCTTCGGATTCGGCGGCAAGATCGACGAGTACAGCCCCGTCAACCCGTATCCGGTCGCCGGAGGCGCGGTGCTGGTCCTGGTCGGCCTTGCCCTGCTGCTGCCCTGGCTGGTCGAGGCCTGCGTCAGGCGGCTGCGCGGCGGCCCGATTCCCTGGCAGCTGGCCACCCGGCGGCTCCAGCTGAGCAGCGGGGCGGCCTCCCGCGCGGTCAGCGGCGTCACCGTCGCCGTGGCCGGTGCGGTGGCCCTGCAGATGCTGTTCGCCGCGATGAACGACGACTTCAACAGGATCACCGGACAGGACCCGTCCCGCGCCCAGTTCTACAGCCAGTCCCAGATCGTCAGGGGCGACGCCGCCCTGCGCAGCATCAAGGAGTTCCGCGCCACCAAGGGTGTCGTCCAGGTCATCGGCACGGTCGAGGCGTACGCGACCAAGCCGGGGAAGTACAAGCCCGACGACATCCAGCCCACCACCTCGTTCACCGTCGGGGACTGCGCGACTCTCCGCGAGCTCGCCCGGATCACGTCCTGCCGGGACGGCGACACCTTCGTCTCCCACCCCAAGGACAAGGGACAGGCGGGCTGGGTCGACAAGACCGCCCGCAAGGGCAAGGTGATCGAGTTCGACTCCTACAGCAGTAGCAAGAAGCTGCGCTGGACGCTGCCGGCCGGCTCCCGGACCGTCGCGGCCCGGACCGACCCGATGGGCGAGGAACACTCGGGCATCCTGGTCACTCCCGGGGCGGTCGACGCACGGACCCTGCCGGGAGCCTCGACCGTCTCGCAGATCCGCATCGACGAAGACGTCCCGGACGCCGCCGAGTACGTACGCAACACAGCGGCGCGGCTCGACCCGGGCATGCGTCTGGCCACCATCAACTCGGTCGAGCGCGACCGGCAGTACGCGAGCATCCAGACCGGCCTCCAGGTCGGCGCGACCGCCACCCTGCTGCTGATCGCCGCGTCCATGCTGGTCTCCCAGCTGGAGCAGTTGCGGGAGCGCAAGCGGCTGCTGTCGGTCCTGGTCGCCTTCGGCACCCGGCGGACCACACTGGGCTGGTCGGTGCTGTGGCAGACCGCGATCCCGGTGGTCATCGGGCTCGCGGTGGCGGTGGCGGGCGGCCTCGCCCTCGGCGCCACCCTGTGCTGGATGGTCGGCAAGGAGGTGACCGACTGGGTGCTGTTCCTGCCGCTGGCGGGCGCGGGCGCGGCCCTCATCCTCCTGGTCACCCTGCTCTCCCTGCCGGCGCTGTGGCGCATGATGCGCCCGGAGGGGCTGCGGAGCGAGTAGCGGCCCGACCCGACGGCCGGCCGGACCCCTGACTCAGGTCCGGCCGGCCGTCGCCACGCGTACCGGCAGCGCCGCCATCGCCCCGCGCAGCGCCGCCGCGAACTCCTCGAACTCCTCGTGCCTGGCCGCCCCCGTCCGCATCCCGAGCGCCACCCGCCGGGCGGGCGCCGGGTCCGCGAAGTACCCGGTGGTGAGCGCCTCGTTGCGAGCGGTCTCGACCGTCACCGCGGTGCGCGGCAGCAGCGTCACCCCGAGCCCGCCGGCCACGAGCTGCACCAGGGTGGAGAGCCCGGCGGCGGTCGTGGTGACCGGCGCGCCCTCGGTACGGCCCGCCTCCCGGCAGATGTCGAGCGCCTGGTCGCGCAGGCAGTGCCCCTCGTCGAGCAGCAGCAGCGGCAGCTCCCTGAGCGCCTCGCGCGGGATGTCGGCCCGCCCGCCGAGCCAGTGGCTGCGCTCCATGACCAGGACGAAGTCCTCCTCGAAGAGCGGGAGTTCGCTCACCCCGGGCACGCCGAGCGGCACCGCGAGCAGCAACAGGTCGAGCCGCCCCGCGGCGAGCCCCTCCAGCAGCGAGGAGGTCTGCTCCTCGTGCACCTGGAGGTCGAGGTCCGGGTAGTGGTCGTGGACCAGCCGCAGCACGGTCGGCAGCAGGTACGGGGCGACGGTCGGGATCACGCCGAGCCTGAGCACCCCGGTGAACGGCGCCCGCACCGCCTCCGCCTCCTCCATCAGCTCACCGACGGCCTCCAGCACGGCGCGGGCCCGCACCGCGAGCCGCTCCCCGGCGGGCGAGAGCAGCACCTTGCGCGTCGTACGCTCGATGAGCTGGACACCCAGTGCCTCCTCCAGCGCGGACACGGCCCCGGAGAGCGCGGGCTGACTCATCCCGATTGCTGCCGCCGCGTCCCGGAAGTGCAGCTGCTCCGCCACGGCCGTGAAGGCGCGCAGCTGCGAGAGGCTGGGCTGTTTGGGCCGGTTGCCCTGGTTCACCTGCGCCATTGATAGGCACCTCCGATCATCCCGATCGAGTGTAGCCATCTGGGCCGATCAATGAACTCTGTGCCAAGGTGGGCTTGGCCACTCTCGGAGATCCCACCAAATCCGCCCCATTCCCCCGGCGGGCGACTGGAGGGCGGACCGGAGCACGAGCGGCCCACAACGCCCTGCACGCGTCAGCGAAGGATCGTCTCGGCGTGGCCGATGATCACCAAATACCACCTATCAGGTATGACATCCTGATATAAGGCCTCATAGTAGCTGGCCAGTGCTAGCGTCCCTCCCAAGTCAACTTCTGGGGAGGGGTCTGACATGTTTCCGGTGGGCGCATACGCACGCGCATCCGAGGACAAGGCACTCAGGGCGAATGCTGCCGACTGGCGTGAGACCGGCGAACAGGTCGCTCAGCAGTTCAGAGACATGGATGAACTGGCACCCATGCTGGGGGTCACCATCACGCGTCGCTACAACGACAACAACACTCCGGCCAGCGACCCCCGCATCGTTCGCAATGGCTTTGAATCGATGCTGGTAGACCTTGAGAACGGAACGATCCGAGGCATCCTCTTCTACCACTCCGACCGACTGGTCCGGCAGGAATACGATGCGGCCCGCTTGAACCGGCTCTTCCAGCTGAATCCCCAGTACCTGGGTCGGGCTGTCGTGGGTGGCACAGATCTATCCGCTCAAGAGGGCCGGTCGATGCTCACCATCCAGGCAACGATGGGCGGCATGGAGGTGTACAGCACCAAGCGCCGAGTCGCCCGAAAGAACAAGGGCTTGGCCGAGCGCGGCCACATGCACGGGGCCCCGCGGCCTTTCGGATGGGCCGAAGATCGCCAGACCCTCCATGACACGGAAGCCGAAGTGCTTCGCCAGGCAATCATCGCGATTCCCAGCGGCCTCACGGTCGGCGAAATCCGCAAGCAGTGGATCGAGCTGGGGTACACGCCCACGCGCAACAAGAAGAAGAGCGGGACACAGAGCCTCCAGCACAGCACTGTCGAGTCCCGTCTCGTAAGCCCGCGCGTCTGCGGCTACAGGACGTATCTGCCCCAGGCGGAGCGCAGTGGCGCCAAGAGGCCGTGGATGCCGGACTTCGTTGTCTACGAGGCCGGCAAGCCGGTAATGGGTGACTGGGAGGCCGTCGTCTCTCCCGAGGAGTGGCAAGCCTGCGTCGCCACCATCGAGGAGCGGAAGCAGGCCAGGAAGGAAGTCCGGGCGGTACACACCACCTCGGCCAAGTACCTCCTGTCCGGGATCGCCCGGTGCGGAAAGTGCAGCTTCCCGTTGATGTCCAACCAGTACGCGAAGGGGACCACTTCCTACGAGCGCTACGGCTATCGGTATGCCTGCCTCACCACCCTCGGCGGGTGCGGCGGTGTCACCCGAGTCGGCCCTCTCATGGACGACCTGGTCGAGAAGGCCTTCCTCCTGGAGGTCCGCCGAAGTCTTGGCATGGCTGCCAAGGACGAGGACGTCGACGAGACCGAGCACGATGTCCGGCTCGCTGAGATCGGCCAGGAGATCGAAGAGGTCAACGAGCGCCGCAGGGCGAAGCGCATCAGCATGGGGACGGCACTCGACATGATCGAGGAGCTTGAGGCCGAGCGCGATGAGCTGAACCGGCAGCGTCGCAAACTGTTCGCTGTCAGAGTCCGCAGGCAAAATGCTTCCTCCTCCCTCCTGGAAGGGTGGAAGGAGTGCACGATCTCGCAGAAGAAGACCTGGCTCCGCGAGTCGGTCCGGGCCGTGATGGTCCACCCCGCGGGTCGTGGGAAGAAGTTCGACCCGTCGCTGATCGAGGTCGTCTGGGCCGAAGACGAGCAGTGAACACTCGCGAGCCGGCCATGCGACAGTCCGCCATCACCGAGCTGGAGGACAACACCTGGCCCTAGCACTGATCCCCTGCCCCTATCAATCCTTTCGACACGACCGATTTCCGTGATCAATGGGACATGTGCGACTGTGCTCAGGTCCAGCCCCGAGCTACACAGGAGTACCCCGAACCATGCTCACTGTCGGTGACCAGTTTCCCCAGTTCGAACTGACTGCTTGCGTTTCCCTTGAGAAGGGCAAGGAGTTCGAGACCATCACCCACAAGACGTATGAGGGTTGGAAAGTGATCTTCGCGTGGCCGAAGGACTTCACGTTCGTCTGCCCCACGGAGATCGCCGCGTTCGGCAAGCTGAACGAGGAGTTCGCCGACCGCGACGCCCAGATCCTCGGCTTCTCCGGTGACTCCGAGTTCGTGCACCACGCCTGGCGCAAGGACCACCCGGACCTCACCGACCTGCCCTTCCCGATGCTGGCCGACTCCAAGCACGAGCTCATGCGTGACCTCGGCATCGAGGGCGAGGACGGCTTCGCGCAGCGCGCCGTCTTCATCGTCGACCAGAACAACGAGATCCAGTTCACGATGGTGACCGCCGGTTCCGTGGGCCGTAACCCCAAGGAGGTCCTGCGGGTCCTCGACGCCCTGCAGACCGACGAGCTGTGCCCCTGCAACTGGACCAAGGGCGAGAACACCCTGGACCCGGTCGCGCTCCTCTCGGGCGAGTGAGCTGACACCGATATGGCACTCGACGAACTGAAGGCCGCCGTTCCGGACTTCGCCAAGGACCTGAAGCTGAACCTCGGTTCGGTCATCGGGAACAGCGAACTGCCGCAGCAGCAGCTCTGGGGCACCGTCCTCGCCTGCGCGATCGCCTCGCGCTCGCCGAAGGTGCTGCGTGAGCTGGAGCCGGAGGCGAAGGCCAACCTCTCCGCGGAGGCGTACACCGCCGCGAAGTCGGCCGCCGCCATCATGGCGATGAACAACGTCTTCTACCGGACCCGGCACCTGCTGTCGGACCCCGAGTACGGGAACCTCCGTGCGGGCCTGCGGATGAACGTGATCGGCAACCCGGGCGTGGAGAAGGTCGACTTCGAGCTGTGGTCGCTCGCCGTCTCCGCGATCAACGGCTGCGGCCAGTGCCTGGACTCCCACGAGCAGGTGCTGCGCAAGGCCGGCGTGGACCGTGAGACCATTCAGGAAGCCGTCAAGATCGCCTCGGTGATCCAGGCGGTCGGCGTGACCCTCGAAGCCGAGGCCGTCCTCGCCGAGTAACACCCGCGGTACCCATGAACGAGAAGGGCCCCGAGGACGACCGACCGTCCCCGGGGCCCTTCTTATGTGCCGGCTCAGACTTCCTTCGGCCGGTCCGCCACCGGCTCCTCCTCGCTGCCGTCGTCGGTCTCCGCCGGCGGCGATCCGGGGGCCGGGGTCGGCGCGGTGTCCAGGGCGGTCGCACCGTGCGGCGGCGGCGAGTGGCGGCGGGCCTCCTCCTGCCCGTACGCCCGCAGATAGCCGACCACCGTGTTGGTCACCGCGACCAGAGGCACCGCGACGACGGCGCCCCCGATGCCCGCGATCATGCCGCCCGCGGCGACCGAGAGCACCACCGCCAGCGGGTGCACGCGCACCGCGCGGCCCAGGATGAACGGCTGCAGGATGTGGCCCTCGATCTGCTGGACCGCGAGGACCACGGCCAGCACCAGCAGTGCCGTGAACACGCCTTGGGTGACGAGCGCGACGACCACCGCCAGCGCCCCGGAGACCACCGCCCCGACGAGCGGGATGAAGGCGAACAGGAAGATGAAGACGGCCAGCGGTACGGCCAGCGGCACATTGAGGAAGTAGATCCCGAGGCCGATGAAGATCGCGTCGATCAGCGCGACGATGACCGTGCCCCGCACATAGGCGGTCAGCGTGCGCCAGGCGCGCGGGCCCGCTCCGGCGACACCCGGCCGCGCCTGCGCGGGCACGAGCTTCAGCACCCAGAGCCAGATGCGCTTGCCGTCGTACAGCAGGAAGAGCGTGGAGAACATCGCCAGCAGCATCCCGGTGAGGAACTCCACCATCACGGTGACGCCCTGGAGTCCGGCCGAGGTGATCGCCTCGGTGTTCGTGCCGACGGTGTCGCTGAGGTTCTTCGCGACGTCGTTGATCTGCTTGTCGGTGACGTGGAACGGGCTGTCCAGCAGCCAGTTCTTCAGGTCCGCGATACCGGCCTGGACCTGGTCGGACAGCGAGTCCAGGTTGTCCATCACCTGCCACACCACGAACCAGCCGACCAGGCCCATGATCACGAAGCCCAGGACCGCGGTGCCCGCCGTGGCCAGCCCGCGCGGCAGCCCGGCCCGCCTCAGCCGCTCCACCGTCGGCTGGAGCATCGCGGTGACGAGCAGCGCGGCGGCGAACGCCAGCACCACCAGCTGCACCGCGCTGATGACCCGCATGAGCACCCACAGGGTGCCCGCGAGGACCAGCAGCCGCCAGCCCGCCTCGGCCGCCACCCGCATCCCCCAGGGGATCGCCGCGACCGGATCGGGGCGCGCGGCGACGTCGGGGGCGTACGCGGGCGGCGGGGGCACATGCTCCGCGGCGCCCTTGTCGGCCCCGCTCCCGGGTTCCGCACCGGTGGTAGCCGACGAGGCGTGGTGCGCGGCCTTGTCGTCCTCGTCGTCGGCCTCGACGCGGCGTTCCTCCAGGCGCTCACCGATCTTGGTGAGTTCAGCCCCCAGCTGTCCGAGCCATCCCGGCAGTTTTGACATAACGGTTCCTCTACCCCCGTCCGCTCTCCCCACCGCTCCCCCCGGGAACGGTCCCGCATGACCGTACATGCGCGAAGCCCCTCACCGTAGGACGGGGAGGGGCTTCGAGAGGTTGCGACGGAACCGACGAGGGCTCCAGGCCGGACAACTGCCTAGTACGACTGGTGCTCCAGCCAGAAGGACCAGGCACCGCACGGGCTGCCGTAGCGGCCGTTCATGTAGCTGAGGCCCCACTTGATCTGCGTGGCCGGGTTGGTCTGCCAGTCGGCACCGGCGGACGCCATCTTCGAACCGGGGTACGCCTGGACGAGCCCGTAGGCGCCGGAGGACGGGTTGGTCGCCCGGTAGTTCCAGGTCGACTCGTGGTTCACGATGTTGCTGAAGCACTGGAACTGGTCGCCGGGCACGATCTGCCGCGCCATCGCCTGGATCTCGGCCACGGAGTAGGAGCCCTGGACAGCGAACGTGCTGGCGCTGCGGACCTCGGACCGGCTGGCGCGGTCCTCCTTCTCCTGGCGCTCCTTCTCCTGGCGCTCCTTCTCCAGCTTGTCCTCGGCCGCCTGCTTCTTGCTCTTGGCGTCCTTGGCGGCCTGGATACGGGCCGATTCCTCCGCGGACTTCTTCGCCGTCGCGTCGGCCGCGGACGCCTGGGCGTCGGCCTGCTGCGTCAGGGAAGCGGTCTGCACCTGGGCCTGCTGGCCCGCGGGGATGTCTGCGAGCAGCGTGGTGTCGGCTGCGGTGGCCTCGAAGTTGTTGTCGTCGACAGCGGGGGTACTGCCCGCTGCAACGCCCACTACGGCGCCTACGGTGGTTACCGCTGTGGCAGATGCCACGGCGAACCCCCGGACCGAGATCCGGCTCACACGGTGTCCTTCCAGCATCGCCCGCTTAGGTGACCTCGCGGGCGCAATCGTGCCCCTGACACTGGCCTCCCTACTGCTTGGGTCACGGGAGGCACGGGCCCGGTGGGCGACTCCCCGGAGGGAGCGCCGCGTGGTACTCGCGGGCGGCATACGGACGGCGGTTGTTGAGTTGTGTGGTGCGTTGCACCTCTGGTGGTGCGGGTGTGCCGTATGCGGGGCCTGACGGAAGCAAGACTCTGCCGGAACGGGACGCCACGAAGCAATTCTCTGTTGCGTGTGAAAGCTCACACCTCGTTTGGAGCAAGTGAATTACGGAAATGACACCGCAACACAGTGCCGCCCGGCTAAGCTCGTTCGCTCGCCGGGCGGCACCAACTGTCGTATCCCGTGTCAGATCTGGCCTTCCTCCAGCATTTCGGTCACCAGCGCGGCGATCGGCGATCGCTCGGACCGGGTGAGCGTGGTGTGCGCGAAGAGCGGATGGCCCTTCAGCTTCTCGACCACGGCGACCACTCCGTCGTACCGGCCGACCCGGAGGTTGTCCCGCTGGGCCACGTCATGCGTGAGCACCACCCGCGAGTTCGCCCCGATCCTGGACAACACGGTCAGCAGGACGTTCCGTTCGAGGGACTGGGCCTCGTCGACGATCACGAAGGCGTCGTGGAGGGACCGGCCGCGGATGTGGGTGAGCGGCAGCACCTCCAGCATCCCGCGTCCCAGGACCTCCTCGATGACCTCGCGCCCGGCGACCGCCGAGAGCGTGTCGAAGACGGCCTGTGCCCAGGGACCCATCTTCTCGGCCTCGGAACCGGGCAGATAGCCGAGGTCCTGCCCGCCGACCGCGTACAGCGGGCGGAAGACCATCACCTTCTTGTGCTGTCCCCGCTCCAGCACGGCCTCCAGACCGGCGCAGAGCGCCAGTGCGGACTTGCCGGTGCCGGCCCGGCCGCCGAGCGAGACGATGCCGACGTCCTGGTCCAGCAGCAGATCCAGCGCGATGCGCTGTTCGGCGCTGCGGCCGTGGATGCCGAAGGCCTCCCGGTCGCCCCGGACGAGCCGGACGTTGCCCTCCGGTGTCACCCGGCCGAGCGCCTTGCCGCGCTCGGACTGGAGGACCAGGCCGGTGTGGACCGGCAGATCGGCGGCCTCCGGGACGTACAGCGTCTCCTCGGAGAAGAGGAGGTCCACCTGCTCTGCGGAGAGGGACAGCTCGCCCATCCCCGTCCAGCCGGCGTCGGTGATGGCGAGTTCGGCGCGGTACTCCTCGGCGAGGAGGCCGACCGAAGAGGCCTTGATCCGGAGCGGCAGGTCCTTGGAGACGACCGTGACGTCGTACCCCTCGGCCTGCAGATTGCGCGCTACCGCGAGAATCCGTGAGTCGTTGTCCCCCAACCGGTAGCCGGCGGGCAGTACGCCGGGATCGGAATGGTTGAGTTCGACGCGCAGCGTCCCGCCCAGATCCCCGAGGGGGATCGGGGCATCCAGCCGGCCGTACCGGACCCGGAAGTCGTCCAGCAGGCGCAGGGCCTGCCGGGCGAAGTACCCGAGCTCCGGGTGGTGCCGTTTGGCCTCCAGTTCCGTGACCACGACGACCGGGAGCACGACTTCGTGCTCGTCGAAGCGGGACATGGCGTTCGGATCGGCCAGCAGGACGCTGGTGTCGAGAACATAGGTGCGCCTGTCGGGCATGCGGCGCTTTGTGCTGGTCACCACGGAAGGACGTACCCCCTCGGACGAGGTTGGGGTGCGACGGCGTCGCGGAGCATCCCAAAGGGAGAGGACGGACCGGGCTTCGGCCACCTTGCGCGGGCCGAGCGCCGGCCCTCGACGTCAGCCGCACTGTATGTACGGTCCTTCGTGTGCAAAGGGCCTCCCGGGCGAGCGGACTCCATGCCGCTCACTTGGTGACGACATCCGCCTGGTTCCTGACCGGACGTCGACCTGTCAGGGGTATGCCCTCGAACACCCGAAGCCATGCAGCCCGAGCCGCTCAAGCCCGTCCGTCCTCGCCGACGTCACCGGTACGGCGGGGGCGGCGAGCTGGGCGGAAATGCGGCGTCAGCCCCCGTAGCGGCGGTGGCGGGCCGCGTAGTCACGCAGGGCGCGCAGGAAGTCGACCCGGCGGAAGGCCGGCCAGAAGACCTCGCAGAAGTAGTACTCCGAATGGGCGCTCTGCCAGAGCATGAAGCCCGACAGGCGCTGTTCCCCGCTGGTCCGGATCACCAGGTCCGGGTCGGGTTGGCCCCGGGTGTAGAGGTGCTCGGAGATCAGGTCGGTGGAGACGATCTCCGCCAGGTCCTCGAAGGACGTGCCCTTGGCGGAGTGGTCGAGGAGCAGCGAGCGCACCGCGTCCGCGATCTCCTGCCGGCCTCCGTAGCCGACGGCGACGTTGACCAGTATTCCGTCGACCCCGATCGTGGCCTGTTCGGCCTCCTTGAGGACCGTCTGGGTGTGTGCGGGCAGCAGGTCGAGGGTGCCGACGTGGTGGACGCGCCAGCGGCCGTCCGCGACGAGGTCGCGCACGGTGTTCTCGATGATGCCGAGGAGCGGGATGAGCTCGGACTCGGGCCGGTCGAAGTTGTCCGTGGAGAGCATCCAGAGCGTGACGACCTCGACGTCGGTCTCGCTGCACCAGCCGAGGAGCTCCTTGATCTTGTCCGCACCCGCCTGGTGGCCCTCGGCGGCCGTGCCGCCGGAGGCCTTCGCCCAGCGCCGGTTCCCGTCGAGGATGACCCCGATGTGCTTGGGCACCTGGGCGTGATCGAGGCGGGCCTCCACCCGGCGGGCGTAGAGCCCGTACACCAGGTCGCGCAAGTTCACTGAGTCCACCTCTCGGTTCCGTGCGGGCCCGCCCGCCGCCTCGCCCGGGGCTGTCCCCCTGGGGATCGTCGCACCGGTAGGGGGCCGATCGCCCCGCCGTGCCGTGGCAGTCCCGAAGCCGCCACATTACTGCGCAGGCGCCGCACCGGCCCAACCCGGCCTGTCACAAGTCCGTGATAAAGAGGGAAACGTGACTGAATCCTCTTCCTATTACCGGGCCGCCGGCACGCGCTACGACTCCATGGAGTACCGGCGCACCGGCCGCAGCGGCCTCAAGCTCCCGGCCGTCTCGCTCGGCCTCTGGCACAACTTCGGCGACGACCGCGCGCTGGACTCGCAGCGGGCCATCCTGCGCCGCGCGTTCGACCTCGGGGTGACCCACTTCGACCTGGCCAACAACTACGGCCCGCCGCCCGGCTCCGCCGAGCTCAATTTCGGGAAGCTCTTCCGGCAGGACTTCGCCCCTTACCGCGACGAGCTGGTGATCTCCACCAAGGCCGGGTACGACATGCACCCCGGCCCCTACGGCGAGTGGGGCTCGCGCAAGTACCTGCTGTCCTCGCTCGACGCCTCGCTGAAGCGGATGGGCCTCGACTACGTCGACATCTTCTACTCGCACCGCTTCGACCCGGACACCCCGCTGGAGGAGACGATGGGGGCCCTGGCCTCCGCCGTGCGACAGGGCAAGGCGCTGTACGTCGGGGTGTCCTCGTACAACTCCGAGCAGACCGCGGAGGCGGCCCGGCTGCTCAGGGAGATGGGCGTCCCGGCCCTGATCCACCAGCCGTCCTACTCGATGATCAACCGCTGGACGGAGGAGGACGGGCTGCTGGACACGCTGGAGGCGGCCGGTATGGGCTGCATCTCCTTCGTGCCGCTCGCCCAGGGGCTGCTGACCAACAAGTACCTGAAGGGCATCCCGGAGGGTTCGCGCGCCACCCAGGGCAAGTCCCTCAACCCGGATCTGCTCTCGGACGAGGTGGTGCGCCGGCTCAACGGGCTGAACGACATCGCGCGGGGCCGCGGCCAGTCGCTGGCCCAGCTGGCCCTCAACTGGGTGCTGCGCGACAGCCGCATGACGTCGGCTCTGATCGGCGCGTCGAGCGTGCGGCAGCTGGAGGAGAACGTCGCGGCGCTGGCCGGTCCGGCTCTGACCGCGGCTGAGCTGAAGGAGATCGACACCTTCGCCGTGGACACCGCCGGTACGAACATCTGGGCCGGACGGGGCTGACGGCCGGGCCCCGTTCGCGCCGGGGCACAAACCCGGGTCACGAAACCGGGGCACAAAAAAACGGGCCGGTCCGTGGGGGGGGTTACGGACCGGCCCGAGGGGGGGTTTCCACCATAACCCTTCGTAAGTGATGCTGCGTGCATCGACGCCGAATAATTACTCTCCGGATGTGCGGGGCTCCGTTGTGAGCACGGAATACGGGCCTCCGGCCCCCCTGGACCTGCGCGGACGCCCGGCGGCGTCGCCTTGACGCCCGAGGCGCCCACGAGACGTACACAGGACGTGCACATTCCGGGCGCCGGTCGCTGTCAGGTCGTGGACGCCGCGCCCCGGTGGCCCCGGGTGAACCTGATGCCCACGGTGTCCCCGCCGATGACCACGAAACGGCCGCCCTCGCAGCGGATGACGGCCTCGTGGACCTCGCCCCGGTCGTCCCGGCGCTCCTCGGTCCTCAGCACCGTCCAGCCGCCGTCGGGCGGCTGCGGCAGGTTCGCCATCGTGGCGAACTCCCACTGGGCGGCCGGTACGCACCAGTCGGGAAGGTGCGGCCAGGTGCCGGAACCGACGTGCAGGGTGCCGTCGGAGGCGCAGGTCAGCAGCACCGACTGGCTGTCGGACAGCAGGAATTCAACGGCCTCCGGCTCCCCCATCCGGCCCTCTGGGCGGTAGAACACACCGAGGACGCCGACGATCCGGGCGCCTCTGAGCCATTCGGCGTTCCCCTGCCGCGGGCCGCTCGTGGCTTCCTCGTCGCTGCCGACCCTCATCGCCTGGCTCCTTCCCCGTGCGCTCAGCGACCAGAGTGCCATCCCTCGGGCGCGGGAAGGGGCTACGCGGGTGAGACCGGCCGCCCGGGTTTGCGGGCCTCGATCAGAAAGCGGGTCGTGTGGGCGACGAACGGTCCCTCGTCCTCGATCCGCCGGTGCAGCGCGGCGAGTTGCGGCCGGTACGTCTCGACGGTGAAGCCCGGCACCATCCAGATCACCTTGCGCAGGAAGTAGACGACCCCGCCGATGTCGAGGAACTCGGTGCGCAGCCGCTCGAACCGCAGGTCGACGACTTCGAGACCGGCGGCCTCCGCGGCGGCGCGTGCCTGCTCCGGGTCGCGGCTGCCCCGTACCTCCGGCGGCTGCGGGCCGAGGAAGTACTCGACGAGCTCGAAGACGCTGGCGGGGCCGACCTGTTGGGAGAAGTACGTGCCGCCGGGCGCCAGGACCCGGGCGATCTCGTCCCACCAGGTGGTCACCGGATGCCGGCTGACGACCAGGTCGAACGCCGCGTCGCCGAACGGCAGCGGCGGCTCGTCCGCGTCCGCCACCACGGCGGCGCCGAGCGGGTGCAGCAGGGCGGTGGCGCGGGCGATGTTCGGCGGCCAGGACTCGGTGGCGACGGTCAGCGGCGGCAGCTTCGGCGCGGCGGCGAGGACCTCACCGCCGCCGGTCTGGATGTCCAGCGCGGCGCTCGCCCGGCCCAGCCGCTCCCCCATGGCGTGGGCGTAGCCCCAGGAGGGCCGCTGCTCGGTGGCCCGGCCGTCGAGCCAGGAGAAGTCCCAGCCGGATACCGGGACGGTGTCCGCCTCGGTGACGAGAGCGTCGAATCGGGCGCGCTCGGCCGCCTCCGCCGTTTGCTTGTCCTCGGGTGTTGCGGGCATCCGGAAATGGTCTCAGCCGGACCCCGCCGCACGCGACCGGATATCGGCCGCCCCGGTCGCGTGCGCAGCCGCTCAGGCGGCCAGCCCGCCGAGGAGGACGCCCAGCAGCGCCCCGGCGATCATGAACGGCCCGAACGGGATGCCCGTCCTGCGCCCGGCGCGCCGCAGGATCATCAGCGCGAGGCCGTACACCGCGCCGAACAGGAACCCGGCGAAGCCCCCGACGAACACGACGGCCCAGCCGTACCAGCCGAGGACCACGCCCAGCGAGAGCGCGAGCTTCACGTCGCCGAAGCCCATTCCGTTCGGGTTGACGAGGAAGAGCAGGAGGTAGAAGGCTCCGAGGCCGGCGCCGCCGAGCAGCGCGGACAGCCAGGAGCCGCCGTGCTCCGGCAGCAGCGCGGCGACCCCCAGGAGGGCGGCGGCCGCCCCGGCGGCCGGCAGCGTCAGCTCGTCCGGCAGCCGGTGGACGCGGCGGTCGACGGCCGCGAGGAGTACGGCGACGGGGGTGAGCAGCAGCCATACGGCGAGCTCGGGGCGGGCCCCGGTGGTCGCGGCGACGATGGCGCAGCCGAGGGCGGAGACGACGGGCGCGAGGAGGGCGGGCGCGTAGCGCGGCCCGCCCCGGCGCCACGGCGCGGCGCGCGGGGCGTCCGGGGCATCACCGATGTCCGGGGCCTCATCGGTGTGGGGGCCGGTTTCCGTGTGTACGGCGGCCGTCGCCCCCGCCGTCGCGCAGGCGGTGCAGCGCGCGGAGCCGAGCCAGCCCCGGCCCGGCCCGGTGAGGGCGTGGCCGGCCGGGCAGGCGTCGCGCCACGCGTCCTCGGGTTCGACGGAGAACCGGTAGGCGGCGCGCGGGACCAGCAGTCCGGTCGCGGCGCCCCAGAGGGCGGCGACCGCTATCAGCGTGGCGTACACCTCACCGACCCTAGGGCACTCTGTTACGGCCCGGGGGACGGCAGTTGGCGTTACCGTCATGGACATGGCCCGATGGCGCAATGGCACTGGAACGCTGACGTTCGCGGACCCGGAGGGGGAACGGGAGACGGAGATACCGCTGCGGATCGCGGCCTCCTACCGGCACCGGAGCCGTGGGCTGCTCGGGCAGGACGGCGTCGAGGGCGCGCTGCTGATCACCCCGTGCGGGAGCGTGCACTCCTTCCGTATGCGGTTCACGATCGATGTGGCCTATCTGGACCGGAAGTTGAACGTGGTGGCGGTCCACACGATGAAGCCGGGACGGCTGGGCCTCCCCCGGCTCCGCGCCCGGCACGTGATCGAGGCCGAGGCCGGCGCGATGGCGAGGTGGGGGCTGCGGCCGGGCGTGCGGGTGGGAATCGCGCAGGGCGACGGCCCCACGGGGGTACGGCCTTAGGACCTGCCGTGCGCGGGACCCGGCGGCTGACCCGCCGCGACCCGATGGCGCGTGACCGGCAGGCCCGGCTCACGGCGGGCCGGAGCCCAGCAGCGTCCACGCCCCGTACCCGGCGGAGGCGGCGGCGAGCACCGCGAGGACCGTCGCCGTTCGGGCCGTGGAGCGCAGCCGCAGCAGGGCGACGGCGGGCGGCAGGAGGAGCGGGAACGCCGGCATCATCAGCCGGGGCCGGGAGCCGAAGTAGCCGGAGCCGATCAGCGAGATGACGACGACGGCGATGCCGTAGACGAGCACGGGGAGCGGCTGGCGCTGCCGCACGCACAGGTACACCAGCCATCCGAGCCCGGCCAGCGCCGCGCACAGCCCGAGCGCCCCCGGCAGCGGGAGGCCGAGGATGAAGGCCGCGAGGGCGGCGCCGCCGTCGATGCTGTTGCCCCACTGGGCCTGGACGTCGAAGTAGGCGAGCGGGCTGCCTTCGCGCACGGCGACGAACACCACGTACCCGAGCCAGCCCAGCGGTGCGAGGGCCACCCCGGCCAGCATCCGGCCGTTGCGGCGGACGATGCCGTCGGTGGCGCCGGCCCGGTACTCGCGTACGAGCGTGACGGCGGCGGTGATCGCGAGGGCGGCGATGAGCGCGGCGGCGGAGGGGCGGGTCAGCCCGGCCAGTCCGCACAGCGCACCGGCCACGATCCACCGCCGGGTCAGCACGGCGTACAGCGACCAGGCGGCGAGCGCGGTGAACAGGGTCTCGGTGTACGCCATCGACTGCACGAACGCCGTCGGGTACACCCCCCACAGCGCGGCCAGCGCCACCCCGGCCCGGCGTCCGTACAGCCGCGCTCCGACGGCGAAGATCCCCCAGGCCGCGAGGATGCCGGCCAGCCACGCCACCAGCAGTCCTGCGCCCGCGAGACCGAGCGGGGTCACCTCCGCGATGCCGCGCTCCAGTGCGGGCAGCAGTGGGAAGAAGGCCAGGTCGGAGTGGATGCCGCCGTCGGGGAGCGTGACGGTGTAGCCGTAGCCGTGCTCGGCGACCCGCTGGTACCAGATCGAGTCCCAGCGTTCGGCGAGCAGGTGGAAGGCGTCCTTCCCCGCTGCGGACGCGGCCACCTGGAAGACGACGAGCCCGATGATC